>JACQOR010000041.1 GCA_016202435.1 Chloroflexota bacterium
CCCCTTGTTCGGGACGAGACTCCAGGAGTCCTCAAGGGGCTGCGCCAGGCAGGCATCTCCTTCTCCCATCGCGATGGGAGAAGGAGATGCCTGCCTGGCGCAGCCCCTTGAGGACTCCTGGAGTCTCGTCCCGAACAAGGGGGTAAGGGGGACGAAGCCCCCCAGGGGGCGGGCGGGCGGGAAATGAAATTCCTGCATACGGCGGACTGGCACCTCGGGCGGAACATCCGGACCAGGAGCCGGGACAACGAGCATCATGATGCATTACGTCAGGTTCTGACCTACGCGAAACACGAGCGGGTGGACTGCGTGCTGGTGGCGGGCGACCTCTTCGACACAGCCGCGCCGCCGCCGGAAGCCGAGCGGCTCGCGTATGATTTCTTCTCCGAGCTGCACGGGGCGGGAATCCCGGCGGTGGTCCTGGCCGGCAACCACGACCATCCCCGCCGCATCGACGCGGTCGCGCCGCTGCTGCGGGCGCTGAACGTCCACGCGGTGGGGCGGCCTTCGGCTCCCGAGCAGGGGGGCCTTTACGAGCTCGAGTCTCGCGACGGGCAGGAACGGGCCCAGATCGCCGTACTCCCGTGGGTGACGGAGCGGGAGGCGATTGACTTCGCCGTCCTGGCCCAGCCACCCACGGCGAGCATCAGCCAGTATGCCCATCGGTTGCAGGAGGCGATGAACAGCCTCGCCAGGCCATTTGCACCGGACGCGGTGAACCTGCTGATGAGTCACCTGTTCGTGGACGAGGCCGAGGTGGGCGTCGGTGGCGGCGAGCGGCCCCTCTCGGTCGCCATGGGCATCTACGGAGTCCCGCGTCAGATGCTGCCCATGGGGCCGCAGTACATTGCGCTGGGCCACGTCCACAAGCCCCAGGCCGTGCGGCGGTCGCCGCCGGCCTGGTATTCGGGTTCGCTCCTGCAGCTCGACTTCGGCGAGCGGCGCCAGGAGAAGCTCGTGAATCTGATCGAGGCCCATGCCGGGCAGCCCGCGGAAGTGGTCTCGCTGCCGATTGCCGGCCGGCCCTTGGTCGACGTGGGCTCCGCTGCCCAGGGGGTCCGGCTCGAGGACCTGGGCGCGCATCGTGACGCCGTGGGTAACGCGTGGCTCCGGGTGTTCGTGGATGTGGCGGCCCCGGTCGCGAACCTGCCCGCCGTGGTTCGGGAGGTGCTGCCAAACGCGGTCCACGTGGAGCGGGTCAAACCGGAAGTGGGGCGGGCGGCGCAGCCGGTCTCGCTCACGGCTCTCGGTCCCGAGGAGCTGTTCCGGTCGTTCTACGATAGCGATCTCGGTCCGGGGCGCCTGCCGACTGCGGAGACGCTGCGGCTGTTTCGAGAGCTGCTGGACGAAGAGATGCGCGGCGACACGGTGCACTAGGAATGGGCGCTCGGGCCAGAGTCAGACGATGCGTCCACTGACCCTGAAGCTGGAAGGTTTCACCGCCTTTCGGGAACCCACGTGCCTGGACTTCACCGACCTGGACCTGTTTGCAATCACGGGTCCGACGGGAGCCGGGAAGTCCTCGCTCATCGACGCCATCGGCTACGCGCTGTACGGGAAAGTCTCACGTGTCCCCAACATCGGTGCCTGCATCAGCCAGGGCATGAGCCGCACGTGGGTGGAGCTGGAGTTCCTCGCGGGTGCGGACCAGTACCGAGTCCACCGCGAGACCCGCGTGACCGGGCAGCCCAGCATTCGCCTGGAGCGCTGGAACGGGCTGGACTGGGTGCTGTCCGCTAGCGGGGCGCGCCCCGTGGTCGAGCGCATTGAGGCCATCGTCGGGCTCGATTTCGACGGGTTTACCCGTTCGGTGCTCCTGCCCCAGGGCCGCTTCCAGGAGTTCCTGGCCGGAGACCCGTCGAAACGGCGGGAGGTGCTCAGCGGCCTGCTGCGGCTCGAGGTGTATCAGGGCGTCCGCCGGCGGGCCGAGATGCGGCGAGGGGAGCTCCAGGCGCGCATGCGCGCCCTACAGGACGTGCTGGACACCGCGTACCGGGATGCCAACCCGGACACCATCGCCGACCTCGCCCGGGAGCTGAAGGCGCTGCGGGCCCGGGAAGCGGCGCTGGCGGAGCGCGTCGAGCGGCTCGGCGCCGCGCGGGAGATGGCGCAGGCGGTGACCCGCGCCCGGGCTCAGCTCGATTCGGCTCGGGCCCAGCTGCGCGACCTGGCGAGCAAGCGGAAAGCCGCCGAAGCCCTCGTGGCTGAGGGCGGCGTCCAGGTCGCGGGCCTCGAGGAACAGCTCAAAGGAGTCGACCGGGAGATCGCCGGCGTCGGCTACGACGGCGATCTGACCTCGGCGCTGGCGGTCGCCCTGCGCCTCTTCGAGGAGCTGGGGCGGGCCGCCGCCGACCACGCGCGCGCCGAGGCGGCGGTGAGCGAGCATGCACTCGCCCAGGAGCGCCTGACTACCACAGAGGCAGAGGCTGCCGACGCGCTCGCGGCGGCCCGGCTGCACCTGGCGATCGCGGGCGAAGAGCGCCAGCGGGCCGTGACCACGAATGCCGCCGCGGTGGTGCAGCGGGACCTGAAGTCCGGGGATGCCTGCCCCGTGTGTGGGCAGGCGGTGGGTGCGCTGCCGCACATCGCTTGTCCCGATCTTTCGGAGGCCGAGGGCGCCCTTGAAGGGGCCGCGGACGCGGAACGTGCCGGCGCGGTGCTCCTCGCCCGGGTCAGCGCCGACCGCCAGGTGGCTGCCGCCCAGCGGCAGGAAGCCGAGCGCGCCGCGGAGCAGTACCAGGCGGCTCTGACCCGGTTGGCCGCCGAGATCAAGACGACGTTGGCCGGCCACGCGTGGACCCGGGAGCAGGCTGCCGAGGAGATCGGTCGCCAGCAGGAGGCGCAGCGTCGGCTCACGCGACTGCACGAACGGCGCCAGGAGGTCCAGGCGATCCTGCAGTCGCTGGAAAAGGATCTGGCCGCGGCGAGGGCCACCCTCACGGCCCTGGAGGGTCAGGAGCAGGGCGTCCAGGACGTGGTGGATCGGGCCGAGGCCGAGCTGGACCAGGCTCTGGCGTGCCTGCGGGAAGCCGCGAAAGGCACCGATTGGGGCGCCGGCGTGGCAGGGCTCGACGCCGGCCCGCCGCTCGAGGCGGCGATCCAGGCGGTGCTCCAGTCCGCCTTGGAGGCGGAGAAGGAAACCCAGAATCAGATTGGGCAGATCGGCCAGCGGCTCGAGGACCTGCGCCAGAAAGTTGAGGAGAAGCAAGGCCTGGAGAAAGAGCTGGCCGGACACAAGGCCCGCTTCGACGTCGTGGACGACCTGGCCCGAGTCATGCGGGCCGACCGGTTCGGGGCCTTCGTGCAGAGCGAGGCCCTACGCGTGCTGGCAGAACAGGGCTCGCGGCGTCTGGAGGCGCTCTCCACGGGACGGTATCGGCTCCAGGTGTCCGAGAATCAGCAGGACTTCGACGTGGTGGACCAGTGGAACGCGGACGAGGCCAGGTCGGTGCGGACGCTCTCCGGAGGCGAGACGTTCCTGGCTTCGCTGGCCCTGGCGCTCACCATGGCCGAGAGCCTGCCCAACCTGGCGCCGGGGCAGCGCGTGGCGCTGGACTCCATCTTCATCGACGAGGGTTTCGGCTCCCTGGACGCCGAGGCGCTGGAGCGGGCCGCCGAAGCTCTGGATGCGCTGCGGGCGGAGAATCGCCTCGTGTGCGTCATCACCCACCTCAAAGAGCTTGCCGAGCGCATGCCGGCCCGGATCGAGGTGCTGAAGGGCGAGGCGGGGAGCCGGGTTGAAGTGAGGTAGGGGCCGTCCTTCGGCTGGCGAAGCGCGATCTTGTAGGGGTTCTCAGCAGTTTTCTGGGGCGCCCGTTTACAGCGGGCCACCCGCGTGCTAGCATGCCTCTTGTCTTCCGTGCTTTCCCACGAATACGAAACTAGAAGGGCGGAATGATTTGGCTCATAAGGCGACTCTGGGGTCCGCCAAGGGGTGTCGAGGCGAGTGAACCCCGTGAGCGTCGGGCGTCGGAAACGTTCCAGGAACGGATTGCGCCCGATCGTTCTGACGAGCTCTGGGACATGGAAATTGTGGGCGAGTCCCACCATCAAGACAATCTCTGGCGGCTGGTCGGCCACAAAGCATCTCGTGCCCGTGTGCGCATCCACGCGTGGGCGGCCTTCGTACCTGAATCCGACAACGAGTATGACCCGAACGCCGTGTCAGTGTGGGTTGAGGGTCTCAAAGTCGGCTACCTTTCTCGTGAGCATGCCAGCAAGTATCGGTCACGCCTCCTTGCCCTTGAGACGGAGCACAACCGTAGGCCCATTGCCCTTCCTGCCGTTATCATCGGCCCCGGCACCAGCGACGACGGGCCAGGGTCGCTGGGAGTATTCCTCTCTCGCGAACTCGATGACGTCCATGGGGATTTCGAGCGCGGCTCCGGCAGGGCGTCACAGCCCCTGGGATTCACGGTTAGGACGGCCCTTTCGGACGCGTTGGCAACTGATGAAGCCGACGATACATATGATCTCAGTTGGATGCAGAGGCTTCCCTCCGACGGCGTTGGCGCCATCACCAAGCTACGGGAGTTGCTGCAAGACGAACGCGACCCCCTCGATCGGCACTTCATGTTCAACCAGTTAGAGGCGGTCCTTTACAAGCATCGAGACGTGTTCGGCTCAGCCCTACAAGAGTATGAAGACGCGTGCCGCCGCCACGACTCGGAAATGGGTGCCATACGGGAAGCGTTTGTGGCGAAGTGGGGCAAGGTGCCGCTGCTTGAGACGTATAGACAGATGTGTATCAGTTCGGCAAAAGAAAAAGAGTTTCAAAAGGCGCTCTGGTGGGCCGAGCGCGGCATCAGCCTCTACGGTGCCGATGCCTTTCGGGCCGAGGCTGTTGAGGATTTGAAAAAGCGGGCGGAAGCATACAGGCGGAAACTGCAACTTCAGGGCCGGACCGCTCGCCGGAGTTTTCGCGGACCGAAAGAACCCGCAGACTAAACGTTTCCGGTGCGTCGTAGACGTCGACGTAGTGCCGGTGGCGCCGCTTTTCGCGGAGGCGATCAGGCGCCTCAAGAACGGGGGAGTATTAGCGTCCTCCTGAAGCACTGGCGTCCGGCCGACGTGCCCCATGGCTTCCGGCCGCGTCTCGCATAGTGATGCAGATACGGAGGCGTCAGTGAGGACCCGGGCGCGACGGAGGGGGGATAGCCTGAGGATTCCCAGGGTGGCAGCGGAGGCATCAGGAATCCGGGCCAACAGCGAGATCGAGATTGCCGGCGGGAATCTCGTGCTGACGCCGGTGCGAGAATCGCCACTGACACTGGCTGAGCTGCTGGAGCAAGTCGCCGAGGAGAATCTGCAGCGGAAGATCGCCCCGGGATCCCCGCGGAACTCGCTGGCCTGAAGGAAAAGCCCTCACCTGGCCCGGGGAGGCCGGCCCTACTGCTCTCCCCGCAGCAGCCGCCGCAGGAGCTTGCCGGAACTGGTCCGTGGCAGGGACTCCACGAACCTTATCTGCCGTGGCACTTTGTACCGCGCGAGCCGGGTTTCGCAGAAGGTCAATAGCTCCGGGGCCAGGGCCGACGCGCCGGAGCGCAGCTTCACGAACGCGACCGGGACCTGGCCCCATTCCGGGTCAGGCAGGCCGGCAACGCCGGCCTCCTCGACCGACGGATGGGCGAGAAGCACCGCCTCGACCTCGGCCGGATAGACGTTCTCTCCGCCGGAGATGATGAGGTCGTCGCGTCGGTCGCTGACGTAGAGGTAGCCCTCTTCGTCGAGCCACCCCAGATCGCCGGTGGGCAGCCAGCCGTCGGGCAAGTTCGGTTCACCGAGGTAGCCCGAAGTAATCGAGGGGCCTCGCAGGCAGATCTCTCCGACCTCTCCCGGCTCCGCTTCCCGATTGTCGATCATGACGCGGAGCTGGACCGGCAGGAGCGGCTTGCCGGCCGATCCGAGCTTGCGGAGCGCGTCCTCGGGAGACAGGGTCACGGCTTGGGAGGCGCTCTCGGTGAGGCCGTAGGTCTGGAGCACGGGCAGCCCACACGCCAGTGCCTGGCGCAGCAAGGTCTCGGGGACCGGCCCCCCACCCACCAGAACGGAGCGCAGGGACGCTGGATACGGCCGCTCGCCGCGCTCGTCGAGCATGCGCCGCAGCATGAGCGCGACGACCGAGACCATGGTGACGCCCTCGTCGTCGATGGCGCGGTTGACCGCGGACGCGTCGAACTCCTCGTGCAGCACGACCGGCGAGCCGTAGATGACCCCGCGGAACAGCGCCGACAGGCCGCCGACGTGGTACAGCGGCAAACAGACCAGCATTCGATCCTCGGGGCTCACGCCCAGGTTCAGGGCGGAGCCGATCGCGGCCCACCAGTGGTTGCCGAGGCTGAGCGGCACGCCTTTGGGCGGCCCCGTAGTCCCGGACGTGTAGACGATGGTGTGCAAAGAGGAGAGGCCGAGTCGCCGGAAGCCGCCGGTCGGAATCGGGGGCCGCGGCCACCGAGCCTCCGGGGGCGACGGGTCGCGCACGAGGCCCGCCCCCTCGGGTTCCGGGACAGCGCCAGAAGCGAGGGTTCGGGCGGAAAGCAGCTTGAGCTCTCGTGCGGCCGCGGCAAGAGCGTCGGCGGGAGCGTGGTTGGGGCCGTCGTGCACGAGAAAGCGAGCTCCGGCATCCTCCACCTGGTAAGCCAGCTCGGGAGCGGTCAGCCGGGTGTTGAGGGGGACGATGGCGAAGCCGAACCGCGCCGCGGCGTGCACGAGGTAGGCGAAATCGAGGCCGTTGCCCAGGAGCAAGGCCACTCGGTCGGCAGGACGCACCCCCTGTCGCTGGAGCCCTGCGACCACGGCGTCGACGGCGGCGTCCAGGGCCGAGTAGGAGAGGGTGGTCGCGCTGGCCATCAGCGCCGGGCGGTGGGGCAGGGTCGCCGCCCGGTGGGCGAGCCAGTCCGGCAGCTGCAGGGCATCTGCGGGAGACGCGGCACCGGTCACGCCGCGATACCGTGCCAGCCATCGGCGTAACGGGCGAGCTGTTCCGGATCGGGGCTGAAGCCGAGTCCGGGCTGGGCTGGAATCCGCATCACGCCAGCAACCACGCGAATCGGCTCGGCCCCGAGGTCGCTCACGAGGAGCGGGCCGGTTCCCAGGCCGCACGCCCACTGCTGATCCGGGAGCATGGCGCACAGGTGTACCGCGGCGGCGATGCCGACGCCGCTGTCGATGCTGGTCGTCACGATCGCCCCCAGGCGGGCGCCCCGCGCCAGGCGAATCAGCTCGGCCGCGGCGCTCAGCCCGCCGACCCCCAGCGGCTTGATGATCAGGACGTCCGCCGCCTCGGCGAGGATGATCCGGCGCGCCTGGTCGGCGCTGCCCACAGCCTCGTCAGCGGCGATTGGGGTTCGCACGGCCGCGCGCACTTCCGCCATCCCCGGGACGTCGTCCGCGGGTACAGGCTGCTCGACCAGCTCGAGGTCCTGCTCTTCGAGCGCGAGGATTCGGCCGACAGCCGTGCTCCGGTCCCAGGCGCCGTTGGCGTCCAGTCGGAGTCGCGTCGACCGACCGATCGCGTCCCGGATCGTACGCACCCGTCGGACCTCTTCCTCCAGCGACTTGGCGACTCCCACCTTCAGCTTCACGCAGCCAAAACCCGCCGCGACTGCCGCTTCGGCGGCGCGCGCGGCCTCCTGCAGGTCAGCGTTGCCAACGGTGGCATTCACGGGGATGGCTCGTGCGGGGTCGCCACCCAGCAGGGCAGCCACGGAGACGCCGCGTTCCCGGGCCTGCAGGTCGTGCAGGGCGACGTCCACAGCGCAGACCGCCGCGACGCGAGCCGCGGGGCTTCCCCTCGCCTGCGCAAGGTAGGGCGCGGCCTCATGGGACTGCTTGCCCAGGATCGCTCGGCCGAGCTGCTCCAACGGGACCACGATTTGATCCGGGCCTGGGCCCGGAAATCCGGGGACGGTCGAGGCTTCGCCGTAGGCCTCGATGCCCCCGGCGGTGATCCGAATCAGGGCGCCCTCCCGGACCCGGAGCGGTCCGTGCGCCGTGGTGAAATCAGCAACCAGCGGGATTCGGAAGGTGGTCCAGGCGAAGGACTCAATCCTCATGAGCGGCGATGGTACACGGGACCTTCTCCCCGACGTAGCCCCGGGGCCTTGTCCCCCACCCGCCCGTCGGCCGCGCTACGGACGCAGACGCTGCGCCCTACGGGAAGCGCGGGAAGCGGGTAAAGTCCGGCGGTCGCTTTTCGAGGAAGGCGTCGCGGCCTTCCCGGGCCTCCTCGCTCTGGTAGAAGAGCAGCGTCGCGTCGCCGGCCAGTTGTTGCAGACCGGCGAGCCCGTCCGTGTCGGCATTGAAGGCGGCCTTGAGGAAACGTAGCGCCGTCGGACTCTTGCTGAGGATCTCGTTGGCCCATTCCACCGCCGTCTCCTCCAGCTGGTCAAGCGGGACCACGGCGTTGACCAGCCCCATTGCAAGGGCCTGCTGCGCGCTGTACTGGCGGCACATGAACCAGATCTCTCGCGCCTTCTTCTGGCCCACGATGTGCGCCAGCAGCCCCGCGCCGTAGCCGCCGTCGAAGCTCCCGACCTTCGGTCCCACCTGTCCGAAGACGGCATTGTCGGCGGCTAGGGTGAGGTCGCACACGACGTGGAGCACGTGCCCGCCCCCGATCGCATAGCCGGCCACGACCGCGATGACCGGCTTGGGCAGCAGCCGTATCGCCCGCTGCAGATCCAATACGTTGAGCCGCGGCACGCCATCAGCTCCAACATAGCCGGCATCGCCCCGCACCTTTTGATCGCCGCCGGAGCAAAAAGCCTTCGTTCCCGTTCCCGTTAAGAGGACTACACCCAGGGTTGGATCGTGACGAATCTGACGGAACGCATCGAGCATCTCGTCGATGGTCTGGGGGCGGAAGGCGTTCAGGACCTCGGGTCGATTGATCGCAACTCGGGCGATTCCGCCGCAACGGTCAAAGATGATGTCGGTGTAGTCCCGGATGGATTCCCAGATCACTGGCACCGCTGCTCCTTTTGTGGCGCCACTTTAGCAATTTGCGACGGCAGGGTCGCAAGGAAGTCTCGAACGGCCTGGTGGAAAAGCGCCGGCTGCTCCAGGTGCACGGTATGACCCGCTCCCGGAATGATGGCAGTCCGGGCGTTGGGCAACAGAGCGCCCATCTGCTCGGCAATCTCGCAGTACCTGGAGTCCAGCGCTCCAGCGACCGCGAGCGTCGGGACGGAAAGCTCGGCCAGCTGAGGCCGCAGCGAGACCTGCGCACCCGCTCCCATTCCCCTCAGGCTGTTGGCTAGACCGAGGGTGGAGCCGCGGAGGCGCTGGGCGCGGTGGTGGGCCCGGGTTTCCGCGGGAAGCGACGCCTGGCTCGCAAACAGCGGGATACGCTCCCAGTAATCGACGAACGCCGAGAGCCCTTCGCGTTCGATCCGGTCCGCCAGCGCCTCGTCGGCCGCGACCCGCTCCGCCCGTTCTCTCGGATCATCGATTCCGGGGGACGCGCTCTCGAGTACGAGTCGGCGCACTCTCCGCGGCTCGTGGTGGGCGAACTGGAGCGCGACGCGCCCGCCGAGCGAGTAGCCGAGGACGTCGACCTCATTTTCTTCCAGCACGTCGAGCACAGCGGCGAGGTCGCGCACGGCCCGGTCCACGGCGTAGCGACGGCGATCTTTTGGGCTCTCGGTCTCGCCGTGGCCAATGAGATCCACGCGGATCGTGCGTCGTCCCTCGCCAAGAGCCTCGACGGTCGGCTGCCAGTTCTCGGAGGAGCCCGTGAACCCGTGGAGCAGGAGCAAGGATGGCCCGGCTCCCGCGACCTGCACGTGGAAGCTTAGGCCGTTCACGCGCAGGCGCACGCTAGTGGGTCCGTTCTGACGAATAGCGCCATTTCGCCGCCGTAGGGGTCAGGCACGCCTGACCCGCGGGCGACGCACGCGTTGCCCCTACCGAATGGCCACGTTCCGCTAACTGACCCACTTGGGGTCGGCTCCCACGGTGGCCGCTGCCGCCCGTAGTTGATCGAGGACCGCGCGCCACGCGGCCACGTGCACCTCCACGTTGCGCTGTCGCTCGGTTGGGACCTCGATGACCCGCAGGCCCCGGGCGGAGCGGTCGCTGAAGAAGTCACGAAAATCGTCCCAGCTTTCGGCTCGGACAAAGCAGCCGCCATGGGCTTCTACGATGGGCCGGAAGTCCAGTCCGTGAGGTGTGCCAAACAACAGCTCGAACGTCTCTCGCTCAACGTGCGTCGCCTGAGCCAGGAACGAGAAGATTCCGCCCCCATCGTTGTTGAGCAATACGATCGTGAGGTCCAGCCCATGGCGCCCGGCTGCCAGCAATCCGTTCGAGTCGTGATAGAGGGAGATGTCTCCAATCACCAGGACGGTTGGTCCCTCCCCGGCTGCCGCCGCTCCCAAGGCGCTGGAGACGACCCCGTCGATCCCGCTGGCGCCCCGGTTGCCGAAGATTCGGATTCGCCGGTCGCTGGCCGGAAAGAACGTGTCCACATCCCGAAGCGGCATGCTGTTGCCGACGTAGAGGGTTGATCCGTCGGGTAGGAGATTCGCAAGCTCGGCAAAGGTTTTTCCTTCCGACAGCTCGGCCTGGACAGAAAGGTGGGCGGCGAGCGCTTCCCGGCTGAGACGATTCAGTCGCTGCCAGCGCTCCAGCCAGTCGCCATCTGAGGAAAGACCGTCCCGCTGGGAAATAAATGACGTGAGCGCGTGGGAGAGGTGTCGCTCTCCCACGTGGACGAACCGGGCGTGGCCATGGGTGGGGTCGAGCCAACCGTCGCCGCCATCCACGACGATGTGTTGGACCTGAGGCCAGCGCTCGAGGTAGCTCTGGAGCGGCTTCGAAGTCGGGAACGCCCCAAAACGGAGCACGGTCTCCGGCTCGAGTTGGGCGGCGACGGAGTCATCCCGGAGGAACGTGTCGTAAGCGTCGATCACGCGCGCAGAATAGTGGGGGCCGCACCGCACCTGGGACAGCGGATCGGCGAGGAGTGGAAAGCCGAGGGCGGCCGCGAGCCCAACGAGCGGCGCCGCCAGTCCCGCATCGTCTTGAGGCCCGCAGACGATGACCCCGCGTCGGCCGCCGAGAGAGTCGGCGAGTCCTCCGATCTGTCCGCCATCCAGTAGCCGCTCCCCCGTGCTGAGCGCGACGTAGGGACCGAGTTCCCGGCTTGCCGGGGGCGGCGGTCCGGGGAAGGTCGCGACGAGAGGCTCGCTGAAGGGGTAGTTGAGGTGGACGGGCCCCCGGGGTCGTTCCAGACTGAGCCCTACCGCGCGTCCCGCGACCGCGCGGGTGAATCGGACGACTTCCTGGGAGTCGTCTGGCTCGGGAAGATTGGTGAACCACTTGACGTGACTCCCGTAGATCCGCTGCTGGTCGATGGTCTGCAGCGCCCCCGAGTCGTGGAGATCGGCGGGTCGGTCGGCGGTCAGGACAACGAGCGGGACACGGGAGAGGAACGCCTCGACCACCGCGGGCAGAAAATTGGCTGCCGCGGTGCCGGACGAGCACAGCAGCGCGACGGGGCTCTGGGTCGCTTTGGCGAGACCGAGGCCGAAGAAGCCCGCGGAGCGCTCGTCCAGGTGCATCCACAGGCGAGCGCTCCGGTGAGCGGCGATGGCCAACACCAGCGGCGTAGAGCGCGAGCCGGGGCAGGCCGCGAAATGATGGACGCCGGCGCGGACCAGTTCGTCCACAAAGGCCGCTACGGTGGTGTGCGAAAGCCCGGTCACTCGCGGACTGCCAGGGCCCCGAGTATCGGCTGGAGCTTGAGCTGCGACTCCGCGAGCTCGCTTTCCGGATCTGAGTCGGGGAGGATCCCACAGCCGGCGTAAAGCCAGGCATTCGTTCCCTGGATCAACGCCGACCGGATCCCCACGGCCATCTCACCGTCGCCGGACTGGTTTACCCAGCCGATGGGTCCGGCGTACCACCCTCTTTCGAAACCCTCGATACGCGCGATGGCGCGGAGGGCTTCCGCGCGGGGATAGCCGCCAACTGCTGGCGTGGGGTGCAAGGCTCCGGCCAGGTCGAGAATGCTGAGGGGTGTGGTTACGCGCCCCTGGACCGGAGTAAAGAGGTGTTGGACGTTGCGCAGCTTGCGGACGGTGGGTGACGCCGGAGGCGCGTCCAACCGCACGCCCGCCGCTTCGAGGTCCTCGCGGAGGGCACGGGTGACGATGTTGTGTTCATCCCGCTCCTTGTGGCTGAGTAACAGCTGGCGGCACAGCTCGTCATCCTCTTCTCCGGCCGCACCACGGCGCATGCTGCCGGCGAGACTTCCGGCCTCAACCCAACCTTGATTCAGCTTCACGAGTCGCTCGGGCGAAGCCCCGATGAAAGTCTTGTCGCCGTTGCCAATAGCGAACACGTAGCAGTCGGGGTAGGCGTCCCTGAGACTTGCGAGTGTTTCCGGAACGTCGATTTCCCCACCAGCGAACAAGAGGCATTTCCGGGCCAGGACGACCTTGCGCGGGGCGCCGCTGGCCAGCCGTCGCGCAAGCTCGGCGACTTGCCGCTTCCATTCCTCGGCAGATGGCGCTGGATGGAGCCGCCAATTGCCGAGGGATGCCTGGCGTGGGGCGTAACTCGTCCCGAGCACGGCTTCGAGCCAGTCAGGCGTCTTCGCCTCGGTCGATTTCGAGGCGCGGTTGGTCGTGAGGTAGGCGTTCCCCTCGGACACAGTGAGCATGACCTCTGGGACGACCAGCGAAGCGTTGCCGAATGTCTCCCAGGGTTCGGCTTTGGCACTCGTCGGCCCGAAAGCGAATCCTCCCAGCAACAGGGGCCCGAGGGCGGGCTTCCCAGGATCGTGGTCGTGACCCAGGCGGGAGGAGACTTCACTCCATTGGCGCGAGGCGATCTTGAAACGCTTGGTCCCGCCCCCCGCAACCGTCGCGACCGCGCCGCCCCCGACGATGACCGTCTGCTGGTCGGGGGAACACCAGAGAAACCGATTCCGATATCGGGCCTCGATGGCGTCAAACAGAGCGACCGGATCGGTCTTCGGAACGTGATCGACGCTGCTGAAGATCACGCCACCATCGCCAGCTGAACCGGATGCGCCTCTACTCATTTCCAGGGGGCTGGGCGCGACTGACCTCACAGATCGCTCGGTATCCCTCTACGAAGGCCATCGCCAAGTGCTGAACGCCGTTGAGTATACAAGGGCACCTCCTGCAACCTAGCCTACCGCTAGCAGCGTCCGGGCGACACGGCGAAGGCGGGGCCCAAGCTGGACCCGCCTTGGAATAAAGGCCTGCAGTCGCGTACAAAGAGTGGTGCCCGAAACGTCGCTTGCGCGCCTCTCCGCGCCACGATTTTTTCTCTCGGCGGTCGTCGCTGTTGTCGTGCTCGTCTCGGCTGCGTGTGCTGCCGGCTCGACCGCCAGTCGAGGGACGACTGAGAGCGCGACTCCGCCGCCGAGCGGGGCGCCAGCCCCCGTCGTGACATCTTCGGTTGGAGGCCCCGCTTTGGATGGAAACGCCCCCGGTATCCCCGAGCTTCATGGCTCTATTCAAACTACCGCCAGCGGGCTGCGCTACCTGGACGAGAAGGTGGGCGAAGGCGCGGTGCGGCCCGGCCAGCAGGTCGCCGTCCACTACACGGGCTGGCTCACCAACGGGCAGAAATTCGATAGCTCGCGGGACCGCGGCCAGCCGTTCACGTTCCAGCTCGGGCTGGGCCGAGTCATTCGGGGCTGGGATGAAGGCGTGGCCACGATGCTGTTGGGGGGGAAACGCCGTCTGATCATTCCGTCCGAGCTGGGCTATGGCACCCAGGGCGCCGGCGCACTCATTCCACCGGGCTCGACGCTTATTTTTGACGTCGAATTGCTCTCGGCGAGCTAGGAGGGCGCAGGTATGAGGATCGGCATCATCGGTGCAGGCAACGTGGGGCGGGCGCTGTCTCGGGCCGCGGTCCGGGCAGGCCATTCAGTCACAATCAGCTCTACGAAGGTTCCAGACGCGGAGAGGGTCGCGGCGGAAACCGGCGCGGAAGCCGCCCGGTCGAACCGAGCGGTCGCGGAGGCCAGTGACATCGTTATCCTGGCCGTATTACTCGACTCGGTCGACGGCATCATTCTCGAGTTGGGCTCCACCCTCTTTCAGAAGATCCTTGTCGATGTGACCAACCGGCGCGAGCCCCAGCAAATCGACGGCACCTCGAACGCGGAGATCATTCAGGCCGAGCTTCCCGGAACGTACGTGATCAAGGCCTTCAATACTGCCTTTGCGGCGCGGCAGGCCGAACCCACGGTTGACGGGATTCCCGCGGACGGCTTCGTTGCCGGCGACGACGAAACCGCAAAGGCTCAAGTGCTGGAGTTGGTCGGGTCTATCGGATTCCGCCCCATTGACGTGGGACCGCTAGCGATGGCGCGGGCGTTGGAGGCTATGGCGATCCTGAATATTTCGCTAAACGTGCAGAACGGATGGCCCTGGCAGAGTGCCTGGAAGCTGCTCAGCCCGGGCGAACAGCCCGCCCGAGCCTGATGCCTGCCTGATACTCCAATCACCACCCAGCGCTGGTGCCCCTACAGTGGCCGATCTGTCGCATGTGGCGGGCCGGTTGGGCCAAGCCGGCCTGCAGATTCCAATGCCCAACGTTGTCTGAGGGCGTCGCCACCGCTATGATCTGAAGCGACTGCGAAGGAGAACGCACAAACCGAATATCGGAGCCAAACCCAGGGGAAACCGGTGAGAACCCGGTGCTGTGCCGCAACGGTAAGTCCGCTCTGAGCGGTCGAGCCCGAACACCTGGCGCTCCAAGCCGAGAGTCCCTCGAGTCAAGGGTCCCAGGCTAAGGCTGCGTCGCCGCCTTCCCCCTTGTCCCACTCGTCGCGGACAAGGTTTTTTTATTTCCAAGGAGGAAAGCCATGGTCGAAACGGTATGGGAGTCCCGAGCAACGCGATGGATGCTCGTCGCCGGGACTGCAGCCCTCGCAGGAGTCTTTCTATATCTGGTGGGGCTTGACCAGGGTGATGCTCTGAGCTTGGTGCAAGGAGATTTCGCACGAGACCAGAATCTTCTCCACGAGTTCTTCCACGACGTGCGTCACGCAGCCGGCTTTCCGTGTCACTGATGCAGAAAGGTCGGCCCACCTGGCCAGCTCGTTGATATCGGAGGCTGCCACGCCTGCGACGCCGGCCATGCTTGAGGTGAGGACTCCCTCGTTCGGGTCCTGCTTGCGCGCCGCGCTCCTGGCGGGGCTGGCGGCTGGCGTCGTAGCGGCTGCGTTCCACTTGGCCTTTACCGAAATTGTCATTCAGTCAGCGATCAGCTTCGAGGAAGCGGCGCACGGCGAGCCCGCCGGGGAGGCCGGGCTTGTGACCCGGGATGGTCAGCGGGTCGGGCTATTCGTGGGGTACGTCCTCTACGGTGGTTTGTGGGGCCTCCTTCTATTTGGTCTGGTCATCGCCGCGGGGAACTGGATTCCGGGGCGGGCGGCCAGCACCCGCGGTCTCGTACTGGCGGCGGCTGCCTACTGGTGCGCGGCGGTGTTTCCCGCGATCAAGTACCCGCCAACACCCCCCGGTGTTGGCGATCCCGCGACGATCGCGGTAAGGCAGCTCGCATATGTCGAATCGATCGCACTGGCCGCCGGTGCCATCTTCGGCGCATTGCTGCTCGCGCGATTAGTGCGGAGGCGGAATATCTCGACCAGCTTGGCGGTGGCGGCCGCTGCTATTTTCGCACTGACCGCGCATGCTGTGATCTACGCAGTGCTCCCGCCCGGTGCAGATTCAGGAGGCTTCCCCGGCGAAATCCTGGCCAGCTTTCGGTCGCTTTCCGTCGCCGGAGGCGCATTATTCTGGTTCATCCTCGGCAGTGGATTTGCCTTCGGCCTGCGTCGACCGAACCAGCCGCCTCTCACCGCCCCCGCGTGATCCGTTACCTCACCACCGCTGACACTGACGCGCTGGCTGTGTCCCGGGCGCGCTCTTTGCTGCCGCCCGATTTCCCGGAGATCCGATGTTTCAATCTCTCGACTGGCGGGGACGTCGAAGAATGGCTTCGGAGTGAGACGGAGGCGATGTGCATCGTCCGTCTCCTCGGAGGTCGACGAGCGTGGCCGGACGGCTTCGACCGGCTGCGCCAGTCCTGCATCGAGCGCGGCGTTCCCTTTCTCGCCTTCAGCGGCGAGGCGCAGCCGGACGCGGAGCTTCTTGCGGCGTCGACCGCACCCGCTGGCCTTGTCGCCGAGGCCTTCGAATATTTGTGCCAGGGGGGCGTAGACAACGTCGCGAACTTCTTTCGATTTGTCGCGGACACACTCCTCAACGAGGGCTACGGGTTCGACGCCCCCTTAGAGATGCCCCAGGCAGGGCTGTACCGGCCCGACTGGACGCCAGCCGTGGCGCCGGGGACACCGACTATCGGAGTCGTGTTCTACCGAGCGCACGCGCTGAGCGGAAACACCGAATTCGTGGACGTGTTGTGCGATGAGATCCGATCCGCGGGCGGTGATCCTCTTCCGGTCTACTGCTACTCGCTGCGCCCTGATGAAGATGGCAACGTCCCGGCGCTTGGCCTCCTTGATGGCAAGGTGGACGGGCTCATCGTCACGGTCCTGGCCTCCGGAGCGAGCGCGAGCTCGGTGGATTGGGGGGAGTGGACGGATTGGCAGGTTCCGAGTCTCAGCAGCCTGGGAGTCCCCGTCGTGCAAGGGGTCTGTGCCGCCACGTCGCGCCAGCAATGGCAGGAAAGCGCAGCGGGACTTCGACCGCTGGACGTAGCTACACAGGTGGCGATTCCCGAATTCGACGGCCGGGTGATCAGCGCCGCCTTTTCGTTCAAGGAGCCTCTGGGCGAGGGCTCGGATGTGCTCGTGTACCGGGCCGATCCTGAGCGGGCACGGCGGGTTGCCGGTATTGCGGTTCGGCTGGCCCGACTGCGGCACGTTCCCAACGATGAGAAACGGATCGCCATCCTCCTCTCCAACTACCCCAGCAAGCACTCCCGCATCGGTAACGCCGTGGGCCTGGATACGCCGGCGAGCGCGACCCGGCTACTGGCCGCGCTGCGAGCGGACGGCTACCTCGTGGAGGGCACCCCCGCAAGCGGAGACGATCTGATTCATGAGCTGATTGCGTCGGGCGGTCACGACCCCGAGTACCTCACCGGCGAGCAGTTACGTCAAGCTCCTTCACGCGTCAGGGGCGACCAATACGCCGAGTGGTTCGCCGCGCTGCCAGGCAGGCTACGGGAGAGCGTGAGCAGCAAGTGGGGCGACCCGCCAGGGTCGCTGTACGTTTCGGACGAGGACATCGTCATTGCGGGCGTCCGCTATGGCAACGTCTTCGTGGGGATTCAGCCTCCGCGTGGATTTGGCGCGAACCCCGTAGCGATCTATCACGACCCGGACCTGCCACCGTCTCACCACTATTTGGCGGCGTACTGGTGGCTGGACAAAGTCTTTGGCGCGGACGCCATAGTGCACTTGGGAAAACACGGCACCCTGGAGTGGCTTCCCGGCAAGAGCATGGGGCTTTCCCCTGCCTGCGCGCCGGACGCTGTACTGGGCGATCTCCCGCTGTTCTACCCCTTCATCGTGAACGATCCGGGTGAGGGGACACAGGCAAAGCGGCGGGCCCACGCGGTCGTCATCGATCACCTCGTGCCGCCCATGATGCGGGCGGAGACCTACGATGACTTGGCCCGACTCGAGCAACTTCTGGACAACTACGCGCAGCTACAGTCGCTCGATCCGACCAAGCTGCCGATGATCCGAGCCCAGATATGGGCGCTGGTGCGGGCCGCGGAGCTCCACCGGGACCTGGGCGTCGACGGCGAGCCGGAAGCGTTCGACGACTTCCTGAGGCACTTAGACGGGTATCTATGCGAGATCAAGGACGTACGCATCAAGGATGGCCTGCACACCCTGGGCCAGCCGCCTGAAGGTGAGCAGCGGCTCGGGCTGCTGGCGGCCATGCTGCGCTTGCCCGTGGCTGGCGGGCCCGGTTTGCGCGCGGCGGTGGCAGGTGCGTACGGCCTCGACGAAGCCGAGCTGCTGGCGGATCCGGCAGCTCCGGCCATTGGCCCGCCAGCCCTCCTAGAGCGATTCGGCGGCCCATCCGAAACCGCCGGCGCGCTGATCGACCGGCTCGAAGACGCCTCCGCGGCCCTCCTCGCAGAGATGGATTCGCAGGGGTGGCGGCCGGAATCGGCAGCGGAGGCGGCCGCACGCGTGCTGGGATTCGGCGACGAGCGAGTTGCCTCGGTGCTCGCGTTTGCCGCCGACAACGTGGTCCCCCGCATCGATCGCTCCCGCGATGAAATCTCCAATCTCCTGGCGGGCCTCGCGGGTCACTACGTTCCGTCGGGCCCCTCAGGATCGCCCACCCGCGGGATGATCAACGTGCTGCCAACTGGCCGAAACTTCTACTCAGTCGACCCCAACGCGCTACCTTCCCGGCTCGCGTGGGACACTGGCCAGCGCCTCGCGGATGACCTTCTCGCCAGGTATCTCCGCGACGAAGCCGCGTACCCCGAGTCCGTCGGTATCGTCGTCTGGGGCACTCCGGCCATGCGGACTCAGGGGGACGACATTGGGGAGGTTCTGGCCCTGCTGGGCATGCGCCCTCGCTGGGACGACGCGACGCAGCGAGTCACCGGGCTTGAGGTGATTCCGCTCTCGGAATTGGGACGGCCGCGGATCGACGTGACGATCCGGATCAGCGGTTTCTTCCGCGACGCATTCCCAAACCTGGTCGGCCTGATGGATGACGCCGTGCGCGCTGTTGCCGGCCTTGAAGAACCTGAAGACCAGAACTTCGTCGCGAAGCACGCTCGGGTCGAGCGCGAGGTGGGGGGAGACGATCGCGACGCGACGACGCGCATCTTTGGATCCAAGCCCGGGGCTTATGGCGCCGGGCTGCTGCCGCTGATCGACGCTCGTAACTGGCGCACGGATGGTGATCTCGCTCGCGTCTACGAAGTCTGGGGGGGCTATGCCTATGGGCGCGGGCTAAACGGCGTGCATGCGCCCGAAGCGATGCGGCGGAACTTCAGCCGGATGCGGGTTGCCGTGAAGAACGCCGACAATTACGAGCACGACCTGCTGGATTCCGACGACTACTTCCAGTACCACGGAGGGATGGTGGCTCTGGTTCGTGCCCTTACGGGGCACAATCCGCGTGCCTACATTGCCGATTCTGCCGATCCCACGTCCGTCAAGACCCGCACCCTCGAGGAGGAGATCCGCCGAGTCGTGCGCGCTCGGGTCATCAACCCGCGCTGGATCTCCTCGATGATGCGCCACGGTTACAAGGGAGCGTTCGAGTTCTCCGCCACGGTCGATTACCTCTTTGGCTACGACGCTACCAGCGGAGCGGTGGATGACTGGATGTACGGTGCGGTGGCCCAGCGGTATGTTCTTGACCCGGTGGTCGCCAATTTCATGCGCACCAGCAATCCCTGGGCCCTGAAAGCCATCACGGAGCGCTTGCTGGAGGCCGAAGAACGCGGCCTTTGGGCTGACGCCGATGCGCGAATCACCGACGAGCTTCGGCAGACGCTTCTGGATCTCGACGCCCGACTGGAGCCGGACGGCTAGCCGCGTAGAATAGCTCACACCCGAGATCCGGACCCCCCCGACGTGACAACGCCTTGCGCACCTTCGCTAGAGGAGCAGCTATGGAGCCGAAGCAATACGACCGGCCCTTCGACATGGCCATCGATCCCGAGAAGGAGTACTTCGCGATCTTCGATATCGAGGGAAAGGGTCAAGTCACAGCGAAACTCTACGCGAGCGAGGCGCCTAACCTGGTCAACAACTTTGTGTGTCTGGCTCGTGACGGCTACTACGACGGCACCACCTTTCACCGCGTGATTGCCGGATTCATGGCGCAGGGCGGAGACCCCACGGGAACGGGCACGGGTGGGCCGGAATATCGGCTGGCCGATGAGTTCGGCCCAGGACTTAAACACTCAGGCCCGGGTGTTCTCTCGATGGCAAACTCCGGTCCCAACACCAACGGAAGCCAGTTTTTCCTGAAGTTTGACGCTACCCCCTGGCTAGACGGAAAGCACGCGATCTTTGGTCAGGTGATCCAGGGCCTCGACAATGCCCTCAAGATCTCCGCCCGCGACCCACAGAGCGCCCGCACTCCGGGCGACAGGATCATTCGGCTCTCGATCCAGGAGCGTTAGCCGAACTGACGCTCCTCTTCCAGCATTGAGTCCCCCTACACGTCCCCAGGGAATATTCTTTGGGTGGTGGATTGTCGCGGCCGGAGCCGTCACGCAAGCTCTGGGCGGCGTGCTGCTCTTCCACTCATTCGGTGCCTATTTTGTCTATCTCCAGGGTGAATTCGGATGGAGCCGTGCTCTCCTCTCAGGAGCGATATCGGCTGCACGGGTCGAGAGCGGCTTCGTGGGGCCGTTACAAGGTTGGCTTATCAATCGGCTGGGGCCGCGGGCTGTTGTGTACGCGGGGATTGGGCTGTTCGCAGCCGGTTTGTTCTTCGTGAGCCGAATCGACTCGGTGGTCGGCCTCTACGCGGCCCTTCTCGTGGTTGGAGTGGGCTCGGCTTTCAGTGGATTCTTCACGGTGAACATCGTACTGGCGAATTGGTTTGATCGCTATCGCGCCAGGGCAATGGCCTTCGGGGCAATGGGCTTCAGTTTGGCGGGGCTTCTCGTTCCGCTGGTCGCGTTGTCCCTCGCCAATTTCGGCTGGAGATCGACCGCCGTCATCTCCGCGGCCCTCGTGCTCGCGCTGGGTCTGCCGGTTGCCCACCTGTTTCGGCACGCTCCGGAGCCATACGGCCTCGCCCCCGACGGTGCCGTGCTACCAGCGCGCTCGGGGGGCCCCGAAGCGGCAGCGCCGCCGACGGGACTGTCGGCTCGTGAAGCGTTGCGGACGTCTGCCTTCTGGCTGCTGGTTTCAGGCCACACGTTGGCGCTCTTCGCCGTCTCTTCCATGAGTGTCCATCTGATCCCCTACCTCGTGGATCAGCACCATATCGAGATCGGGGTGGCCGCCACGGTTGCTGCTGCCATGACCGGCGTCTCGTGGCTGGGACAGCTCCTGGGCGGACACCTTGGGGATCGCCTGGAGAAGCGCCGGATCGCGGCCGTGTGCATGGCCGGACATACGGCCGCGATGGGCATCATGATCGTCTCAGCGTCACTCATCCCCCTCGCGCTCGGAGCTTGCCTGCACGGCGTGAGCTGGGGCATGAGAGGACCACTGATGATGGCTGTGCGGGCTGAGTACTTCGGTCGGCGCGCCTTTGCCACCATCGAGGGCTTCGCCGCGGTGATCACCGCCATGGGGCTCTTCCTGGGTCCAGTAGTCATGGGCTTCATCGCGGATGTCACGGGTGACTACCGTGCCGGTTTCGCCTTCATTGCGTGCATGACTTTAGCCGGCATGTTCTGCTTCGCTTTTGTACCCAAGTCAGAACTGCAGGCTGTTCCCGAACCTATTTAGGCGCATTCAGGCGCGCGCCTTACCCTCTGGCTGACCTTCCGTGGTCGGGCGGCCAGGTCTGCATTACCTGACGCAGGATCCCAAACTCGCCGATGTGGTAGGCCATGTGGCCGATCACCAGACCCGCTTCTCGGAATACGCTGTGGCCAGGCGTGTTCGGAAGGGGAGCCGTGAGATCCAGGTTTGGATCCGCTACCAGGGACTCCAGCTCAGCCAGCAGAACTCCGTATTGGTCGAGGGTCTGCTGCCACTGGGCTGGACTAGCGACGGCATCTTGCCGAGGCCAGTAGTCGTCGGGGTGCCTCCGGAGCTGATAGCTGGCGGCATCGCGCGCGTATTCCACGATGTCGAGCAGTGAAATTCTCAGATGCTCAAGCAACTGCCACGGTGTGTAGTCGACGTTTGGTGGGTAGGTGTTGATGGCTTCCATGGGGAAGTCTTTGGTTGCCGCTTCCAGCCGGCGTCCCGCATTGCTGCGCAGCATGATCAAGAGATGCTCTCGCGTCGCTTCGTCGGTAGCCACGATTCTCTCCTTGCGATGTTTGGGAGCAGGGTATGTCGCGCGTACGCTTCTACGGGATCGGCATTTCCCATCCCTCATGTTCTTAAATGCGGACATTATCGGTCGGAGGAAGGCGCGCCTGCCTGCGCATGACGTCTTGGGTCTTAGTCGGCTGAAGCTGATCGACACGCTGGTCATCGTGGCGTTGGCGCTCGCCCTGCGCTTGTGGCAAATCGACCTCGGCCACTTCGATTTCGAGCAGTCCATACTGCTCGAAAAGGCTGCCGCTCTGGTCAGCCACGCACAAATCCCGGTCGAGACGGGCCTCAATTTCAGCATCGGCGTCCGCGAACCGCCGCTGACCACGTTCCTGCTAGCGCTCCCCATGGTAGTAAGCGACAACCCTGCGTGGATCGCGTCTTTCCAGGCCGCACTGGATGGGCTGGGAGCGCTGTTTTTGTACGCGCTGGGGAGAGATTTGGGTGGCCGCTGGGCCGGCGTTGCGGCAGGCACTTTGTACGCCGTTTCCCCCGCCGCGATCTTCTACAGTCGGATGATTTGGAACCCGCAGCTCGTGTCCTTCTTCAGCGCCGTGGGGCTGTGGGGGACGGTCGGCTTCGCGATGTTTGGTGACGCTCGCCGGCTCGCTATCGCATTGTTTGCCGCGGGCTGTGCGGCGCAGTTGCATTTGAGCGCCGCAGTGCAACTCATCCCGATCGCCGCTATCGGCATCGTTCGCTGGCGAGACGTGGCCTGGCAGCCGCTCGCAGTCGCCGTACTGGGCCTCGGGGCGCTCCTCACCCCGTACATCGGCCTCCAGCTCCAGTCCGACTGGTCCGACGTGCGAACCGCCGTTGCTTATGCCGGCGCGCCGAAGCTACCGCGTCCTGAGGCAGGATTCATTGGCCTTTCCCTGCTGGGCGGCGATTTCCACCGGCAGCCCAAGACGTGGTGGCCGGATGTCGACTCGACCCTGGCCCGGGAACCGCTCCTCTGGGTCATGCTGGGCCTGCTGGCCCTCGGCATCCTGGCCGTCTTTCGGGCACGTGGGGCCAGCTGGCTCCTGCCCGTTTGGCTGGCGCTTCCCGTCCTGGCTGGCCTGCGGCACACCGAAGGGGTTTACCCTCACTATCTGCTGGCGCTGATTCCGGCAGCTGCGGCCCTGGCCGGGGTTGGACTCGCCTCAGTCCGGCCAGTGAAACTCGGCGCGCTGCTACTGGTTGCAGTCGTGGGGTGGCGCCTCGTCGACTATTCGTCCTTCCAGCAGGACGCCGCCGAAGCGAAGCTCGGCTGGCTCTATGGGGTCCCCCTTCGCTACACGCAACAAGCCGTGGACCGGGCACTGGAGTACGCGGACGGCGGCCGGCTGTTCGCGGGAGTGAGCGGAAAGAGCAGCCTGACTCTGCCATCGCTAGTGCGACGACGAGCTGAGCTGTCATCGTTCGACAGCGAGAATCTGCTGCTGCTGCACCCAAACGGCGGCATCTACATCACGGATACTCGCAGTTTCGCGTACGAGACGTTGCGCGAGCATTTTGGGCCTGTCCTGTCTGCCGTGACTGCGAGCGACGGCACACCACTCTATGCCGTGTTCCGAGTTTCGGCCGAGGCGGTCCGCGGTTACTTGTCGCGGCCGAGCCTCGTAGAGATAGACGCCGATTTTGAGCACGTCATTCGCGTGCGCGGCTATGAACTTTCGGGGTTGTCAGCTGGCGAGTCGGGACAGGTCGTTCTCATGGCTGAGGTCAGCGATCCCCACGATCCCCGATGGCCGGAGACTCGAATGTTTGCTCACATCGTGGATCAGGTCGGGAGAAACTGGTCCAGAACGCCTGATTCCTACCTCAACCGCGTCGGGCGCCTTGAGGAAGGTGATCGCCTCGTACTTCGGCAGAGCCTCGACCTGCCAACCGATGTGCCATTGGGTGGTTACTGGCTGGAAACAGGCTTCTATCGGTTCAATGAGGGCAGCCTCTCCCATCTCAGACGCTATGAGGAGTCTCGGGCGGATCACGTCCTCCGGATCGGCCCCACCAGAATCGAAGGGAACAGGCGCCCGGTTCCTCCGGTGGACAGCCTCGCGGTGTTCGGCGATACGGAGATCGAGCTACACAGCGCCGAAATACAGCAAGGGACCGTCACGCTCACCTGGATCTCCCGGTCGCGCCCGCAGGGTGACTACACGGTGTTCGTCCACGCGCTGGATCGCGACGGAAGGATCATTGCCCAGCATGACTCCCTTCCAGCCGGAGGGAGCTATCCCACCCTTCTTTGGCGGCCCGGCGACGTGGTGCAGGACCATCATGTCCTGGCGGGAATGACCGACGATGCCATTCGGCTCGCTGTAGGCCTGTACTCGACGGCGTCACTTGAGCGACTAGCCGCGGCGGTTCGAGGCGGCCCAGCCGCGGATCACGTGCTGGTACCGCTGTCCTGAACATCCTCTGCACCTGGTCTTCGCGCACTCACCACAAGCACCCAGAACAGGCCTGCGAGGCTCAGAGCCGAGATTGCCCCACCCAGGCGGAGTGACTCCGGCTCGTAGCGCAGGCGCACTAGTTGGTCGCCTGCGGGTAAAGGAAGCGCAGTCAGTGCGTAATTGGCCCGCAATGGCTCGACGAAACGGCCGTCCACCTCGGCTTTCCAGCCGGGATAATACGGCTGGCTCAGCACCAACAGGCCTGGCTGGTCTATTTCCACGCGCAAGGTCACTTCCCCCGGAGCAAAAGCGATTTGCTGCACCCTTTGCTCTGACACCCTGGGACGGAAGATCGGCGAGGAGGGCTGCACTTCGAGGATGGCCCTCATGCCAGGGTCGAACGACCCATCGAGGGTGGCACGAAACGCCTCCTCCGGCGAATGAACCACCTGTGCGTCCCACACGACGTAGCCTCGCGGCAGGGGATAGAGCATCCGGTACAGCCTGACGTCGCCGTCACGTGCCTCGGGCACCTCCACGATACCGTCGCCCGTCAAGTCGCGCGTTGAGCCAATGAACCGGACGTTGAAGAGCTGCCATTGGCGCCAGTATGCAGCCGTACTCAGTAGATCGTAGCTACGCTTGATCTGGAAGTTGACTTCGGTGCTGATGGTTTCGAGATCGTGCGCGAAGGCTTCTTGTGGCGAGAAGAATCCTTTTGGTCCATCGATGGCGAACCGCATGCGCTCTCGTTGCTGCTCCCGGGTGAGAAACTGGACGAGACGGGGAAAACGTTCGATTGTAGGTACGAACGGCGACTCGATTGGCCAGTTGCTTTCCCAGTTGACGCCGACCAGATTGACGGCCGCCAGAATCGGCAGGGCCGCCAGGACCCTTCGTAGCCGGGGCCAGCGGAAAGCCAGGCTGGCCGCGCCCAGTCCCGTCAGCACGGACAACGACAGCACGACGAGTGCGATGTTTCGCGTCTGATTTCTAAAGAGGCCGAAAGGCAGGTGAGAGAAAACCAGTTCGTAGAGCGGTGTGGTGTCTCCCAGCGACAGGAGCAGCCCGAGAATAGTTGTTGCCACCCACGGGGCCATGGGCCGCCGGCCGGCACCCAACGCCAGGGCCGCTGGCACGACTAGCAGGGGCAGCGCGCCCACATACATCCCTTTGTCGCCGTCAGTGCCGGGAAAGACGAGGCCCGCGAGCTCATGCCAGGCGTAACCGTGACCATCCCCGGGCGAAGCAGAGCGATACGAGTTGAGGAAGAATTCCATTCCGGGCACGAGTTGGATGGCGGGCAGCGTGACTGCGAAGGCCAATGAGGTCAGGATAGCCGCGAGCGAAACGCGCCACCGAAACGGGGCGGCCCGCCGTCCCCATGCGGCTGCCAGCGCCGCGACCATGGTCACCGGAATCAACAACCACATCTGGGGATATCCGCCCAAAAACGCCGGTGCGAGCATCAGTCCAGCGAGGCCCGTGTTCGCCAGCCAGCGTTCAGACGTCAGCACTCGATCCAGGAACAACAAACCCAGGGGCATCCAAGCCAGGGCTTCCAAGTAGCTGATCTGGGCGGCTGCGTAGCCCAGGAGCAGTCCGCTGAATCCATATGTCACCGCAGAGAGCGCCGCCGCTGACCGGATGCCGGTGAGTCTTAGCGCCAGAAAGTACATGCCCAAGGTGGCGACCGAGGTGTCGAGCCAGACCCGCGTATAGATGCCCGTCATTGGGCCGCCTCGGCCGTCGAGCAGTAGCTCTACGAGCGAAAACGGATAGAAGACGGCAGCCTCAGTATTGCCGAGCTGTGGCAGGCCACCGGCGAAGCTCGGATTCCAGAGAGGAACGCGGCCTGCAAGCCACTCCTGGATGTTGAACTTGTGGAGTGGCCAGAAGACGTTAGTGAAGTCGGAGTCGCCAAAGGACCTCTGGGCACCGAACCAGCCGAGGTAGCGCCAGTGGTACCCGAGCGTGAGCCCGATGAGCGCGGCACACCAGGCCGCGTCCACGCCGGCCCGAGCCGGTGCGCGAGCCACGACCTGCTTGAGGCGGACCAACTTTGCTATGGTCGGAGCTTTCGCGTCAGGTCTCCCCTCGCGGAACGTCCCCCGTTCCGACCGTTCCTGCGTTCTGGGCGCGGCCGCCGGTCACGGATCCGGCACGAGTCGCCGTATAATTCTCTCTGGTGATGGATTCGGTGCGCCCCGTCAGGCTGGGTCTTGCTAGGAACCATTGGGGTTCTGCTCTCTCTCCCTCAAGTCGCGCTGACCGACCTACCCGAATTTTCTGACTGAGGAGTCAGCGCATGTATGCGGATAAGACGCTAACCTGCCGGGATTGTGGCGCATCTTTCGTCTTCACCTCCGGAGAGCAGGAGTTCTACGCAAGCAAGGGCTTCACCAACGAGCCCAGTCGTTGCCCCGACTGCCGGGCGAACCGGAACCGCAGCCGCGAATCTGGTGGGTATGCCGGTGGCTATTCGAGCGGCGGCGGCTTTGAGCGCAGAGAGCGACAGCTATTTCCGGCCGTGTGCGCCAACTGCGGCAAGGACACCATGGTGCCCTTCCAGCCCCGTGGGGATCGGCCCGTCTATTGTTCCGATTGCTTCGAGAGCCAGCGGCAGGGATCATCGGCCGGGGGACGCGGCCGCTGGTAAGCGAACGGTAGGCAGCTTAGGTAACGAAACCGGCCCGGTCCTCCTGGACTGAGCCGGTTTCCTCCTAGATCTGGCCTCTACCTGTCTCCTCGGGCCACTCACTCTCTTTTGGAAGGCGAACTGACCCAAGTTGACGGGGACTTATTGGCACCGTAAAGTTACCCTTCGTCTCGGAAACACGCTCGAGGAGTCTTCCAGTGACGTACGTCATCTGCCAGCCCTGCATCGACACAAAAGATGCATCCTGCGTCGAGGCCTGTCCCGTCGACTGCATACACAGCGACGATAACTCCAACCAGTACTTCATCGATCCCGACGTCTGCATCGATTGTGGCGCTTGCGAGCCGGTTTGCCCGGTGGAGGCGATCCGGTCTGACAGCGACGTACCTGACGAGTGGAAGCAGTTCATCCAGATCAACGCGGACTACTTCAAGAGGTAGCTTCCCAGAAAGCCGGGATTTCAAAGAAAGAGAGCGGTGCTCCGAGCACTCGCTCTCTTTCTTTGACAAGTCATTCTCAGGCTCGGCTTCAAACGTTTCGCTGGCAGGGCCCCCCGAATCCTGCCCCTCGGGACGGCTCGCAGTCCCCCGGCTATGCGACGACCGGTTCTTGAGCCCTGGCGAGGACGCGCCGTAGATACTGGCCCGTGTACGATTGCGGGCTCGCTGCCACGGCTTCGGGAGTGCCTTCTACCAGGATCTCGCCGCCGCGCCGACCGCCTTCGGGACCGAGGTCGATGATCCAGTCCGCCGTCTTGATGACGTCGAGGTTGTGCTCTATGACGATTACGGTGTTTCCGCCGTCCACAAGTCGGTCGAGCACCTCGAGAAGCCGGTGCACGTCGGCGAAGTGGAGTCCGACCGTCGGTTCGTCAAGGATGTACAAGGTCTTCCCCGTCGCGCGTTTGGAGAGCTCGGTGGCGAGCTTCACGCGCTGCGCTTCGCCGCCGGAAAGTGTTGTGGCCGCCTGACCCAGTCGGATGTAGCCCAGCCCGACCTCATTCAGGGTATGGAGTTTGTTTCTCACCGCCGGCACGTTGGCGAAGACTTCGCAGGCGTCTGCCACCGTCATCTCTAGAACCTCCGAGATGTTGACGCCGCGGTAGAGGATCTCTAGAGCCTCGCGGTTATAGCGTTTGCCTTTGCAGACCTCGCACGGGACGTAGACATCGGGCAGGAAGTTCATCTCGATTTGAATGATTCCTCCACCCTGGCAAGCCTCGCAGCGGCCGCCCTTGACGTTGAACGAGAAGCGGCCCGGCGTGTAGCCCCGCACGCGCGACTCGGGTACGGCCGCGAACAGCTCGCGAATCGGCGTGAACGCTCCCGTGTAGGTGGCCGGGTTCGATCGCGGCGTTCGACCGATCGGAGCCTGGTCGATATCCACGACCTTGTCGAGATGTTCCGTGCCCTCAATCCGCTCGTGCAGACCGGGACGGTCCTTGGACCGGTAGAGCGCCTGCGCGAACGCCTTGAAGACGATCTCGTTGACGAGCGTGCTCTTCCCCGAGCCTGAGACGCCCGTCACGCAGACGAATCGTCCCAGCGGAATGTCCACGTCTATGTGCTTGAGATTGTTCTGGGCCGCCCCGATAACCCGCACGAGATTGCCGTTTCCGGTTCGGCGCCTCTCGGGGACGGGAATCGTCATCTCGCCGCTCAAGAATTTGCCCGTCAAGGACCGCGGCTCGGCGATGAGGTCGTCGACCGATCCCGCCGAGACGATTTCGCCGCCGCGCTCGCCCGCTCCGGGACCGATATCGATCACGAAGTCCGCGGCTCGAATCGTCTCCTCGTCATGTTCGACCACGATCACAGTGTTTCCGATGTCTCGCAGGCGCTTGAGCGTGTCCAGCAGGCGCCCGTTGTCCCGCTGGTGCAGACCCACGCTCGGCTCGTCCAGGATATAGAGCACACCCACGAGGCCGGAGCCAATCTGGGTGGCGAGCCGAATGCGCTGCCCCTCTCCGCCGGAGAGCGTCATGGCCGCGCGGTCGAGGGTCAAGTAGTCGAGGCCCACGTTTACCAGGAACCCCAGCCGGGCTTGGATCTCTTTGAGGACTTGACGCGAGATCATGGCGTCCCGCTCGCTGAGGACCCAGTCGCGCTCGCGCTCCCACTCCTCGGCGTGAGCTACCCTACCCTTGCCCCGGATGTGGGTGGGCCGGCCTTCGGCCACAGCGCGAAAGAACTCGTCCGCTTCGGCAACCGTCAGCGACGTGACCTCGCTGATCGGCCGACCAACCAGAGTGACGGCCAGATACTCGGGTCGAAGCCGCAAGCCATCACATTCTGGACAAGGACGATTCCACATGTACTGCTCGATGTCCTCCCTCAGGCTGTCCGATTCGGTGTCGCGATGGCGACGCTCCAGGCTCGGAATGACACCCTCGAAGGCCATCTGGTATTCCCGGTACCGCCCTTGCTGATGGTGGCCGAAGCGCGGCGTGCGCACGGAAATGCGTTCACCTCTGCTCCCATGCAGGAGGAGATCGAGCGTCTTCTGGTCGAGGTCCTTTACGGGCACGTCCAGCGAGAACCCATAGCGACTCGCAGCTCCCTCGAGGAGCGCCAGGTAGTAGGGCTCTCCGCTCGTGCCACGGAACCAGGGCTTGATGGCCCCCTCGCGGAGCGTCAGGTTTCGATTGGGAACTATCGCTTCGGGATCGACTTCTTGCCGGTAACCCAACCCCGTGCAGGCGCGGCAGGCGCCGTGGGGGCTATTGAAAGAGAAGTTGCGGGGCGCTAGCTCACCGACGCTGATCCCGCAGACCGGGCAGGCGAAACGCTCCGAGTAGCGGATGACGTTGCCCTCGGTATCCAGGATGACGACCTGGCCGTCCGCCAGGCGCAGAGCGGTCTCGACCGAGTCGGTCAGCCGGGTGATGTCCGCTCGGGCATCCTCGCCGGCCTCAGAGTCGGGGATGACCACGCGGTCCACCACGACTTCGATCGTGTGGTTCTGATAGCGTCCGAGGTCGATCGGTTCTGAAAGGTCGCGCACTTCAGCGTCGATCCGGACCCGCACAAAGCCCATCTCGCGGATCTCATCCAGGACACCGTGGTGCTCCCCCTTCCGGCCCTCGATCACCGGTGCCAACACCATCACGCGCTCACCCGCGCCCATGGCGAGCACGCTGTCGACAATCTGCTGCACGGTCTGCTGGCTAATCGGCCGACCACAGTTTGGACAGTGGGGTCGGCCGATGCGCGCATAGAGCAGTCGCAGGTGGTCGTAGACCTCGGTGACTGTCCCCACCGTGGACCTGGGGTTGTGGGATACGCCTTTCTGATCGATAGAGATTGCGGGGGACAATCCGGAGATGAAGTCGACGTCGGGCTTATCGAGCTGGCCGAGAAACTGTCGGGCGTAGGCGGATAGCGACTCGATGTAGCGGCGCTGCCCCTCGGCGTAGAGCGTGTCGAAGGCAAGCGAGGATTTGCCTGACCCCGAGATGCCAGTGATCACCACCAGCTTGTCCCGTGGGATACGCAGGTCGATGCCCTTCAAGTTGTGCTGGCGAGCGCCTCGTATCTCGATGTACGCGGCATGGCCGGAGGCTGACTCCGGTGCGTCGATCTTCACCCGCGCCTGGACCTTCGAGCCGGCCTGGGCCGTCCGTAGAGAGGAGCAGTGCCGGAATTCTTGTCATCCCGAGCCGCCGCGAGGGAGTTCTGGTCAGCGAATACGGTCTTTTCGCCGGAAGATGCCGCGTTGCCTTCGCTCTCGAGCATGACCGCCCTGGCGCCGTCCGTGCGTTCGATGCTGCGCCGGAGCTCCGATATCTGGTCCCGCAGCATGGCCGCCTGTTCGAACTCCAGCTCGCGGGCGGCCCGTTTCATCTCAGCCTCCAGATCCTTGATAGCTCGCAGCACCCGCTGGCGGTCGAAGGTGCCGGTCCCATACTCGACCGTGGTCTCGGCTACCTGGCGCAGGTGTGGCGAGATGTCCCGGACGGCCTTCTGGATGCCTTTGGGGACAATGCCGCGCTCCTGGTTGAACTGAATCTGGGCTTCGCGGCGGCGATAGGTCTCGCGAATGGCGCGTTCCATCGAATCAGTTACTGTGTCGGCGTACATGATCACCTGGCCGGTTTCATGGCGAGCAGCGCGGCCCACGGTTTGTACGAGCGCCGTCGTTGATCGCAGATAACCTTCTTTGTCAGCGTCCAGGATGGCCACGAGCGAGACCTCCGGAAGGTCCAGACCCTCCCGCAAGAGGTTGATGCCCACCACAACGTCGTATACGCCCAGACGGAGGTCGCGCAGGATGTCGATTCGCTCCAGCGTGTCGATATCCGAGTGGAGGTAGTGCACCCGTATGCCGACTTCTCGGAGATAGTCCGCAAGGTCTTCGGCCATCCGCTTGGTAAGAGTTGTCACCAGTGCGCGTTCGTTCCGTTCAACGCGCGCCTGAATCTCCGCCAGGAGGTCATCGATCTGGTTCTTGGTAGGCCGAACGTCGACCTCAGGATCGACCAGCCCCGTTGGCCGCACCAGCTGCTCCACGACCTGTTCAGCGTGCTCAGACTCGTAAGGACCCGGCGTGGCGGAAACGTAGATGACCTGGTTGATGTACCGCTGGAACTCCTCCCACCGCAGGGGCCGGTTGTCCATGGCCGACGGCAGACGGAAGCCGAAATCGACCAGGGTCTGCTTTCGGGCCATGTCACCGTGGTACATCCCATGAATCTGCGGGATGGTCATGTGGGACTCGTCGATGATGATCAAGAAGTCATCCGGGAAGTAGTCCAGGAGCGTCCAGGGGGGGCTGCCCGCCTCTCGGCGACTGAGGTGCCGCGAGTAGTTCTCAACTCCGTGGCAAAACCCAACCTCCTGCAGCATCTCGAGGTCGAAGTGAGTCCGCTGGCGCAGCCGTGCCGCCTCGAGGAGTTTGCCCTGACGCTCGAGCTCCTCTAGCCGCTGCTCTAGCTCGACCTCGATTTCGCCGATTGCCACTCGCAACCGCTCCTGTGACGTGACGAAATGCTTTGCAGGAAAGATGTCGATGGACTGGAGGTCGGCCAGAATCTCACCGGTCAGACTATCGATCTCGGTGATCCTCTCGACCGCATCTCCCCAGAACTCGACGCGGACGTTCACGTCTTCTCCGGCGGGATGTACGTCCAGGGTATCGCCGCGGACCCGGAACTTCCCGCGAGCGAGCTGGTAGTCATTCCGTTCGTAGAAGATGTCGGTCAAGAACCGCAGCACTTTGTCACGCTTGCGGACCTCGCCCCGACGCAGCGTGAGCACCTCTTTCCCATACTCTTCCGGAGAGCCCAGGCCGTAGATGCATGAGACGGACGCCACAACGACGACGTCGCGCCGCTCGAAGAGCGACTTCGTTGCCGAATGCCGTAGGCGGTCTATCTCCTCGTTGCGAGAGGAATCTTTTTCGATGTACGTGTCGCTCGACGGGATATAGGCCTCAGGCTGGTAGTAGTCGTAGTAGCTGACGAAGTACTCGACGGCATTCTCGGGAAGAAAATCCTTCAGCTCGGAGCACAGCTGAGCGGCGAGGGTCTTGTTGTGAGCGATGACCAGGGTGGGCCGCTGGAGCTCGGCAATGACGTTCGCCATCGTAAAGGTCTTGCCCGATCCGGTGACCCCCAGCAGCGTCTGCTCGCGGAGGCCGCGTTGCACACCATCGGCCAGCTCAGAGATCGCTCTCGGCTGGTCCCCAGCGGGAGAGAACTCGGCAACGACACGGAATTCAGGCATGGCTTCTGAGTATAGCCCGGCTGGATGGCCCTTCCGTCCGTGATAATGGGGCAAGTCCGCGGGCCCGTGAGGCCGGCCCGAGCCCGCCTTTGGGGCCCGGATCACGGATCGTTACGTCAAGCCGGGAGTAGCTGCGCGTGAGTCTTCGCTTCCACGTTTGGTCCATCGGGTGCCAGATGAACGCGGCCGATGCCCAACGGATGACCGACGAGCTGGAGCAGTACGGCGGTGAGGCCACTACGAAGCTTGACGACGCTGACGTGGTCGTCCTCTACAGTTGCGTCGTGCGTCAGGCGGCCGAGACCAAAGTTCACAACGAGCTGGAACGAATCCGCCACATCAAGGAGAAGCACCCCGGCATGCGCATCGCTCTCGCGGGGTGCATGGTCGAGGACGACACGCAGCGCCTCGCGAAACGCTACCCGTTCATCGACCGGTACTTCTCCCCGAAAATCGACCTGCCGCTGCGCGACCAGGTCCTGGATTTTCTCGACCTGGACGCCCCGTATCGACTCGACCCAGCGGATGCCGAGCGGGTGCCGATCATCTCGCAGCCCGTCACCATCAGCCAGGGGTGCAATCGCCGCTGTACCTACTGCGTGATTCCATTCCGCCGCGGGCGGGAGCGCAGCCGGCCGACCGCAGACATCCTGCGTGATGTCCGGGCCCTCGTTAACCGGGGGAGCAAAGAGGTCGTCCTCCTGGGCCAGATCGTGGACCGGTACGGACGCGACATCGGGACGTCGCTCGCGAAACTGCTCGCCGAAGTGAGTGAGGTCGACGGCCTGGAGCGAATTCGTTTCTTGACCTCCTACCCGGTCGATTTTGACCGGGGGTTGATGGAAGCGATGGCTTCGCTCCCCAAGGTCTGCGAAGACGTGAATCTGCCGGTGCAGGCGGGCGACGACGAGGTGCTCCGGCGCATGGCCCGCGGTTACAAGACCGACCTCTTCGAGCGCGTGGTTGGGGACATGCGGGAGGTCGTCCCGGGGCTCGGTCTCTCGACGGACATCATCGTTGGGTTCTGCGGAGAGACCGAGGCTCAATTCGCCCACACTCTCGACCTGCTGCAGCGAACCCGCTGCGACGTCGTCCACGTCGCCATGTACTCGGAGCGCCCGGGAACGGCATCGCCGCAGCTTTGGACCGACGACGTGCCGCTCGCAGAAAAGCGGCGGCGCCTCCATGCGGTCGAGGAGCTTCAGGAGCGCGTCAGCCGGAAGATCAACGAATCATTGGTGGGCTCTCGCCAGGAAGTCCTGGTGGAAGGCACCCACCAGGGCAAGTGGTATGGCCGCGCCAGGAACAACAAGCTCGTGTTCTTCGAGGACGAGCAAAATCGGGTTGGCGAGCTCGTTCCGGTTACGATCTCCAGCGCGAGTTCCTGGTCGCTTCAGGGGACCAGGAGGCGACCAGCTTCGCCGGCAGCCTTGAACCTTTGACTCCAGCGTTCAGCTTGCGCCCAGGAAGCGCTGCATCTCCGCGTCGTCGAAGGCCCTCAAAGTCTCACTGGCTACATTTCCGGCCTCAGCGATACTGAAGAGTCCCGCCATCATCGCCTCTTCGCTCGGGGCATCGACGACCGTCACCAGGTCGAAGCGTCCCTGCGTCCAGTAGTGCGCGATGACTTTGAAGCCCCGAGCTTCGTTTTGCCGCCGCACGTCATCCGCTCGCTTGACCGTGTCTTTGAGGTTCTTTCTGCCTGGTCCGTGAATCGGTAAAGAACGACGTAGGTTGGCATGTCCGGCCCTCCTCTGGAGCCCCCATGGGGATGGGGCGAGCCCCGTACACCGTCTCTACACCCAAGCCCGCCGTCTGTCAATAGGG
>JACQOR010000044.1 GCA_016202435.1 Chloroflexota bacterium
CACTTTGCGAACCCCAGCGGTATGGACGCCAACGGCCACTATTCCAGCGCCGCCGACATGGCCTATCTGGCCCGTGTCGCGATGCGCGACCCGATCTTCCGGCGGCTCGCCGAGACGCGACGCTACGAGGCTGACGGCTATCCGCTCGTGAACCTCAACCGGCTCCTCGACAGCTACCCGGGCGCCGACGGCGTCAAGATCGGCTACACGGATAAGGCTGGCCGCACCATGGTCGCTTCCGCCACACGCGACGGTCATCGGGTCTACGTGAGTATCATGCGCAGCGAAGACCTTGTCGGCGACCAGACGGTGCTCCTGGACTGGGTCTGGCGCACCTACCGCTGGTAGCGCACTGAATGAGCATCCGGCCTAATTGATGGGTGCGCCCTCGTAATCGAGGTGCACGACTGGCAGGTTCAGCTCCTTGAGTCCCTCCTCGATCTCCGCGCGATCTCCGACCACGAGGATCGAAAGCGCGTTCGGATGCACGTGCTCAGCAGCTACCCGATGCACCTCGGCGAGCGATACGGCCCGAAGCCGCTCGACCTGCTCGGCGTAATAGTCGTCAGGAAGGCCGTAGTGGACCAGATCGACCAAACGGCTCAGCACCTGGCCCGACGTCTCAAAGGTGGGCGGGTATCCCCGGATCAATCCCAGTCGGGCTCGATCGAACTCCTCCTCGTCGAAGGGCCGCTCCCCTGCCAGGTCGCGGAACTCCTTCAGCGTCTCGATGACCGCCGCTTTCGTTACGGCGGTGTGCACTGAGCCACCGGCCCAGAAAGCGGAGTGCGCCGCGTGCCAATCGAACTTCGACCGGTAACCGTACGTATAGCCTTTCGCGTCCCGAAGGTTCATATTCAGGCGAGCCGTGAACTGCCCGCCGAATGCCTGGTTCATGACCACGAGGGGTAGATAGTCCGGGTGCAGCCGGGGCACGCTGAGGTGGCCGACGGCGATTACCGACTGAGCCGCCCCCGGCTTGTCCACGAGGTAGATCGTCGGCGTGTCCGGTGGCCGGTGGCTCGTGGCCGCCGCACCGCCTGCCTCGCGGAGGGAAACGGGCCGGCTGTCGGGCCACGGGGCGAAGACCTCCTCCAGCTGGCGACCCACCTCGTCGGCGTCTACGTCACCCACGACCATCAACGTAGGCCTCTCGCCCAGGAATCGGTGCGCATGGTGCTCGACAAGAGCTTCGCGGGTCATCGCCGCCACGGAAGCCTCATCTCCGCTGGCAGGGTGCCCGTAGGGGGTCTCACGTCCATGCATGAGACCCGTGGCAACGCGGTCGGCGATAGCGTCGGCGTCGTCGCGCAGTCGCCGCAAGTCGGTTAGTCGCTCCCGACGGACGCGCTCCACCTCGCGCTCCGGAAAGATGGGATTGAGCAGCACGTCGCTCCAGAGCTCCCGAGCTCGCGGCCAGTGACGCGTCAGCACTTCTGTCGATGCGATGAAGTTCTCCCGCTGCGCCCCGACGCTGAGCCGAGCCGCGATGAAGTCTCCCTCATCGGCGATGTCGACGCTGGACCGGCTCTGGGTTCCCTCTGTCATCAGTCTCGTCGTCATCGATGCCAATCCTGGCCGGTCGGCCGGATCCGTGAGCGCGCCACCGGGCATGTAGACCGCCGCCGCGATCGCCGGCACTTCGCGCTTTTGGACCACGAGAAGGTCAAGTCCGCTGGACAAATGCAGTCGGCGTGGCATTGGCGGCCGAAAATCCCGGCCCCGTCCCGCACCCGGCTGCACGCTGCGGTCCAGTTCGGTGGCAGCAGGAGCGGTCTGCGCTTGCGGCGAGACCAGGAGCCGAACCCGGCCCGGGCCCAGATACTGGCGTGCGACCCGCTGCACGTCCGCCCGAGTCACCGCCCGATAGCGATCCAGGTCGGAGTTGATCTGCGCCGGATCGCCGGTGAAGACGTTGTAGTAATTGAGTAGGTTCGCTCGGCCGCCGAAGCCGCCGACGGACTCCAACTGCCGGATATGGCGGGCTTCCAGGCGATTCACCGCGCGCTGGATTTCTTCGTCGTTGGGCGATTCGGACTTCAGCCGGCTGACCTCAGCCAGCACGCCCCGCTCCACCTCGCTCAAGTCGGCGCCGGGCGCAACCGTGGCGTCGAGGTGGATCTCACCGGCGATCTCCATGGCGCTGAAATGCGCGCTCACGTCCCGCGCGACCTGCCGGTCGTAGACGAGCGAGCGGTAGAGCCGCGAGCTCCGGCCCTCAGCGAGAATCGAAGCCAGCACGTCGAGCGGCGCCTCGTCCGGGTCGAACCGCGGAGGACCCGGCCAGGCGAAATACAGCCTAGGCAACTGCACCCGGTCCTCGAGGGTCAGTCGCACTTCGCCGTCGAGCTGGGGGACCCACCGCTCAATCCGCGGAACCGGTGTGGCGGGAGGGAGGTCTCCGAAGTATTTCTCGACGAGCGCCCGGGTCTCCGCGGGATCGATGTCACCCGCTATGGCAAGGCTGGCATTGTTCGGGGCATAGAAGCGCCGAAAGAACGCCTTGACGTCTTCGATTGACGCGGCGTCGAGGTGCTCCTGGGAGCCGATCGTCTCCCAATGGTAGGGGTGATGGGGCGGGAACAGGGCTTTGCGGATCTCCCAACCGGCCAGCCCGTAGGGGCGGTTCTCGTAGCTCTGGCGCCGCTCATTCTTGACCACGTCGCGCTCGGTATCGAAGCTGGCCTGGTCGAGGGCATCGAGCAGGAACCCCATTCGGTCCGACTCGAGCCAAAGCGCCAGCTCCAGGTATTCCGCGGGAACGTTTTCGTAGTAGTTGGTCCGGTCGTCGCTGGTCGAACCGTTGATGTTCGCGCCGACCTCCTGGAGCGGCAGGAAATACTCGCGGTGGTGATGCTTCGAGCCCTTGAACATGATGTGCTCGAAGAGGTGGGCAAATCCGGTCCGGTCCGGATCCTCGTTCTGGGAGCCGACGTGATACCAGATGTTGACGGCGACAACGGGGATGGAGTGCTCTTCGTGGAGAATGACGTCGAGGCCGTTGCTGAGTGTGTACTTCTCAAAGGCAATGTCGTGTGCCACGTGGCCTCCAATGGCGAATCGTCCCGGCAGAATCCGGCCAGATTATCCCACTGGACTCAGAAGACCCGGCTGCCTTGTCTCTCGGGCCTAGCGCTAGGACCGGACGCGATACGCGGCGATGGCCTCCTGCACGTCGGAGGAAGAGGTTCGTCCCGTGCGTGCGAGGTCCGCGATGACCGCGGACCGTCGCTCGCGATCGTCGCGATCTCGGGCGAACCCAGACGGCTCCGCCAGGTTTTCAAACGTGTCCGTTTCCGCGTGCCACCTGAAGAGCGACTGTCCCATCGGCTGCCCGCCCTTGACGCCCTGGACCTCGTACACGTCGACGAGCCGGCGCTCCACGCTCGGCGTGAATGGCTGCCCAAACATCTCGATGTACAGGACGAGCTTCATCCGCGCCGCATGATCGTCCCCGACCCCGTTCTTCTGTGTGATTTCGAGCATGCCTGCGACGGCCCCCGGAGCGTGGAGGGACGTCTGGAGCGAATAGCCGGCGTCCAGAGTGGCGAACACCCGTCGCACCGGCTCGCCCCAGATGTACTCACGCAGGCCCGCGGGGCTGAATTCGGCAACTACGATGTAGCCACCGAGCCGCTCGCGCTCGAGTCGGTCGAGAACCGCGGGATCGTGCGCCACCGGATGCAGCAGGCAGTCGCTCGGCCGAAGCCCCAGCACGGCATTCGCGGTGGTCGATTTCCCGGCATTCCGCGGAATCGCCACGGTCATGAAACTGGTGCGCTCGGCGACGGCTGCCCACAGCAGCCCGGCCATGTCCGCGTTCATCGTTCCGTTCCGCACCAGCTCGGCGATGGTGATCTCTGGCTGCATGTGACCCCAGGGCGCTGAGACGATCCGTTGAGCTTACCACGGGACCCGGCGGATCGGGCCACGCCTCCTCCGGACCGGGCTGAACACGCGCATTCTCACGGCGGTCGCCGTTCCGCCTATGCCGATCGGGACCTGACCAGCGGCATTCCCCGAACTCTGTGGTTCCTCGCCTGGCCGCACTACGTCGAGAGCTCGCTCCAGATCGTGGATCAATTCGCCGACCTGGTCTGGGCCGGCATCTTCGGCGGCTTCCGAGCCATCGCCGGGATCGGCGCGGCCCAGCAGTACGCGAACGTCGCCTTCACGCTGCGACGGGGCATCGACACGTCGATGCGCGCCATGGTGTCGCGCGCGATCGGCATGGGCGATCAGTCGCTGGCCAGTCACGTCGTGCTCCAGGCGATGAGCCTCGCCTTTACCTATTCGGCGGTCCTCGCGACGATCGGCATCCTGCTGACCGAACCGCTCCTGCGCGTGCTCGGCCTTTCTGAGGATCTCGTCGCGCTGGCGGCCCCTTACATGCGCATTCACTTCATCGGCCAGACGGCGGCGGGCTTCCAGGCTCTGGCTGCCAGTTCCCTTCAGGCTGCTGGGGACCCGCTCACGCCGATGAAAGCCACTTTCGCGGCCCGCTGCATCAAGATCGGGCTCTCCCCCGTGCTGATGTTTGGGCTCGTGGGCCTACCGGTGATGGGACTCGCGGGAGCGGCCATCGCCACCCTGATGGCCAACCTTGTGGCGTTCGCCTATCTCATGTCGGTCTTGACCCGAGGCACGTCCCGCCTTCGGCTGAACCTTCGCGATTACCGAATCGACTGGGCAATGCTCAAACAAATGGTGAAGGTCGGCTGGCCGGCGTCGCTCCACGGCGCGGAGCTCACCCTGGGCACGTTCCTGTTCGGCGCCTTCGTGGCACCCTTCGGGGACGCCGCTTACGCGGCTTTTACCGTGACCAAACGGGTCGAGCAACTCGCCAGCCAGGGGTCGGCGGGGATCGGCAGCGCCGCCGGCACGATCGTCGGCCAGAGCATCGGCGCGGGCAAGCTAGAACGTGCGAAGCAGACGGTCCTCTGGTCCGCTGCCTACGGCGCTCTCGTAAACCTGGCGCTGGCTCTGGCCATCCTGCTTTTCCCCGACGCCTTCTTATCCCTCTTCGCCCGGGAGCCCGAGTTCCTCGACGCGGCTCGGCCCTGGCTTTACATCATGCTCACCGGGTACGTCGCATTTGGCGCGAGCACCTCCTTCATGTCTTCGTTCACGAGCGCCGGAGCCACGCTCAGCGTCATGCTCATCAACCTGACCACCATGTTGATTACGGTGCCGCTGGCATTCCTACTTTCGAGATTCACCCCCCTGAACGAGCTGGGGATTCCGGTGGCGATGTCAGCGGTGCTCATCATCCGGCCGATGATGTACGTCCCGCTGTACCTGAGCGAGCGCTCGCTCCACGTGCGGGTCTTCGCTCACGATCCCGCTCGGAACGCCTAGGCGCGGCCCACCTTCCGACTGCATTCATCAACGGGTCGAAGGCGTCTGGACGAGAATACCTCCTGCCCATGATACGTATGAGCGACGTCCATGTGGCGCGGCACACGCGCCCCGGCGGATACTCCGTCCCAAGCGGCGACAGAACCGCCTGCCATCACCCTGGAGTACTGGATGCACCTGTACCGCTATGGCCGCTGGGACGGGAGTCAGCAGCTCGATCCGTTCACCGCGGACGACCTCATGAAGCACCTCTCGGACAGCATCCTGGAAGAGCGCGATCTCTGGTCGGCGATGCGGGACATGTTCCAGCACGGGGCCAACCTCACTGATGGCCGCCGCATGGCCGGGCTTCGGGATCTGCTGGACCGGCTCAGACAGCGACGCCAGGACCAGCTGAATCGCTACAACCTGGGTTCGATCATGGATGACATCAAGGAGCGCCTCGAGCGGGTCCTGCAGACCGAGCGCGAAGGCATCCAGCGCAGGCTGCAGGGAGCGCCTCCAGGCCCCCCGGACTCCGAGCAGACTCCGGACTCGCAACGCCAGGCCCAATCGAAAGAGAATGACCAGCCGGGGGAATCAAGCCCGGCGAGCCCAGCCGGCTCTCCCAGCCCCTTCAGCAACGACACCGACCTGCAGCAGCTGCTCGAGAGCATGGCCCGCCGGCGCCTCGATCAGCTGGATGCGCTGCCGCCCGACGTCGGCGGCCGCATCCAGCAGCTGCGTGACTACGACTTCATGGATCCGGAGGCGCGGCAGCAATTCGAAGAGCTGCTCGATCAGCTCAAGGCGCAGGTCCTGCAGAACTACTTCCAGGGTATGAAGCAGGCTCTCGGCGCCGCCACGCCCGAGCAAATGGCCGAGCTGAAAAACATGCTCCAGGACCTCAATGAGATGCTCGAGCAGCACCGGCGCGGCGACGACTCCGGCTTCCAGGACTTCATGGAGAAATGGGGCCAGTACTTCCCGTCTGGCATTCAGAACCCGGATCAGTTGGCCCAGCACCTCCAGCAGCAGATGGCGCAGATGCGCTCGCTCATGGAGTCCATGACACCGGAGATGCGCCACGAGCTCCAGCAGATGGTGGATGCCCTTTTCCAGGACGGCGGCCTCATGGAGGAGATCGCCGATCTCGTGGGGAACCTGAGCCGAATGTTTCCCCAGCCCGGCGAGCGCTTCTCTTTCACCGGCGATGAGCCGGTCACAATGCAAGAAGCCATGCGGCTCATGGGGGACATGCAGGACCTCGACCAGCTCGAGCGGGAGCTCATGGACGCGGCCCGGCTCAACGATGCCAGCCGCCTCGACCCGGACCAAATTGGTCGGCTCGTCGGTGACGAGGCCCGCCAGATGGCCGAGGAGTTGCAGAGCTTCGTTCGCATGCTGGAGGAGGCTGGCTTCATCCAGCGAAAGGGCCGCGGCTGGCTGCTCACGCCCCGAGCCATGCGGAAGATCGGCGAGCGCGCCCTCGAGGAGATCTTCGGGCGGATCGATCCGAGCGTCAGCGGCGACCACACCCTCACCCGCTACGGATGGGGGACCGAGCGGCTGGATGAGACGAAGATCTACGCCTATGGTGACCCGTTCGCGATCGATGCCCAGGGCACGATCATGAACGCGCTGCGACGCCAGGGCCGGGGCACGCCGATCCGCCTCGACACGGACGACTTCGAGATCCACCGCAGCGCCTCAGTGAATCAGTGTTCCACGGTCATCGCCCTGGACATGAGCACGTCGATGCATCGGCGCGGCATCTTCCAGTCCGCCCGGAAAGTGGCCCTCGCACTGGATACGCTGATCCGCACCAAGTATCCCCGCGATTTCCTCAAGGTGGTCGCCTTCTCCCACTTTGTGCTGCCGATCGAGCCGTATCAGCTCCTGGACGACTACTGGATCGATCCTCGCGGCACCGACATCACCGAGGCGCTCCACCAGGCGCGCGCCATCCTCGGAAAGCGCAAGGGCGGGACGAAGCAGATCATTCTGATCACCGACGGTCAGCCGCGCAGCATCGGGCCTCGTTTCGGCTGGTCCGGCGATTGGTATGACGGCGCCGGTTGGAGCATGCACGACCTCATGGAGGAGGTGCTCCGCGAGGTCGGCCATTGCACCCGCGAGGACATCACCGTGAATACCTTCATGCTGGAGACCGAGCCGGTCCTCACTACCTTCGTGAAGACTCTTACCAAGCTCAACAGCGGCCGCGTGTTCTTCGCCGATCCCAACCAGCTCGGCGAGTATCTCATCGTGGATTACGTCAAGAACCGCCGCAAGACCGGCTAGAGCTCGTCGAGCACTAGCACCGTGCTACGGCCGTAGTCGGCAACGTAGATGTTGCCGACTTCGTCGGTGCCGAGCGCACTGATGACGGTCCGCGACTCCGTCAGGAGCGACCCGACCCAACGCCCGGCCTCCTCGCGCACTCCCCACATCCGGCCGGAGCAGAAATCCGCGGTGATGAACGTGCCGGTCAGCTTCGGGTATCGCGGGCCCCGAGCCACCGCGCCGCCCACAATCACGCACCCGTCGAGATGATGGTACTCGCTGATCGGCATCGTCACGCCCGCCGGGTCGCAGGTCAGCGCGGCATGGCAGTGGCGCCCCTCCCAGAGCGGCCAGCCGTAGTTCTCGCCGCCCCGGCTATCCGCACGTTGCACGTTCACCTCTTCCCACTCGGTCTCGCCGGCGTCAGCGATGAACAGGTCGCCGGTGGCCTGATCAAAGCGCATCCCCCAGGGGTTGCGCAGCCCCAAGGCCCAGATCTCCGCACGCACCCCAGACCGGCCGACGAAAGGATTCCCCGGGGGAATCGCATACTGGGGATGCGACTCCGGATCGATCCGAAGGATCTTCCCCAGGTGAAGCGAGAGGTCTTGCGAGGTGCCCCCCGCGCCGCCGCCCGGACCGCCATCGCCCAGTCCGACGTAGAGATAGCCGTCTTTGGGCGAGAAGGCGATGTGGCCACCGTTGTGCGCCTCGTGGGGCTGGGGGACCACCAGGATGACCTCTTCGCTCCGGGGATCAGCGATCTCCGCGTTGTCGGTCACCCGAAACCGCGATACCACGAGCGCCCCGAGCGGGATGTTGGGCCCTCCCACGTGCGTATAGCTCACGTAGAAGTAGCGCTTGGCGCGGAAACCCGGCGGAAACGCCAGGCCTTCCAGCCCGCGCTCTGTGCAGCAGCTCACGCGATTCGTGATGTCGAGGAAGGGCTGGCCCCGGCCGCCGCCGTAAATGTCCCCATTGCCGTTGGTCACGATGATCCGGCCCCGCTGCTCCAGGATGAAGACGCGCGCGGTCCCGTCCGGTGAGCCATAGACGCCGGTCGGCTGCTGGGCGTTCCCCTTCAGAAACGGTTTCAGCTGTACTCTTGCGACCGATGACGGCACGGTCTGCGCGGCGGCCCCGAACACCCGGATCTCTTTCCACGCCACGTTACTCGGTCCGCTGAGCGTGCGCACCAGGACTCGGCTCGCGGTGCGGATCGGGTTCAACGGTATCGTCAGGGTTTGCCCGTCGCTGGTGCGAGTCGGCCCGAGACGGGTCACCAGTTCCAGGCTCAGCGTGTCGCCCATCCAGACCTCGTGGACGGTGTCACCGGCCGGAAGCTGGGCCACCACCAGCTCCAAGCGCTCGATGAAATGCGGCCGATCAAATGTCACGGCAAACCAGCCCGGGGGGCCCTTCTGAGCGTTCCACAGCGTCTCCAGCGATCCATCGATGGCGCTGTTGATACCGCCCGCGTCGCCGACGGAGGCGCTCGGCGTCCCGGCTCGCACGACATTCGTCGAGCCGCCAAGCGAGGCAGGTGGGATCGGAGACCCGACCGCCACCGACGTGAGACCTCCCATGGCCGCAGTAGACGCGGGTGGCACAACGGTCGGCGCAGGCGCGGTCACATCCGCGGCTCCGGTCTGGAGAGAACCAGCAGGTCCGGCGCAGGCGGCCAAGAAGACGCCAAGTCCGAAGGCTGCCAGCCCCGAGGCATGAAGACGCCACGCTGAAAACATGAATTTCTTTCGTGCGGAACGGCCTCGGGGCCCATCCGCTGGCCCGACCGCATAGCCGAGGCCCTGACAGAAAGGGTAACCGAGTCAGCCCCTGCGTCTACAACGGCGACAGGAACGCTCGCCACCCACGGCGATCTAGCCCACTCGCGTCGCGCTGTAGTAGTGGGCCGCCCAGTAGGAGTCGTTCAAGTCCGAGATGATGACTCCGGTGCGCTCGTTGGCGGCGTGGATGAACATGCCGTCCCCGACGTAGATCCCGCTGTGGGAGAGGCCGCCCGCGTAGGTGCCGCCAAAGAAGACCAGGTCCCCGGGCTCTAGGTCGCTTCTCCCAACACGCTCGCCCGAGCCCATCTGGCCGTAATGGTCGCGGGAAATCGGATGGCTCGCCTCAGAAAGCACCCGGTAGATGAAACCGGAGCAATCAAACCCCGACGGGCCGGTGCCGCCCCATACGTAGCGTGAGCCCAGGTACGGCAGCGCGTTTTTCACGATAGCTTCCCCGAACGGCCGCGTGACGGACGCCAGCTCAATGCCGAACTCGTCGCCGCTGTCGGGGGTGTCGGAGTGCGATCGCTGCACGTCTGCCGAAAACGTCGCTTCGTCCCGTCGCTCCAACGGATAGAGCTCGGTGGCCGGCCCTTTCGTCATCTTTGTGGCCAACGGCTTCGCCGGACCGGCGTGGGCCGGCGCCCAGCTCAG
>JACQOR010000043.1 GCA_016202435.1 Chloroflexota bacterium
CGGGCCAGCGGGAGCGCTGGAAGACTAAGAAACTCCGTGCTGGACCGCGTACAGCGCGGCCTGGGTGCGGTCATGGAGCCCGGTCTTGGAGAGTATCGCCGAAATGTAGTTCTTTACCGTGCCGTCCGTCAGGACGAGCCTTTCGGCGATCTCTCGATTGGTCGCTCCGGTGCCGAGTAGGCGTAGGACTTCGGTCTCCCGTGCCGTGAGATCAACCGCATTTTGCAGGCGAGCCGCATTCCCTCTGTGGGATCGGAGGCGTCGCAGCACTTTGCCCGCGATACGTGGCTGGAGAGGCGCTTCCCCTCGGCTAGCCGCCCGGATGGCATCCGCAAGCGCGTCTGATCCGACGTCCTTCAACAAGTATCCCGCGGCGCCAGCATCGAGAGCGGCGAAAACCAGCTGGTCATCGTCGTAGGTGGTCAGGACGAGTATCCGGACTCCTGGCCACCTACTTGTGATCCGCTGCGTTGCCTCTACTCCGTCGCGCCGCGGCATGCGCAGATCCATGAGCATGACCCGAGGTTGGAGGCGCGCCACGAGGGCTTCGGCTTCGATCCCGTCGCTGGCCTCGCCGATGACCCGAACGTCCGGCTGAAGCTCGAGTAAGGTGCGCAGACCCTCGCGCAAGAGACGCTGATCGTCTACGAGCGCGACCGTGATTGGTTCAGCTACCGGAGGCACGTCTTGCTGCAAACTCACCCGGGCAGGCGTACAGAAAGCAGGGCACCGCCGGCCGGAGCGGTCGCCAGCTCCAGCTCTCCGCCGAGCAAAGCAACCCGTTCCTGGAGGCCAAGGAGACCGAATCCGCCCACCAGGCCAGGCGAAGAGCTCGCCCCGGACGGCCCGATGCCGTCGTCACGGACGAGTAGTTCCAGGCTGCCTTCTCGCCGTCTGAGGGAAATGCGCACCCTGCTAGCGCGCGCGTGACGCTGCACGTTCGTCAAGCCTTCCTGGGCAGCGCGGTAGAGGGCCATCGCCGTTTCGGGCGCAAGCCGGGCGTCCTCCGACACGTTCACGTCCAGATCTACTGCCAAACCGGTCGTTCCGCCGAATTCGGCCGCGAGCTTCTCAAGAGCATGCGGTAGCGAAAGCTCATCGAGGGTGGAGGCACGCAGCGCCGCTACCGAACGGCGCACCTCTTCGAGGCAATCGGAAGCGAGCCGACGAGAGCGCCGCACGTGGTCGAGGGCGCGCTCAGGTTGGCTCGCTCCAAGCTTGTCAGCGGCCTCGAGCTGAATGGTGAGCACGGTCAGGTAATGAGCCAAGGAGTCGTGGATCTCGCGGGCGAGTCGGTTGCGCTCCTGGGTGACCACGAGTTCCGCGCCTTGCTGGTGGAGATCCTGGAGCTGTCCGTGTGCCTCGCTCAGCTCATCGTAAAGTGCCTGGAGACGCTGGCGTTCCCCTGCCTGGCGGACGAGACCGTACGTGAGGGCGATGGCGATCACGTACGGCGCGAGGAAGAATGAGAAGTAGTTCGGAAAATCGCCGAGGCGGTCCGGCCATGCGGCCAGGGACACGTTGATTCCGTAGGCGAGCCATACGGCCAGGCTCGCAATAACTCCGCGGAGTTCCCCGAAGCTCGACAGTGCTCGCATCGTCGGCACCAGGTAGATTAGAGCCGGTCGGATGTACGTCCCGTGCAGCTGCACCACAGCAAAGCAGAGAGCCAGCTCGGCGGCAAACGCTGCGATCCGGGCTGCAAGGGGCGCGCGGGGGCCTGGCCCGAGGCGTTCGAGGAGCGCCAGCCCGAGCAAGACCGCAGTCACGGTCGACACGTAGACCGGCAGGTCGGCGGTTCGTGGCGGAGAGATGATCAAGAGGAGCCAGATGGCCGCCGGCAAGGCGGTCCCGGCAACGCGTAGAAGGCGACTATCGGCCGCGGAAGGAATCCCTGGCATACGCGAGTTATACGTTCTCTACGCCGAGCTTGGGCTACGGGGTTACGTCGAGCATGCCTCTCATCGATGTCGGATGGATCGAGCACAGGTACGAGTACGAGCCAGGTTCTGTGAGGGCCACACTGAAGGTCTGGCCAGGACCGAGCCGCCCGGACTGGACGCCAAGGTCAGGTAGCACGATGTCGTGCACGGCTGAGTCAGCATTCGTCCAGGTGAAAATCGTGCCGGCCCGGATGGTGTTGGTGCTGGGCACGAGCGTATACGCCTGCATCGTGCTCGCCGGGAATCGCTCGGCACCCAGTGCAGCCGTAGGCAGTGCGCCGCTCCTGTTTTGGGCATAAAGGTCTGTCCGCCAGGTCCAGTCCCGCGTGGCGCCCGCGTCAGCATGGCAGGATGCACAGTTGAAGGAGTTCTGGGGCGGGGCGAGGGTACCGTCGAGGGCGAACTGCGCGTACTCCCACTCTCCGGTGCGGACCCGTTCGTACTCCGCGCCGAAGCCGGGCTCCTTCCGCATGACAAACAGGCCTGCCTGGGCGCCAGGAACGAACCGGCCGTTCTCGTCCAGCAACGGGATACCGGCCTCGTCGAGCATCGCTCGGTGGGTCTCCATGACCAGGATCGAACCGTAGGGGAAAGGTTGCCCCGCGCTTCTAGAGACGGCGGGGTCGTTGCCGTAGATGATGCGTACCTGCCGGTTATCGGCGCGGTCGAAGACGTACATTGGGGTGAAAGCACTCGCGTAATCCGCGGGGTAACCTACGTGATCTTCCGTGGGAGCGGGGCGGGAGACGCCCTCCTGTGCGAAGACCACCTGAGTGGCGGCTAGCAACCCGAGAATCGACGCGGCGACCGCTCTGCTGAGATGCATGAGCCCACCCCCTCGCTTGAAGAGCGGTGCAAGCATAGGCACCGGAAGTGCGTGGGGGAAGTGCCCGGGGTCATGACTTGGTTCCGTGCCGGCGTGACTCCAGTCACATGCCGAGCAATTCCCGGCAGGCACGTGACCAAGGCACCCGGTTTGAGGTGCCGCCGAGACCTCAGGGCCCGATCTTGGCCGCCGCCTGTCGCACCCGGAGGTTTATGGTTTCCACGCCGAGGGCGAACGCCATGGCGAAGTAGATGTAGCCCTTGTCGATGTGCTGCCCCAGGCCGTCGGCCACGAGCATCACTCCAATCAGGAGCAAGAACGACAGCGCCAGTATCTTGAGCGTGGGGTGACGCTCGATGAAGTGGCTGATGGTGTCGGCGAAGATCAGCATCACGGCCACGGCCAGCATGACCGCCGCGACCATGATGGCGATGTGGCGTGCCATACCGACTGCCGTAATCACTGAATCGAGGGAGAACACGATGTCGAGCACCATGATCTGGACCACCGTTGCTCGCAGAGACCCGGGCACCGGCGTAGCCGGTGCATGGACGGGCGGACCCTCGATTCGTTCGTGAATCTCGCGAGTTGCCTTGGCCAGCAGGAAGAGGCCTCCCCCCAAGAGGATCAAGTCACGGCCGGAGAACGGCCGTCCGAGCACAGTGAAGAACGGCTGGGTGAGCCCCATGACCCAGGTGATCGTGAACAGCAGCCCGATCCGCATGAGCATGGCTGCCAGCAAGCCCAGCCGGCGGGCTGTCTGTCTCTGGTCAACTTCAAGCTTGCCCGCCAGGATGGCGATGAAGACGACGTTGTCGATGCCCAGCACCACCTCCATCGCGGTCAACGTGATCAACGCGATGGCGTTCTCGGGTGTGAAGAGTTCGGGCACTATTGCGGGAACCGACCGATGCGGGCGAACGCCACGGGGAGGATGATGCTGAGAAGGATGCTGGTGCCCATCTTGCGTTCAGTCTAGCGCCTCAGCCAATCGGGCGGATGCAGCTGAAATTGACTCGTAGGAAGGGACCGGCTCCCCTAAACGACACTTCGTGTGACAAATTTCTCTTTTTGGGGCCCGTGAGCAGGACGAGTTCGGCAGAGGTTTGACGTCGTGTCCCCGAGACCCTACCATTGCTTCACCCTTCGCCGTCCGTGTCCGGTCTCTACCGTTGGAACAACATGGCTGAGCTGCTGCAGCGCCAGGCCCCCGGGGCCGGTCCGATAGCGTTGCCTGGTGATCGAGACTTTTCCCCGGAGCGCCTGGAAGCGCTCCTCCAGGCGAGCCTGTATCTTTCCCAGGCTCCCGATCTTCCTCATCTCGCGGAAGAAGCGCTGCGCCGGGCCCTCGACTTCAGCAACTGCGACTCCGGCTCGATCATGCTGCTCAGCGAGGATGGGGCTCGCCTCAGCATCGTGGCTCAGGTGGGCCTCCCGGACGAGCTGGGGGAGCGATTCTATCCAGCAAACGCGGGCGTCACCGGCATTGCCATGAACGCCCGGCAGCCAATTTTCCTGCGGGGAGCCGAGCTCAGCGTCGAACCCAAGGGCAGATCTGCTGCGCTCCGTCGCGAGGCGGCTCCGTCGGTATGCCTGCCGCTGGTCACGCCGCGGCAGCACGTCCTCGGGACGCTGAACCTCAACGCCCGGCCGGACTCGATTGATCTGCTCGAGGTCGACGCCGCGGTGCTGGACGCGATGGCGCGGCAGCTGGCGGTCCTGATCGAGAACATGATGCTGCGCCAGGAGCTGGAAAACCACGTCGACGAGCTGGTGGCGCTCTACCGGGCCAGCCATCTGATCGTCACCGGCCACGAGGAGGAGGACGCTCTGGAAGTGATGCTCCACATCGTGGCGCAGGCTTTCTCGGCGACCTCGGCGAGCATCTTCGAGCTGGCACCGGACGGGTCCCTGCCCTGCATCGCGGTCTACCGGGAGGGTGAGAAGCCGACCAAACTTGGTCGCGAGCGTCCGCGGGCTGATCCTCTGCTGATCCAGCGCGCAATTTCGGAGGCCGCCATCGTGCCGTTTGGCCGGTGGCCGGGACAGGGAGGTGGCCGAACCCGCGCCGGCTACGGTTGGCTGGCGGCCCTCCAGTCCGGAGCACACGTGATCGGACTGCTCGAGATCGCCCTGGGTGACGCCGGTCCAGCGATGCCGTTCTCGTCCCGCCGGCTGGGTGGGCTGGTCAACCAGGTGGCCCTCGCGTTGGCCCACACTCGAGCGCTGGAGACGGCGCTCAGTCGGGAACGGCAACTCGGGGTGCTCCTGAACCGGCTCATCACGGTGGAGGAGGAGGAGCGCACGCGCCTCGCTCACGAGATTCACGATGGGCTGGCGCAGATGGTGGCGGGAGCCCATCAAAGCCTACAGCACGTGCGCGATGCCCTGGATCTTCCGGCCGACGGTCTCGGGCACGACTTCGATCGGGGCCTCGAGATCCTGCGGCAGGCACTCGGGGAGACGCGGCGGGTGATCGGTGGCCTCCGGCCTCTCGTCCTGGAGGACTTCGGACTTTCTACGGCCGTACGGGAACATCTGCAGCAGCTTCAGACGCAGATGGGTTGGCAGGCCGAGCTGCTGACCCGGCTACGAACTCCGCGCCTACCCGTGCCGGTTGAGGTCGGGCTCTACCGGATAGCCCAGGAGGCGCTCAACAACGCCGCAAAGCACTCGCGGACCACCAAGATCCGGGTCCGGCTGGAAGAGCATTCCACCGGCATCGTCCTCGAGGTGCGGGACTTCGGCCGGGGCTTCGTGGTCGACGAGGTTCGGAACGGCCATATGTCGGGTGACCGCGTGGGCCTGCCCGGGATGGAGGAGCGAGCCAAGATGCTGGGCGGCGCCTGTCGCATCACCAGCACGCCGGGCCATGGGACTCGGGTCCGGATTGAGCTGCCTCGGAGAAGCTACCGATGACGGCTCCCACGTCAGTCGTTCACGTGCTCATCGCCGATGATCACCCGCTGGTGCGGGAGGGACTGCGCAGCATGCTTCAGGACCTGGACGACATCGAGCTGATCGGCGAGGCCTCCGACGGATTGGAGGCTATCCGCTACACCGGTGACCTGAAACCTGACGTGCTCATCATTGACATCCGCATGACCGGCATGGACGGGATCGAGGCGACCCGCCGCATCAAGGCCAGCCAGCCCAACACCGCCATACTCGTGCTCACGGTGCTCGATGAGCCGGACTATCTGCTCGAGGCGGTTCGAGCCGGCGCAAGCGGCTACTTGCTGAAGGATTGCTCTCGCCAGCAGCTGCTCAACGCGATTCGCACCCTGCGCGCCGGGGGCTCATTGTTGGATCCGGAGACGATCGGTCGGTTGCTCCAGCAGCTTCGCCGCTCTCCTAGCGCGTTAACCGAGAATGGAACCGTCTCACCGCTCACCTCTCGCGAGATCGAGGTACTGCGTCTGCTATGCGAGGGGCGCAACAACCGGGAAATCGCGGAGATGCTCGTGGTCAGCGTGAACACGGTCAAGACGCACGTGAAGCGGATCATGGGGAAGCTCAACGTGTCCGATCGGACTCAGGCAGCGATCAAGGCGCTGAAGGAAGACCTCGTCCGAAGCAGTTCTTGAGGGGCTAG
>JACQOR010000045.1 GCA_016202435.1 Chloroflexota bacterium
CCCGAGCATCGGCCCTCCACCCGGGAGGACCTGAAGCCCATCGCTATCCTACCCAGTCACCGCCATCCATGAGCCACCTCGGCATCTCAGCCGGATCGCATTTTTCAGCAGTCACCTAGAGAGGGACCTAGTTCGAGGGCTCGCCAGGACGGGCTCGCTGGCTGGAGCGGGCCTTTTTCAGGGCATGTCTAGACGAGCAGTTTGCGGCTGGCGACTTTGAGGCTCGCCAGACGGGCGAAGCCCAATGCCTGGTCAGCTTCGTTCATGAGGTCCTCAGCCGTCGCGGCGTCCTCGGGGAACTCGGCCACTCCGGCCTGCATGTTGATGCCGGTCGCTTCGCGGACGGTGTCGATGATCTTGGTGGCCACGACCTGTGCACCGTCCAAAGGCGTGTGGGGCAGCATGATCGTGAACGCGCGGTCTCCGTGCTGGCCCAGGCTATCCATCGGGCGCAGTCGGGACTGCACGGCCCGCGCGGCCCCTGCCAGGTCCTCCTCGTCGGCCTCAGATAGTCCTTCGGCCGCTTCCTCGGCAAGCGAGAGGATCGAAATCGGATAGCCGTAGCGGCGCCCCCGGGAAATCTCCTCCGCCAGCTGGCGGCGAATCTGATCCTCTTTCAATGCACCGGTTGTCTGGTCTCGGGTGGTAAGAACCTCGATGGTGCTCTCCTGGCGGGCAAGCTCTTCCCGGAGACGACGCAGTTGGGTGTTGAGAGTTCCACCCAGGGTGGAGACCGCGAGCACACACGCGGCGGATAGAGCGGCTCGGGTCAGGTAGACCCCTTCAGCCGCTGAACCCGAGTCGATTGCCAGGCCCACCTGCACAGCCCCGATGGCAAGCATTCCGAGCACTGTAATAACGGCGCCAGCGCTGGCGAACGGCGGAAAAAGTACGGCCACCGCCACCAACGCCAGCAGGCTCGTCGCCAGAAATCGGGTTTCCGTCGCGTCAAATGCATTGATTGCAGCCGCCGAGGCGACGAGCACCACAACCATGAGCGCGGCTAGTAGACGAATCGTGCGGGAGCGATCAGTCACGGCGGAACGCTCCCAGGAGTAGCGCACCCACTGTGAGGGCGCCGACTGCGATGGAGGCGATCAGGATTGGACTCAGAGCCGGTCTCGACGGCGCCGCGCTCTCGGCAGCCTCGGAGTCGGCCGCGGCCGGCACCGGGATAGGCCGGCCGTCTCGGGCTACGAAGAGCGCTGTACCTGAGAGGTTCCGCGTCGCGAGTGCGGCGGTCGCGGCCGGAAGTAGGTCTGGCCCCGCTCCAGAGACGACCAGCATGGCACGATCGACCTGCCAGGGTGACGGGGCGATAGCAATAAGTCCCAGGCGTTCCAAGGGCCGGGTGCGATCGAACAACGCCCCGACCAGCCTCGGCGCCGCCTGAGACACCGCTTCGCTGCCGGAAAGGGTTCCAAACAGCACCAGGTGACGCCGCGCAAGCTCGGAATCCGCAAGCTGCCCCCGGGTCCCCGCGATCAGGCTACTGGCATCTTGCTGCGCCCAGCGGCCCAGCTCCGCAGCCACCCCGAGCGCCCCTTCTTGCTCAGCCTCCGCCTCCGGCAGCAGCAGAGCAACGTTGTTGAGCACTCGGTTGTGCACGAACGGGTACGGATACGCCTCGAGATCAAGAGCAGCGCCACTCACCTGCGGAATACTCACTTTCGTGGATGAGAGCAAGGAAACCCAGGCCCGCTCCTCCGCCAACGGTCCACATTCAGTCTGCTGCGGGAGGTGCAGGGTGAAGTCAATGCTGAGACTGTTGACGCCGGGCCGAACGAGGCCCGCCGGAATACTGAGCTGCGATCGGCCGAAGCTGGCGGTGCTCGCGTCGAGGGCCACCGAGCCGATGCTGGTGCCGTTGACGTTCACGGCCGATGATGAGCGCTCGACATCCATAATCCCGGAGTGGACGGTCAGCAGCTCAATGGTGGCCGGTCTGGAGGGGTCTGGCATGCCAGCCGTGAAGGTGACCCCGAAGCGGTGAGTGCCCTGACCTCCCAGGGTCGTGCTCCGGTGCCCAAGGTCGGCCAGAGTGAATCCGAGTGAGCTCCCAAGAGTGCTGGAGATGGCCCGGGGGCCTGGCATCTGGGGGACGACCGCCACGGCTCCCCGACCCACACCGCCCACGGTGCCCGCGGCGAGAGCAGCTCCCGCCTTGGAGATCCCCTCGGGCCTCGCCCCAGTGATCGCCAGCAGACCTCGGAGCCGATTCCAGGGTGACCGCCCAATTGCGACCAGCCCGTCATCCTGATCGACTTCGATCCCCTCGGTCGAGACCCAGGCACCTCTAGGGTCAGAGAGCCAACGCACCGGCAATTCCTCGTGCGCTTGCGCGAACCAGGGGATTTCTTCCGGCGTCCCTACCAGCACGACGTGGCCGCTCGCCATCCTCGCGGGCGTTGCGCTTCCGGACCTGAGCAGGACCAGGTTCGGCGTTGTCGGACCTGCACTGCGCCCGATCCGGGCCGCGAACTGCGCCGCCGCGGTCAAATGCTCGCTGCGCGGAGAATCGGGAACGACCACGTTGATCGGGGTGAGCGGACTCGAAGCGCTGAGGAAGGGCAACGGGAACTGCAGGAGATCGGCCGCCACCGTTTCAACCTCTTCCGGCTCGAAACCCAGGTACGAATCGCGGAACAGAGTTACATAGCGGGCTGCGTTGTCCGGCGTGCGGCAGTCGTCGTCCAAGAGCCGGAGGAGGAACTGGAAGTTAACCCGGTTCAGGTCGCTGCGCAGCAGTTCCCGCGGCAAGGGTACCCGTAGGGCCTGACGACTCCCTCCGAGGTTGTCCAGCGATCCGCTCCAGACTGCGGCGTTGTTCAGACTGATCGTCATAGAGGACGGAGGGCCAAGCAGGGGAGAAGGGACAAAGAACAGGTTGAGCGCCCCATCTCCGGCGAGACTGCCGCCCGGCGGAGTTACCCAAACGTCAAGAGTGGGGTTGAATCCGCGCAGGGTCTGATCATCGACCTGCAGTTCCCGGAATGAGATATTCATGCCGGTGGTTTCCTGCGCAGCGGAGGGCCCTGGATAGGGTAGCACCACGCCGGCGTATAGCAGGCCCAACAGCAGGCCGGCGCCAACGGGGCCGGCGGAGAGCCGGCGAAAACGACGGTTCAGGAGGCTGGCTCCCCCGGATCCCTTGCTGCTCATGGCCCTTCACGCCGGAAGATAGCAACTTGTCCGTTGTCAAAAGCCCGGAAATGCCCTTGAATCTGGCCGGCGCGCAGCAGCGCCTCGCCAACGCGATCCGGCGTTCGCGCACGGGCCCGCTCAGCGACCACGACGATCCAGCTAATATCCCGCGGCTCCTCAAGGGCGTGCGTCCAATGGACCGGCGCGAAAGAGCCGACGAACTGGGCAAGGGGACGTCCGCCTTCCAGCGCCATGACCTGCGCCAGCGGCTCAATCGCGTCGTCCACCAGAATCAGGCCGGCCCCAGGCTGGTCTCGAAGCCAGCGGGCGGCTTCGTAGGCCGGCTCGGCGGCACGCCGCTGGAGAATTCCCTCCGCAACTACGACCGGACGCATGGGATCGACCAGCAGCGCGGCTCCGGATATGGCAAGCGCCGCGCAGACGGCCACGGCGGCAGGCTTGGCGCGCACCCCGGCCTGCGCAACCACCGCCGCCGCAGCCACGGCCAGCATTGCTGACGGCCCGACGCCGTAACGAATATTGAAAATGCCCTCCGAGCCCATGGCTCGGGTCAGGATGACGGCATTCCCCAGGCCCAGAGCAAGGGGGGAGAAGACCAGCGGCGACGCAAGGACAACTAGCGCGGTAAACGCAGGATGTTTGGGCACACGCCATGCGGCGAAGAAGACTCCCAAGATCCCCACGACCATGGGAACGGGACCGAGCACTTCGAGAATCGACTGCCCGTAATTGAGCATCACCCGGCTGGGGTCCAAGACGTCGGCCCCAATCACACCTGCGGCCATCAGACCACGCGTCTGCACTGCCGCAGAGTGCTCTCCGCGCAGGAAGGCGAGCGGATCGTCGAAGATCAGGAGGTTGTAGAGGAGCCACAGACCAGCTGCGGCCGCGGGAGTCAGCGAGAACCCAATCGTTATGGCCTCGGCGGCCACTCGCTGCCGCAGCCAGATGAGACTCCCCAGGAACAGGACGACAGCCGCGAGCGCCGCCAGCATCCATCCTTCGTAACGTGATAACACGGCCGCGGCCGCAGCCAGGGAGGCCGTCATCATCGACCCGTGCCTCGCCTCACCGCGTGCGAAGCCATCGAGCACGTGCGCCGTAGCCGCAGCACAGACGCAGGCGAAGGCAAGGAAGGCCGGCTCCGTCATGGGCGCCGTGAACAGATAGAGGACGTTCGGGTTGACCAGGAACGCAAGCACCGCGGTCCAGCCGGCGGCCGCCCCGCCGAAAAGCCAGCCAATTCGGTAGAGCCCCGCGACGGCGAGCTGCAAGTAGAGTAGGCCGACCAGCGCTCCGGCGATGCCCGAGCGCCAGACCGGCTCGATGGCGACGAGCGGAATGAGCAGCAGCGAGGGGAGAGGCAGCCAGACCGTCCCGAGCTGCGCGAGCCCGGGAGCCAGCGAGTCCACGACTCGTCGTGCCAGCAGCTCGTGGGCCAGTGCGTCGCCGTAGTCTCGTCCGATCCCCGCCTGGAAGACGACCGCGGAGGCACCCAGCCACGCGACGGCCCCAGCCAGGTGAACCGGGGCCGGAGCCCAGGAGTCTCCGAGAATGATGCGTCGGGAGCGGGCCCGCGACGCCGCGGGCGCCAGCGTGGCAGCGGTCACGAGGAAACGACCTCGTAGAGGCGCCAGCGACCGGCGGTGCCCGGCTGCCAGTCCGCGATAAGGCGCAGTCCGCTCGCGCCCTGGGAGAAGAGCTGCGGTCGCTCGTCATTGAGCGTACTCGCGCCGGCCGGCAGCTCAGGGATAAGAATGTAGTCCACCTGCGCCTTCTCGGGGTTCTGAACCGCGGAGCGGAACAGTGGGTCGCGGGACGTCAGGAAGCGGCGAAACTGGCCGCTGAACACGATGATGTGGTCCGCATAGCGCTCATCGGCCAGGATACGCCCCGGGCGGGGCAGATCGCGGACCGCGGCTGCGATGTCGCGCTGCTGCGAGAAGGTCGGGAGATCAAAACGCGACGCGAGTGAAGCTTCGTGATGAGCTTCGATGAGGCTGACGGTCTCCGCGACCCGGGGCTCCAGGAACCGCTCGTAATCGTCGCGGAATGTGGCAAGGGCGTTGACCGCCCCGCTCCCCAGCATCAGCAGCAGCGCAAGGGAAAGGCTGAGGCGTGGCGCGAGTCTTCGTCGCAGCACCCACGTGAGGTAGACCAGCCCTACGACTGCCACGGGGATCGAGTAGATATGGAATCTCAAGTAGCCGAAGCTCTGCCCCAGGAAATGCATGGCGGTTTGGAAGAGCGGAACCGAAGCGAGCAGCAGAAGCAACACTAGGGCATAGGCGTCCCTAGAAAGCACCAGCCGCGCCAGCAGACCCAGCCCGACTAGAAACGCACCGGGGAACGTATACGCCACCAAGAGGGCCACGTAGGCAGTAGATCCACTGAGATTCTGGAACAGGCTCGCGATGAACGGATTCGATTGAAGGAGAGCCGCTGCTTGCTCGCGATTCGAGCCCGGACCCACCAGGAAGTGGATCGGGTTTCCCATGATGGTCCAGTTGAAGAAGAGCCACATGAAGACCGCGTAGGTGAACGGGACCGAATAGGAGAGCAGCGCCGCCTCGATCTCGGTGGGGATGCGCCAGCGGCGCAGCAGGACCGGGGCGATGGCGACCGCCATCGCCAGAACGACGCCAAGAACGAAACCCTCGTACCGAGTGAGAAAGCCGGCAGCGGCGAGGAACCCGGTGGCGGACGCCTTCAGATAGGACCGAAACGTCCACTCGCTCAACAGCAACTGCTGCATCAGAAGCATGCAGGCGAGGGTGAAGAAGATCAGCAACTGCTCCGACATGCCGTTGATCGAGTACAGCAGGATCATGGGGTGCAGCTGGTACGCCGCGAGCACCAAGAAACGGTAACGGCGCTCCGGAAGCCAGGGGCGGGCGAGATCGTTCAGCAGCGCCAGGCTCCCTGCCGCGAAAAGCGCCGTCGGGACGTTGGGTGCGAAGCCGTGCTCCAACAGCGGCGGGATGAGGACGAACGGCAACTGGACGATGCTGGGCAGGGGCGACCAGATGAAACCGAGGTTCGCCAGGCTGGGCGGCTCAGACAGCACGATGCTCGCCGCGATGTAGGCGCGAGACAGCGCGTCGCCGAAGTACACCTGGTAGCGGAAGACCAGCACCGCCGCCAAACCCAGGAAGGCAGCGGTGCCGAAGCCAAGAATGGCCATGCGCTCCAAGCGCAGCGCCCTCGCACTCGTAGCTTCGTCGGCTTTCGCCTCGGCGCTCGGCTCCCCTGCCGCTACCCGGGGCTGGACGAGAGCTTCAGAGGAAATCGCCATCGTCCTACTCCGGAGACTCCGTCTCCACCGGACCCCGATAGAGCCCGTGCTGGGTCTTTTCCCAGTAGAACGGTCGGTAGAAAAGCTGGAGAAAACCCTTCCACGCCGCGATGCTCATAAGTGCCCAGTACACCGGAGACAGAAGCGCGTACTTCACTAGTTCGTAGTACTGGCGGCGGAGACACCCCGCCACGTTGAGGTAGGTGAAGGCGAAGTTTCCCACGTACAGGCCCACCGCCCCGATGAGAAAAACGACGCCTGGAAACAACTGCTCGATCAAGCCCCAGCGAGTCAGGAACCAGAGGAGAGTCAACATCCAGAAGAAAGGGTTCACCAGGAATGAGCCAAACGTCCCCAGCACTACCATCTGGAAGCTGAAGAAACCGTAGGGACCGAGCATGCGGAAGAGCGCGACCGGATGCCGCATACGGACCAGCCAGGTCTGGATGTAGCCCTTGACCCAACGGGAGCGCTGCCGAATCCAGTTGAAGAGCGCAGAGTTCGCTTCTTCGTAGGTTGTCGAGTCGATGACCGCCGTCCGCCAGCCCCGAACGAAAAGCCGCAAACCAAGATCCGCGTCTTCGGTCACGTTGTAGGGATCCCAACCCCCTATCTCTCGCAACTGGTCGGTACGGAAGTGGTTGGACGTCCCCCCCAGGGGAATCGGCGCGTTCGTGGCATCCAGACCTGGGAGCAAGAGATCGAACCACACCGAGTATTCGGCGGTGAACCAGCGCGTCAATAGATTCTGATTCCGGTTGTAGTAGTTCAGTTTCGACTGGACGCAAGCCAGCACCGAATCGCCCTGGAAGGCAAGGATGGCTTTCTTCAGTTGGTCCGGATCCGGAACGTCCTCGGCATCGTAGATCACGACGTATTCACCCTTGGCGTGGATGAGGCCGTAGTTGCAGGCCTTCGGCTTGCCCTTGGGCATACCGTGAGGCACGACGACCACCTGGAAGTACGACGGGAGATTGAGCGCATGAGCAGCTTCCTGCGTTTCGAGGTCATCTTCCTCCAGGAGGAGCTTCACATCCAGTTTGGTCTTCGGATAGTCCAGACGGCTCACGCCTCGAGTCAGCCCGGGCAGCACTTCGGCTTCTCGATACATCGGGATCAGGATCGTGTAAACGGGTAAGTCGCGCTCTTCCAGGGCCGCCACTTGCTCAGCGGTAATCGGCACCTCCAGAACGTGGGCCAGCGCGCGATAAATCAAATACGACTTGTAGATGGAAAGCGTCAGCACGAAGGTCGTGAGGACCGTACAGAGGACCTGCAAGAAAACGATGTGGTTTGCTGCCAGGCCGCCGGTGAGCACGAGGAGCAGTCCTACGAAAATAAACTTCTGCCGGTCTGTCAGCACGTGCGAGGCCGAATCCTCGGGGGACCGCGACAGTAGCTCGTTGGCCGCGCGTTCGAGGTACAGATCGCGATAGAACGTGTCCAGGCACCGACGCAGATACTTCTCGGTCGTGAGCACCGGGCTAATCTCACGGGCCAGGCGAAGCCGGAGGTCTTCCAGCAGGACCTCGTCCATCGGCTCGACGCTCGCTATGGTGACACTAGTCGCATCGGCGCCGATCGGAATTATCAATCGATCCCGTTGCAAATCTTCAGGTAGCAACTGAACCACCTGGGCATCGATCATCTCCGGTTCGATGTCAAAGAACGGAAGTCCAAATTGTTCCCCGAGGAATGAGTACAGCTGCTCTTCGGACACAATGTCGAGTGTCGTAAGCGCGGTTCCCAGCCGCACTCCCGATTGTCTTGAAAGCTGGAGAGCGCGACTCAACTGCTCATGCGTGATGAGTCCGTCTGCGAGCAGGCCGTCGCCAATACTGGGATTGCCCAGAGTTCTGCGGATCGCGTCCTCGATCTCGGGTCGGGGAGCGACAGCCGGCACCACTGATACACCAAGGCGCCGCGCGATTTCGGCAAGGCCAGGACCCAGCGGATCAGCAACCGCTACGTGGATCCCCCGCCGATTCTGTAGGTATGGCAGTGCACTCAGTTCCCGGGCCAAATCCAGGTCAAGCCGGCTGGCCACCGCGGAATCGACCGGATCAACCATGCGAAAGCGCTCGATTTCCCGACCAAGCGGGTCCAACGCGCGCTCCACGCGCTCCTGAAAAGCTATCGCTGCTCGGGGGATCTTAAGGTACGCGGAGTAAGCCTCCGCCAAAGTTTCCGGCGGTAGGACGCCGGCCCGGACCAGGGCGATATCTGTCGGGCTGCCGTCGCTCACGATGGCTCGTCGCGCCGCAACCAGCGCCCGGTGCGGCACGTCGTGGCGTCGGGCAAGCCATTGCTCGAAGGGCGGGTATTGCTCGGGAAGCGAGTAGACCCGCGGAGAATAGAGCCGATCGAGCGCATCCTCTACGTCCATGGGGTCCGCCAGCACCGGCCGGAGATGGAGCCTAGTTTCGGCAAGTAGCGCCGCTGCCGCATCGCTCCAACGGGGCGTGGACACCGCGCCGAACAGCACCCGGCCAGCTTGCCAGAGCGGTACAATTCCCAGTTCCCGCGCCACGTGCTCCGGGCAATCGGTGGGCGGGGCTGACTCGAAGCGGAGATGCCCGAGATCAGCTGTGGGAACCATGAGTGCGATGGCTTGGGCCTCGGCAGGTCCTACGTCCCCTTCGAGGGCTGCGGCAACCTCGGCCGGTTCAAGCGGCCCGGCCCACGAACCCTCCTCCGCGTAGGCAGCGCCGATAGCGGCCAGAATCGACGTCTCAGGCAAGTAGATCGGGGTGATCTCCGAGCCGAGGAGCGCTGATAGTAGCTCTGTCCCAGCGGTGTCGCCCGGGTCCGCCATTAGGCAGGTGACTCGCCCGCGCTGCGTTTGCAGGGGCAGGGCGTGCAGGTGGCGGGCCAGGGTACCCGGGACTCGGGCCAGGAATCCGGAATCCGGCGTAGGGACCCCTTCCACCGTATCAATGCCGGCGGCTTGCCAGCGCAGGAGGGCGAGAGCCTCTGCGTCGATGATTCCCAGATTCAGGACTACCGTTTCGAGTGGCTGTCGCTGCTCCCGGGCGATGAGACGAGCCTGCTCGAGGGCGGCGAGCCGAATCTTGTCAAGCTGGACCGCGCGCTCCAGCGCATCCGTGATACCGGCAGGCTGTGGGCCCACGCCGCTACCGGTGTCGCGGCCCGCGTTGAGTGGCGTCCGGAGTGCTTGCAGCCGCGAAAAGGAGACGACCAAGGGAGCGACCTGGAATCCCGAGAACGCCTCGATCCGACGGACCACCCGGTGGTCCGGTGGCGCCCCTACGGCTACCAGCAGATGCCCACGCGTGACAGCGATAGGAACAACACCTTCGCCTCTGAGATCTTCTGGGACAAGCCGATCCAAGCCGGGCTTGGGATCCGGCACCGTTTCGGGCCGGGCGGTCGGCAGACCGAACGCCAGAGCGACGGCAAGCCTCAGGTCCCCTTCTGATGCGAGCCCATCTGCGGTTGCCTGCCGCAACGCCTCACTAAATAACCCCGCCGCCGCGAGCGTGGCTGGCAAAGGACTCAAACCCAGTAATCCAAGTGCGGGCGCCAGGCAAGCCAACTGCCGGGTCACGTCGACCGGCCGATCCGCCGCTCGGTCCAGCAAATCGTCGACTTCTTCCGGAGTTGCGGCGATGACAACCGGTCGTCGCCGGGTCGTCCGTTGCACGGCACGAGCCGCCTCAGTGTCCTGAGGGCGCTCCATGGCGAGGACGATATCCTCGGGACCGCGCCGCACGGGGGCGACTCGCTGCCTGCGCAGCCAATTGAGATCGAGACCTTCGGCCGCGTCCCCATCGAAGAAGAGGCGACGAAAGCCGAGGGAGACCAGCGGCTCAGGAGCTGAGACGGCCACAGATGAGAAAGAACTCTACCGGTGAGGCAGAGATGACCGAAAACGGCGCAGCCACCGCAGCGGGCCGCCGGCTGTCATAGCGTGGACAAGAAGAAAAGCGCCCACCAGTGCGACGGGAATCGTGAGGTATCCGAGAAAAGTCAGCAAGAAAAGAAAGAGCCAGACCCCGGCCACGACCGACGCTCGGACAATTGCTGCCGCGACTTGTCGCCAGCCCATGGGCGCGCCCGGCTTGGACCGACGGCCGGGCACGAGGTTAGACCTGATCCTCGTCTGTCAGCGCCACCTGAATGGTCTCCCCATTCATCGACACGCGTCGGGCCGGATGCTCCCGAACATCCTGAAGCCGCTCGGCAAGCGGAACAATACCTTCGTAGTCAATGGAAAGAAACAGAACGCCCTTGTGGACGCGGCGAATCCTCACGTCACGGACACCGGGAATCTCCGCCAACGCCTCCCGATACCCGTTGAGATCCGCGAAGTTGGTAAATCTCGACACCTGGAGATCGACGCGGGACCAAGCGGCCGCGGGAGCTACCGCGACCGGCGAGCCCTCGCTCGGCAGGCCCGCCGGGGCCGAGCTGACCGATTCGGCCGTTCGCTCGGCGTCAGTCAGCCCATTCCCAGCGTACGTCTCCGCGCCAGCGGGAGCCGGCTCCGTCTCGCCGCCGGCAGGTTCTTCGGTCACCGGCAGCTCATCTCCTTGAGATTCACCGGAGGTGTCGACCGACCTCTCAAAAGCCACCGCGGCCGCCTCCGGCACCTCCTCACCGCCGGCATCACCGGTGGCGAGCACGCGCTGCAGCTCTTCGAGGACGGCTTTGGCTTGCGCAATCTGATTGCCGAGCTCTGCGGCCAGCTCGCCGGCCGCGAGTTGAGCGGAATTGAAAGAGTCCCGCGTCGCGAGGCGCGCTGCGTCGGCTACGTCGGATCCGACCGGGTTCGCTTGGTTCTCGAGAAGTGTGCCGACGAGCAAACTCGCGGCTTGCTGAATGGACTGGGACTGTGCGTGGACCGCCGCCGCCGCGCTCACTGCCGCCAACGCAGCCTCCGCCGCTTCCAAAACGGCCGATGAGGCCACCTGCCTGCTCCGGTCCAGCGGAGCTGCGGCGAGTTCGGGTGTGACTTGCTCCCCAAGTGGTTCGGAGGCCGGCGAGTCGTCCCCGGTCTCGAAGGCCAGCGGTGGGATCGCGTCGTCATCGCTCGACGCTGCGGCCGGCCCAGATGTTCGACTCAAGTTCGACAGCGCAGAGCGCAGGCGCAAGGTCGAGCGTGACGCTTCGGCCATTTCCTGTTGCAGCTCCGGCGACCTGGCCACAAGTCGGCCCAGCCGCCAGAGGGCGAACGCGGCGCCGAGGGCGATCATGCCCACGATACTTCGAGGAGAGAAGGATTCGCTGGACGTTGCACTCATTTGGGCACTATTCAGGGGTAATCACCAGTCTCTTGCAGGGCGCCAAGATCGCCGAAGGTGCGAGCACTCAGTAACCCTGTCAATCTGCGTGCGCCGCCGTGTTTCCGGCACCTAGCTCATAATTCTGACGCGGCTCGCCCGCGAAATGCCGGCTTCGGCACCCCAACTGGTCCAGTGTAACACGCGAATCGCGGCACAAAGGGTCCTTTCAGAGACCCTCTGATGACCAACTTTCATTTGCCGCGCACGTCGGTCTTGTTTTTGGCGGCCGCCTTCACCGGACGCGAGCTGCTGCTCCGCGCCTACCAGGAAGCTATCGCTCAGCGCTACCGGTTCCTCAGCTTCGGCGACGCTACGCTCATCTTGTGTGCAGCCGCGGGTTTGACTCGCCTCGGCGGCCAGCCGGTTGACGGCTCCGGGCCCCAGGGGTATGCTCCGTTATCCACCGCCAGAGATTCGGGCAGCCCTTGCCCTACGTCCACCACGTTTCCTGACAAGAGAAAAGGGACGTCTTTGCGAGAAAGAGCGATTTGAGGGGCCGGGCAGGCAAGCAGCTTTCGTTCCGCGCCCACGAGTCCCACATTGATCACAGAATCAAAGGCTGACGCGCTCCCGGGCGGGCAACCGGCCCCGCCTGCGCCAGGGGTGGGGCGAGGGGGTCCGCGCCGCTCCGCGTATGCGGAGCGGGACCTCACCCGGGGCTCTATCCCCCGGAACCTCGGTTTCCTCGGCTGGCCCCAGGTAGCCGAAGGCGCCCTCAACTCGATGGACCAGCTCCTGGATCTCTTCTGGGCTGGACACGGCGTCGGGGCCCGCGGCATCGCCAGCATCGGAGTCGCCCAGAACTACATCATGTTCGTTCGCCTGGGCCGCCAGGGAATAGACATCGGTATCCGCGCCATGGTGGCCCGCTCGGTGGGCGCGGGTGACCTGGCTCTCGCCAATCACGTGGTGCTCCAGGGCTTCACGATCAATCTCCTCCTCGCCCTGCTTACCATCGTGCCCGGCGTCATCTTCACCGAGCTTCTCCTTCAACTCATAGGCGCGAGCGACGCCCTCATCGCCGTAGGCGCCACCTATATGCAGATCCAATTTCTGGCCTCTGCCATGCAGGGCTTTCGGTTGATGACCGGTGCCGCGCTACAGGCAGCAGGCGATACGTTAACCCCGATGAAGGCCACTATGGTCGCCCGTGCAGTGGACTGGATCGTGACCCCCATCATCATGTTCGGTTGGCTGGGGTTACCGGCCTTCGGCCTGATGGGCGTTGCGATGGTCAATATCCTCTCGAACACCATTGGCTTTGGCATCAATAGCTTCGGCCTCTTCACCGGGACCTCCAAGCTGCGTCTCACCTTCCGAGGCTACCGAGCGGACTTCCCGCTCATGTTCCGCCTGGTGCGGTTGGGCCTCCCGGCCTCGGTCACACAGGCGGAGCGCTCCCTGGCCAACCTCTTCGTAATTGGCATGGTCGCCACTTTTGGAGACTTCGCCCTGGCGGCCTGGGCTCTCGCGCGACGTGTCGAGACGCTGGCCAACCTGGGCAGCCAGGGGCTCGGAAACGCGACGGGGGTCATCGCCGGCCAGAGCATCGGCGCGGGCAGGCCGGAACGAGCTCGGCAGACCCTCTACTGGGCCATCGGTTACGTGTTCATGTTGAAAGGTGCTCTCGGCGGCCTGCTCCTGCTATTCCCCGTCTTCTTCATCTCTATCTTCAACGCGGAGCCAGAGCTGCTGGACGTGGGAATCCCGTGGCTCCAGATTCTTGTGGTCGGATTCCTATTCCAGGGGCCCACCAACATCTTCCAGCAGACCTTCCAGATCTCCGGCGACACGTTGATGCCGATGCTCACCGTCCTGGTCACGGTGTGGTTTATCGAAATCCCGCTGGCAGCGATCCTCTCGGGTCTTGCCCCAACCTGGTCGCTCCTCGGGATGGCGATCTCCGTGCCCGCAGTCGCGGGTCTGGGGCAGTTCGGTGTGGCGTGGGCGATCTCTCTCGCCATGGGATCTCGGCTCCTCATCTATGTGCCCTACTTCATCTGGGGCCCCTGGCAGCGCAAGGCAATCTTCGGCATCCGGCGTCTAGAGATGCTTGACGGCTGACTGCGAACTGGACCGCTAGCGTCGACTGGCCACTTCAGCTCGTTTGGCCGCGCTGTCAGCCCTCTGATAGAATTTCGCTCCCGAGGTGATTCGTGCCCAAGATTAAGACCCACAAGGCGACAGCGCATCGTTTCCAGCTGAGCGGCAGCGGCAAGCTGCTGCGGACCCGGGGCGGTAAGAGCCATCTCCGCCGCCGCCGGTCCAAGCGCGCCGCCCGTGAGTTCGACGAGATGGTCTCCGTCGCCGCGGTGGACGCGCGTCGCATCCGGCGGCTCATTCCCTACGCGAAGTAACCAGGGCTCGTCCCGAGCCCCCTCACGGCCATCGGCTCGGCCTGAGGCAAGTATGGAGATTAGGCCTAATGGTTCGTGTAAAGCGTGGCGTGACGCACCATGCCCGTCATAAGAAGATTCTCGAGCAGACCAAAGGCCATTCCGGCGGTCGCCACCGACTGTACAAGACTGCGAAAGAGTCGCTCGTCCACGCCCTCGCATATCAGTATCGCGACCGCCGGACCCGCAAGCGTGATTTCCGACGCCTCTGGATCCAGAGGATCAACGCGGCGGCCCGCCTTTCCGGCATCTCGTATAGCCGTTTGATCGAAGCCCTCAAAGCAGGCGACATCCAGGTGAACCGCAAGATGCTGGCCGAGCTCGCGGTGTCTGACCCCGCCGCTTTTGCCAGCCTCGTCGAAGCGGCCCGTCCGACCGCCAGCGAGGCCGCCGCGGCGAGCTAGCCGGCATGGCATCGCTCGCCACCCGACTGGAGACCCTGAGACAGCAGGCGCTGCAAGAGTTGAATACCGCCAGCGACGAGCCGGCCCTCGCGCGTTGGCGCAACACCTACCTGGGTCGCAACGGCGCCCTCGCCGGCCACATGCGCTCGTTCAGCCAACTGGCTGCAGAAGATCGTCCCGCCGCCGGTCAAGCCGCGAACGCGCTCAAGCGCGCGCTCGAAACCGCCTTCGAGGACCGCGAGGGGCGGATTGCCGCCCTCGCGCTCGACGCCCGCTTCGAGGCCCAACGGATCGACGTCACCTTGCCAGCCCGCCGACTCCACACCGGCGCGCTACACCCCACCACTCAGATGCTCCGCCGCGTCGTCTCGATCTTCCGTGATTTGGGCTTCCGGGAGACGGAAGGCCCCGAGGTGGAACTGGACTGGTACAACTTCGAGGCCCTCAACATCCCCCCCGACCATCCCGCCCGGGATATGTGGGACACCTTTTATGTCAACCCTCCCGCAGTGCTGCTTCGGACCCACACGTCGCCGGTACAAGTCCGGATGATGGAGAAGACGCAGCCGCCGGTGCGGGTCGTCGTACCCGGGCGCTGCTACCGGTACGAGGCCCAGGACGCCTCCCACGAGTGGATGTTTCACCAGGTGGAAGGGCTGGCGGTGGACGAGGGGCTCACGATGGCGGACCTGAAGGGCGTGCTGGTCGCCTTCGCCCAGCGGATCTTCTGGCCCGACACCCAGTGCCGCTTCCGCTGCGACTACTTCCCCTTCGTCGAGCCCGGCATGGAGCTGGCCGTCCAGTGCCCGATCTGCCGCGGCTCAGGCTGCCGCGTCTGCAAGCAGTCCGGGTGGATCGAGCTGCTCGGCGCGGGCATGGTGCATCCCAAGGTGCTGCGCAAGGTCGGGTACGACCCCGAGAAGGTCAGTGGCTTCGCTTTCGGGATGGGACTCGAGCGTATTGCGATGGTCGCCAACACCATCGACGACATCCGTCTCTTCCACGGCAACGACCTGCGGTTCCTGCAGCAATTCGCATGACCGCAAGCGTCATCCCGGGCTATCCATAGATGCGGGTACCCCTTCGCTGGCTCAAAGAGTTTGTGGACCTATCTGTGTCTGCCGATCAGATCGCGGCCCAGCTCACACTGTCCGGCACCGAAGTAGGGACCATCATTCGCCTCGGCGCCAACTGGGACCGGATCGTCATCGCGAAGGTCGAGACGATTGAGCCCCACCCGAACGCCGAGCACCTCTTCGTCGCTCAAGTGCGTACCAGCGGCGACCCGTTCACGATCGTCACGGGCGCGCCAAACCTCAAGGTGGGTGACGTCGCTCCGCTCGTGCTGGTCGGCGGCCGCCTCGGGCCCGGCCTGGAGATCGCCCAGCGCAGCTTCCGGGGGATCGCCTCCCAGGGCATGCTGTGCTCCGGCGACGAACTGGGAATCTCTCCCGACAAGGACCACATCTACGTGCTCGAGCCCGACGCACCGGTCGGGATGGACCTGCGTGCCTACCTGGGCGACGACATCCTGGACATAGAGCTGACGCCTAACCGACCGGACTGCATTAGTATTCTCGGCATCGCCCGCGAGGTCGCTGCTCTCACGGGTGCCCCGCTCCGGACGCCCCAACTGGCCCCACCCGACGGCGTGCGTTCGGTGACCGACTTCGTAAGGATCTTCGTCGACGATCCGGACCTGTGTCCTCGCTATACCGCCGCCTACCTGGAGCGGACCCAGGTCAAGGAATCACCCCCCTGGATGCAGCGTCGGCTCTACCAGTGTGGTATGCGACCCATCAATAACCTCGTGGACGTCACCAACTACGTGATGTTCGAATTGGGTCAGCCGATGCACGCCTTTGACGCGGACAAGCTCGCGGACGCAGGCATCCGCGTGCGGCGGGCGCGCCCTGGAGAGCGCTTGACCACCATAGACGGCGTGGACCGTGAAATGCCTCCGGACGCGCTCCTCATTGCCGACTCGAACCGCCCCATCGGCGTGGCCGGCATTATGGGAGGCCTGGACAGCGAGATTTCGGAGCGGACGAGCCGGTTGGTTTTGGAGTCCGCCACCTTCCATGGCCCCTCGATTCGCCGGACCGCTCAGGCGTTGCGGCTAGCGAGCGAGGCGTCCAAGCGATTCGACAAAGGTCTCGACGTGGAGCTGCCCTCCCTGGCCTCTCATCGCGCTATCGGATTGATGGCCGAGTTGGGCGGGGGCACCCCGGCCTCGGGACTCTTGGACCTACGGGCGGCCCCGGCGGCGCCCCGATCGGTGAGCTTCGCCGCTGCCGACATCGCCGGCCTTATTGGCGCGACCTACCCTGACGACCAGATCGCCACCATTCTCGATCGCTTGGGTTTCGAGGTTCGCCGCGGCGACGGCCGATTCGAGGCGCAAGTCCCTTCCTGGCGGGGCGACGTCGAGGGGACGGCCGACATCGCCGAGGAAATTGCGCGGGTCAGCGGCTACGACGCGATCCCCACCGTCCTCCCAACCGGCCGCCTGCCCGCGCCCGTCGAGGAAGCGCCACTCAGGTGGGCCGAGGTCGTCCGAACCCGCCTGGCCTCGGCCGGGCTTCAGGAAATCATCACCTACTCCCTCGTCGATCCTCGCGCCGTGGGGAAACTGGATGCCAGCGCGCCGTTTCCGGACATCCCGCCCGACGAGACGATCCCACTGGCCAACCCCATGAGTGCGGATCGCAGCCGTCTGCGCTCGACCCTATTACCGAGTGCGCTGGCTACCGTCGGCGAGAACCTCCGCTACCAGTCGCGAGTCTGGCTGTTCGAGATTTCGAAGGTTTTCCTACCGCCTCTGGCGCCACTCCCTACCGAGGAGCGTCGGCTCGTGATTGCCATGGCGGGTGCCCGCCAGCCCGGTTGGGGCAGCGGACCTGAGGCCACAGACTTCTACGATCTCAAGGCGGCGGTCGAGGCGGCGTTTTCCGCGGTCCGAGCTGGATCCCCCGTGGTCGAGCCGGCCGGCCCTTCCCAAGTGCGGGCTCGCGGCGGCGACCTGGCTATTCCCTCTTCCTGGCTGCATCCTGGCCGTGGAGCTTGTATCCGGACCCCCGACGGGCGAGAAATCGGAATCATGGGGCAGGTCCACCCCCGGGTGGCGGCTCGTTTCGAAGTCGAGAATACCGAGGTCTATGCCGCGGAGCTGGACTTCTCCACACTGGTCGACCTCGCCCGGGACGAGGTCGAGGTTCGCCCACTGCCTCGATACCCGGCGGTTGAACGCGATCTCGCGGTCGTGGTGGACGAGTCGGTCCCCCACCGCGATGTGGAGCAACTGATACGTCGGACGGCGGGGCCGCTCCTCGAAAACCTTGCCCTGTTCGACGTGTATCGGGGCGCGCCCGTTCCGGAGGGAAGACGCAGTCTAGCCTACGCCCTCACTTTCCGCGCGTTTGACCGGACGTTGGCAGATGAAGAGGTAGCCTGGGCACTGGAATCGATTCAGCGCGAGCTGGCCGGAAGGTTCAACGCCTCGATTCGGGGACGGGAGTAGCGCCATACCAATTCTCGAGCGCCACCTCGCGGCTCTCGAGTTCCCCAAGGTGCGGGCGCTGCTGCGGCGACACACCAGCTTCGCAGCCAGCTCCGCGCTGGCGGACGGCCTCATGCCGTCCATCGACCTTGAGGAGATCCTTCGAGAGCAAGATACCGTCGCTGAAGCGAGGCTGCTCTTTGAGAGCCGCCCCGGCACCGGTGTGCGGGCCGCTCACGACATCCGTCCCTACGTTCGGCACGCGACACTAGCCGGCGTGCTCCAGCCGTGGCAGCTTCTCGAGATCGCCACGACCATCTCGGCGGGTCGTTCGATTCGCGCGCTCCTCCTCAGAGAAGAATTCCGCGCCCCGAATCTCGTGGCGCATGCGGAGCGCATTGCAGATCTGAGCCCCCTCGAGAACGCCATCCGTCGGGCGATGGACGACGAGCGCGCCATCCTCGACAGCGCGAGCGCGCGGCTATACGCGCTTCGGAGCCAGGTGCGGCTCGCGCACGAGCGGCTCCTGCGCCGTCTCAATGAAATGATGGCGATCCCAAACGTCCGAGAAGCTCTCCAAGAAGTCGTCGTGACCATGAGGTCTGGCCGCTACGTACTTCCCGTGAAGGCCGATTTCCGGGGCCGAGTTCCGGGGATTGTCCACGACCAATCGGGGAGCGGTGTCACATTGTTTGTGGAGCCGCTATCCATCGTCGATCTCGCCAACCAGTGGCGGGAGTTGGGTCTCCAAGAGCAGCAGGAAATCGAGCACATCCTCAAACAATTGAGTGCTCAGATTGCCAAGGCGGCGGCTCCACTCACTCATCTCGTGGAAGCTCTCGCCGCGCTCGACCTTGCGTTTGCCCGGGCCAAGCTCGCCCAGGAAATGCGCGCCGAGCGGCCGCAGGTCGATCCGATTCCGGATCGATCTCATCCCCGCGAGGTGGTCTCGCTTCGTCAGGCTCGCCACCCGTTGCTCCACGGCGACGTCGTCCCTATCGACATCGAGCTGGGCCGGGAATTCGATACGCTCCTCATCAGTGGGCCCAACACCGGCGGGAAAACCGTCGCCCTCAAGACCGTTGGTCTGCTTGCGCTCATGGCGCAGGCCGGACTCCAGATTCCCGCGGCCCCAGGCTCGAGAGTCTCGGCCTTTCACGGCGTCTACGCGGACATCGGAGATGAGCAAAGCATTGAGCAGAGCCTGTCGACGTTCTCTTCCCACGTGAGCCGCATCGTTGAGATCCTGGACTCGGCCGACTCGGCGTCGCTCGTGCTACTGGATGAGATTGGGGCGGGCACTGATCCCCAGGAGGGCTCGGCTCTGGGGCGCGCGCTGCTCGCCCACCTGGCGCAGGCCCGCATATACACGGTGGCCACCACCCACTCCTCGGAGTTGAAGATCTTCGCTTCCCACACCGCGCGCATAGAAAACGCCTCGGTTCAATTCGACGTCGAAACCTTGCGGCCCACATACCACCTGTTGCTCGGCGTGCCGGGACTCAGCAATGCACTCACCATCGCCGAGCGACTGGGGATGCCGCGCGAGATCATCGAGGCCGCCCGTGAGGCCCTGGAGCCGAGCGAACGCCGCGCCGACGAACTGCTCGGCGATATTCACGAGCAGCTGGGCCAGGTGCGTGTGGAGAGGGCAACGGCGCTGCGGTCCCGGCGTGAGGCGGAGCGCGTCGAGCAGGAGCTCCAAGCCAGACTCGCCGCGGTGGAGCAAGAGCGGCAAGTCATCCTGCGGAACGCGGAACGTGAGGGCGCGGCGATGGTCTCCGATCTGCAACGCGAACTGGAGACACTTCGCCGCGAGTTGCGGGGTGCGGCCGAAGAACGCAAGACCATATCGGCCATCGAAGAACGCCTGGCCGTGACCTGGGCGGAGCAACAAAAGGCCCGGAGATCATCCCGGCCGAGCGAAGCTTTGAGTCCGCGCGTCGGGGAAGCCGTCACCGTCGAACCGCTGGGCGTGGTCGGCATCGTAAGGGCGATTCCCGATGCGAGCGACGCGATCGAGGTCGATGTCGGGGGCATGCGCATCCGCGTGGCGGCCAGGGATTTGCGCCCCGCCCCCCCTGCCGCGGTACCGCGAGCTGAGCGCACCTCGCCGGACCCGCGCTACACCCATGAGATTCATCCGGCATCGGAACGTTCGCCCGCTCCCGATACCGAACTGGATCTCCGGGGGCTGACGGCAGAAGAGGCCCGCGCCCGCCTGGACCAGTATCTCAGCGAAGCGTACATGCGGGGGCTGCACTCGGTCAGGGTCATCCACGGTAAAGGCGCCGGAGTGCTCCGCGAGGTCGTCCGCGACCTGATATCCGACCACGCCCTCGTCCAGGGCCACAAGCTCGCCGAGCCTCGCCATGGTGGCGACGGGGCTACGGAAATTGAGCTCGCCTCCAGGATCTAGCAAGAGCCGCACTGAGGCTCCCCTATAATCGGTTCGTGCCACCCCTCGAGGAGCTCATGGTGCTCGCGGAGCGCGGGCTCCGCGTCACCGTTACCGTCCTCGCCACCTATCTGGTGGCGATCTGGATCGCCACCATCTGGTGGACCTACCGCGACATCCGGTCGCGATCCACGGACGTGTGGCTCCAGGTCACTGCGACACTGCTCGTCGCCGTTTTCAACTTTCCGGGTCTCTTGATCTACTTCATCCTCCGGCCCCAACAAACGCTGGCCCAGGGGTACGTTGAAGCGCTGGAAGAAGAGGCCTGGCGTCGGACCGTCTCCGATTCCAACGTCTGTCCCGCGTGTCAAGAGACGATCGAACCTGACTTTCTCCTCTGCCCCTCGTGTCAGGCGCGCCTCCGCCGCACGTGTTCTCGCTGCGAGCGGCCGATCCTCCTGAGCTGGAAGCTCTGTCCCTACTGCGGGGCGGCGGCCGGTTCGACCGGCTCTGCGCCTACAACCAGCTCCGCTCCCAGGGGCTGACGGGGTCGAGTCGGCAGTGATCCCCCACCGGTTCCGTTGGCCAGGGGCGGGGCAGGCCTTCTGTTCGCTCCGGAACTGCATTTCAGAAAACCAGGGCGCGCATGCGGTGCACCCATGTCGCCAACAGCGAGAGTCCGATCACGATGAGTCCGGCCGATAATCCCATCCAGACGCCCACCACCCCGAGTCCGATGGTGAAGCACAGAACGTACCCAAGCGGCAGGCCCAGCACCCAGTAGCCCACGAGGTTCGCGACCATCGGCGTGCGCGTGTCGCCGAGCCCCCGGAGAGCGCCGGTCGCCACGGCCTGAAGGCCATCGAATACCTGGAAAGCCGCTGCCACGAGGAGCAACTTGACGCCGGTGGCGATAACCGCTGGATCACTTGTAAATGCCGCTAGGAGCACTTCGGGAATCAGCACAAAGGCGAGGGCGGAGCAGGCCATGAATCCGACGCCGAGCGCCAGAGCAATCCAGCCGCGCCTCCGAGCCTCAGAAGGATCCTCTGCACCCAGCGACTGACCTACCAGCACCGCGGCCGCCGCTCCGACGCCAAAAGGCACGATAAAGGTCACAGTTGCCACGTTGAGCACGATCTGATGGGAGGCCAGTGATGTCGCGGTTAGAGAGCCGGCCAGGGCGGTTGCCGTGGCGAAAACTCCCACCTCCATGGTGAACTGCAGAGCAGCCGGCAGCCCTAGCGACACCAGGCGACGAAGGCGTCGAACTTCGAGTACTAGGGGCGTTTCCAGCAGGCCCGTATTCCGCTGCCCAGCATGACGGATCGCAAAGAGCACGAGGGCAGCCGCGAGAGCGGTACGCGATATCAGGGTGGCCAGTGCGGATCCATCCGTACCCAGAGCCGGCATCCCGAAGTGGCCGAAGACGAGGCCAACGGCCGCGACGAGATTCACGAGATTGCCAACGGCGATCATTCCGGCGATGGGCAACACCACGCCCATCGCTTGCAGGTAGCGTCGGAACGCGGCAAATACCAGAAGGGGCAAGACGCTCCACGCACTGATCTCCATGTACGGCACCACCAGCGCCATCACGCCGGGATCAATGCCCCACATCGAGAGGAGACCGGTCGAACCCCGCGCGAGGAGCGTTAAGGGGAGCGCACCCAACAACCCCAGGAGGACGCCGTGCTGGAGCCACCGATGGCACTCATTCAGCCGCCCCGCGCCAAACGACTGCGACACGACCGTGTCCAGTCCGAGCAGGAGGCCCATCCCAAAGATCGCCACCGTGAAGACCAGAACGTTGCCCAGCCCGACGGCGCCGATGGCTTCGGCTCCCAAACGGCCGACCACCAGCGTGTCGACGAGACCCATGGTCACCAGCCCGATTTCGGTGGCGACCACCGGGGCGGCCAGGCCTACCACGGCTCGAAAAGTCGAGGTCGAGCTCGATGGAATCCGGATCGCCATGGCCAGCCATTCTACGGGCAGACCTAAAGAGCGCCGCTCGCTGAGCAGGAATGGCCGGCCGCCACGTGGCCCGGCGCCTCGCCTGCCACATCCTCGACCACGTATAGGACAGCGAGCATCGCGTGCCTGACCGATCCCTCAGCGTTGTGGCAGACTCTTCCGCATGCGCCGAACCATTTCCTTCGCTCTGGGCTTCTGGTTCGTCACCGGCTTCCTGCCCACCGCCGTCGCCAGCGATCAGTCGGTGGACGACGACCATCCGCTCCTCGTCGCCGCGCTCGCAAACCGGGTCGCCGCTGCGGCCTGCTCCCTGGGGGAGAGCGAGCGCGACCATGCGCTTTTGCCCGCCACGCGCGCCGACGCGCTACCCGATGGGTATGCGCCGCCTGATCTTGTGCCAATCGCCTCGGCCGGGGTGCCCCAGCGGGGATCCCAGCAACTCCGCGCGATCGTCATCCCGGACGTCCTGGACATGACTCAGGCGGCCCAGTCGGATGGCGTCCCGCTCTTCGTGTCCTCGGGTTACCGGTCCTACGCCGTCCAGGTGAGCACCTACCGTTACTGGGTGGGGCTGCGCGGCCTCGAGGCCGCCGACCGGGTATCCGCCCGCCCCGGCCACTCCCAACATCAGCTGGGCATTGCCATCGATTTCAACTTCGGCAGCCTCGGAGGCTTCACGACGAGTCCGGCCGGGCTTTGGCTGTGGGACCATGCCCAGGAGTACGGCTTCGTCTTCCCCTACACCCTCGCTTCGATTGCCCGCACCGGGTACATCTTCGAGCCGTGGCACGTACGCTGGGTCAGCCGCGAGCTTTCGATGCTGATGTGGCAGGAGGAGTACCAGTATTCAGAGACGCTCGCGGCCGACGACTACGTGGCACTGGCGCGCTCCGTCCTGCTGGAGGGCAGCGCCAGTGCCACGACTGCCTGCGAACGGGTGCTCAGCGCGACCTGAGCCTGAGGCTCATCAGAACAATGGGAGCGCCTCACGCCCCGATCTGAGGACTTCCAGCTTCTTCAGCAAGCACCACCTGGACCCGACGGACGCGCCGCCCGGTGGTGGATAGCACCTTGATTCGGCAGGTCGGCAAGGTGACCAGGTCTCCGGCAGCGGGCACCCGGCCCAGTTCGCCATAGACGAGGCCGGCAAGCGTCTCGTACTCCTCGTCCGACAGACGCAACGGGAGAGCTTCGTTCGCGTCGTGGATGCTGAGCCCGGCATCCATGATCGCCTCCCGTTCCGAGATGAACTGGATTCGCTCCTCCTCCGCGTCGTACTCATCACGAATTTCCCCGACGATCTCTTCCAGCAGATCCTCCACCGTTACGAGCCCAGCCGTGCCCCCGTACTCGTCCACAACCAGCGCCATCTGGGTCCGGAGGCGCTGAAGGTCGTGGAGTAGCTCATCGATCTTCCTCGTTTCCGGGACCACGTGAATCGGCCGCGCCAATGGCGCGAGCGGCTGGTCCTGCTGACCGGCACGCATGCTGGCGGCGAGATCCCGGAGGTGGACGACGCCCAGCACGTGGTCGAGATCGCCCTCTGTGACGGGAAACCGGGAATGTCCGGTACTGACCGCCAGATCGAGCGCCTCGGTCACGCTCGTCGACACGTCGATGGCGACGATGTCGACTCGCGGCAACATGATCTCGCTGACATCGCGGTCGCTCATCTCAAAAATGCTGGTGATCATCTCGCGCTCCTCACGCTCGAGCGCCTGCGTCTCCTCAACCGCATCCACGAGCACGCGCATGTCCTCCTCGGTAGTTGCATCGCGCTCCGAAGAATTCAGACCGAAGAGACGACGAAACGTTGAGCGGACGAGTAGATTCTCGAGCTGCACGAGCGGCGCGGTCAGAGAGGCAGCCAGGCGAGCCGGATGGTAGAGACGGCCCGCCACCGTTTCGGAGCGCACTGCCCCCAGCGCTCTTCCGAAAGTCTGAGACGTGAGCAGTGCCAGCAGGGCTCCAGCGAGCATCCCAATTCGACCTTCTCCGCTCAGGGACCAGGTGAGAGCCGCAACCACCGCGATGGCGACCGCGACGGTGACGGCCGAAAGATGCACGATGCTGACCGCCGAGCTCAAACCACTCGGGTCCTGCGTCACCTCAGCCAGCGCTTCCAGGCGAGGAACTCCTCGCTGCATGAGGAAACGGAGGCGCGCTGCGTTGAGGTAGCTAAAGGCCGTCTGCGCCGATGAGGCGATCGCGATTACCGCGACGCAAGCCGCGAAGCCGGAAATCGATATCCAGGGCTCAATCATGGAAGCCGCCTCGCGGCTTTCGCGCCTAGCAGCGGGCGAAGCATCCGTGACCACAAGGCGACCGATCCTTTGTCAAGCGGGTTCTGCGCCGGCCGATAGGCCCTGCTATCGGTAGGGGCACAGCATGCTATGCCCGCGGGCGACGCGTGCGTCGCCCCTGCGAGACACCGATTAAGGTCCATCAGACCATGTGTCACGAAGCTTAATCGAAGAGGGCGCTAACGGAACGGTTTTGATGGATCCGCCGGATTGCTTCGGCCAACACCGGTGCCACGCTCACCGTATGGAACTTCGATCCCGCCCCCTCGTCCACTTCCGGCAAGGTATCCGTAACTACGATCTCCTCCAGCGGCGAGTCGCACAGGTACTCCACGGCCCCAGGGGGAAACAAGCCGTGCGTTGCGCACGCCCGGACGTCAACTGCCCCGCGCTCGATCAGCACCGAAGCGGCCCCGACAAGGGTGGAGCCGGTCGAGATCTGATCATCGATCAGGATTGCGATTTTCCCCTTTACCTCGCCCACCATCTCGACGACCTCGGTGGATTGGGGCCCGAGCCGCTGTTTAGCGACGATCGCCAGGGTCGTGCCCAGTCGCTGGCGAAACTTGTTCGCCCGCTCCACACCGCCAACGTCTGGCGAGACCACCACGATCTGCTCGGGGTCGAGCCCGAGGAAGTGCTGTGCCAGCAGCGGCGCCGCCCTGAGATGATCCACCGGAATATCGAAGAATCCCTCGATGGCCGGGGCGTGCATGTCGATCGTGAGCACTCGGCTGGCTCCCGCGGTAGCAATGAGGTTCGCTACCAGTTTGGCCGTGATGGGCTCCCGTCCTGCGGTCTTCTTTTCTTGCCGCGCGTACGGCAGGTAGGGGATGACCGCGGTAATCCGCCTCGCCGAAGCTCGCCGCAGCGCGTCGATCATGACCAGCAGCTCCATCAGGCTGCCGTCGACATCTTCTCCCTGGGGCGATTGCAGCACGAAAACGTCCGCGCCGCGAACGTTCTCCTCGATCCTGACCTGGACCTCGCCATTGGGGAATCTACCGGCCAGCGCCTGTCCCGGCTCGATGCCCAGGCCTTGGGCCACCTTTCGGGTCAACGCGGGATTCGAGTTGCCGGAAAACAGCAGCAGCGGTCCTTCTTCCCTGGGACGGTCCAAGTCGCTCACGAATTCTCCGTTCGCTTTGATCTCTTGCTCCGGTTTCTGGCCATTTCACGAGCGGGAACTCCCGCGACCCGCACCCCAGGGGGCACGTCGTGGGTCACCACGGACCCAGCGCCAGTGTCGGCGCCCTCGCCGATGGAGACCGGGGCGATCAACATCGTGCCGCTGCCAATGAACGCACCGTCTCCGATCACCGTCCGGTACTTCTCCTCGTCCGCAAACTCGAAATTGCAGGTCACCGCGCCGGCTCCGATGTTCACACCCGCGCCGACCTGGGCGTCCCCAAGATAGCTGAAATGATGCATCTGTGTCCCGCGCCCCAGAGAGCTGTTCTTGACTTCTGCGAAGCTCCCTATGTAGACGTCTTCGCTGACGCGAGTGCCCGCGCGGACTCGGGCGTAGGGGCCAATCCGGACTCGATCGGCGATCTGCGCACCCTCGATCACGGACCAGCGAACCTCCACCTCGTTGCCTAGCTGGCAATCGGTGACGTCGGCGCCCGGCCCAATGACGCTCCCCTCGCCCACGGTCGTTTTGCCCTTTAGGAACGACTGAGGGTGGATCATCACGTCCCGGCCGACGACGACCCCCTCGTCCACGTAGGTAGAGGACGGATCGACGATGGTGACGCCCGCGTCCATCAACCGCTCGCAGATGCGCCGTCGCAGCCTGGCCTCGACCTCGGCGAGCTGCCGCCGCGTATTCACGCCCACAATCTCCCAGGGCTCCGACACCCGTACCGCTTCAACCCGGCGACCTTCGCGCACCGCCGCCGCGATCAGATCCGTCAGATACAGCTCCCCGTTGGCGGCGGGCCGTAGGCCCGCAACGGCGCGCCGCAGCCAGACCGCGTCGAAAGCAAACGGCCATCCGTCCACCAATCGGACCTTGCGCTCCACCTCGGAAGCCTCGGCTTCTTCCGCGATTCGCTCCACGGCGCCGTCCGCTCCCAGGAGCACACGTCCGTAGCCAGTAGGATCCTCGAGCTCCGCAACGGCAATTGCGACGGCGGGCACCCCTCCCCCTCTGCCTGCCCCCTCTCCCTCTGGGAGAGGATTGGGGTGAGGGCTGCTGTTTCCTGCCAGGGCGCCGAGCACCGCGCGAATCGTCAATGCCGTCACCAGCGGAGTGTCCCCTCCGACGACCACAACCGTTTCGATGCCTTCCGGAATTGCGGCGAGGCCGATCCGCACAGCGTCGCCGGTGCCTAACGGCTCAGACTGGGTCGTGATTTGCACCCCATCAGGCAGAACCTGCCGCACCCCTTTGCTGTCGGGACCGACGCAGACCACGATTCGCGTGACGCTGGCCTGCATCAGGGCATCCACCGCTCGCCTCACCATGGGCACACCACCAACCGGATGGAGGACCTTGGGTGTGCGGGAGTTCATTCGCACCCCGCGGCCGGCAGCCATGACGATCGCGACGCAGGTCGCGTCCGGAAAATCAGGCGGGGCAGGTGACAGCGTTATTGCCTCCACGGAGTGAGGCCAACCGGTCCCCAGTGCCCAAACGGCTGCGGCGCCAGGATTCGAACCTGGAACAAGGGATCCAAAGTCCCGTGTGATACCGTTTCACTACGCCGCAAGAGAAGGCACTAGGTCTCGGATACTAGCTAACGCCCCCAACGAGTGCAAACGGGCCGCGGCGGGCCCGCCCCCGGTAGATCGTGTCTTCTTCAGCTCCCTACGCAACCGGTCCCGTGAACTTCTGGACCCGGACGGGCAGTCCACCGATTCTCACTTTTTCGGCCGCCCGGTTGGCGTCAGCGCGCGACCCGAAGAGTCCGAAGGCCGAAGGACCGGCTCCCGAAACTGAAGCCGCCAGCGCTCCCGACCCTTCCAGGGCTTCGAGGGCTCCGCCCGCCGCCGGCCAGGTGTCACGCGCCGGAGCAGTGAAGGCCGAGCGAACCGCCGAGTAGTCCAGATTGCCGCTCCGAATCGCGGCCTCCTGCCGCCTGACGGCGCCGCCGTCGGACCACTGGCTCTCGCGGAGGCGGCCATACATGTTCGCCGTCTTCGCCGGGTCATCGGCGGTGAGTGGCACCAGGACCACCCAGTGCACCGGCGCGTCCGGCAGCCATTCGACCACTCGACCGGTTCCCGTGGCCAACGCCGTCCCGCCAAACAGACAGAAGGGAACGTCGGCGCCAAGCCGCGCCGCAAGGTCGCCAAGCATCGCTTCGTCCACATTGAGGTCCCAGAAACTCTCGAGGGCTCGGAGCGTCGCCGCCCCGTCGGCACTCCCGCCCCCCAGTCCGGCGCTCACCGGAATCCGCTTGTGGCACTCGATTTCGCAACCTCGCGATACACCGGCGTGCTCCCTCAGGAGGTAGGCGGCCTGGAGGATCAGGTTATCGGGACTGACTTCCATCTCGGTGCATCGCAGGTTGATCCGATCGCTCGGAGCGAAAACGAGCCTGTCGGCGAGATCAATCGTTTGCAGGATGCTGGAGACTTCGTGGAGGCCGTCCGGGTGGCGGCCCAGCACCTCGAAGCCCAGGTTGATCTTGGCATAGGCATGTGTCGTCAGACTCCGCGCCGCCGGAAAAGATGCCCTCACCCTGCCTCTCCCATGGCGACGGGAGAGGAGTTAGGCGGGAGGGCCAGAGCTCGTTCCTCTCCTGCCGCGGCCGGAGAGGATAGGTGAGGGCACCCCGTCGCTGGGTTCCACACGCTAGGCGTTCTCTGCAAGAGCGGCAGAAAGCCAGCCGGCCTGCTGGGCCGCCCGGTAGATCCGGGACCACTCGTCCAGCGACAGCTCGGAGGGCCGCTGGCTCGGGTTTACTCCCACCGACTCGAGCAAGGCGCGCGCCTCGCCGGGTTCCCGCTCCAGGCCCTGGCCCAACGAGTTGTGCAGCTGGCGTCGCGGCTGGGTGAATCCTTGACGGAGAAAGCTCACGAAACGCGGCGGGCTATCGACGTCCACCGCCGGCCGGTCCCGCACGTCCAACCGGACGATCGCGGACTGAACTTTCGGAACGGGGAAGAAGGCGCCGGCGGGCACACGCCGCACGATTCTTGCCTCCGCCACGCCACCGAGAGCAGCGCTCAGAAAGGTCATCGACCCGCCGGTCGGGACGATGCGCCGCGCGACTTCCTCCTGAAGCATCACTACCATGCGGAGTGGTCGAGGCGCTTCGAACGCGAAGCGAAACAAGATCTGGCTGGCGACGTGGTAGGGAAGGCTGGCGACCAGCAGGTACGGCTCGCGCACCAGATCGGAAACGTCAACCCTGGTGGCATCACCTGGCACCACCCGCAGATTTGCGGGAGCGCCAAGACTGCCGGGGAGAGCAGCCGCCAGCTCCGGGTCGAGCTCGATGCAGACCACGCTGCCCGCCTGGCGAACCAGCTCCCGAGTCAGGATCCCGAGGCCGGGCCCGATCTCGAGCACGAGGTCGTCAGAGCTTATCTCGGCAGCTCCGACCATCGCCGCGGCAATCTGGGGCGAGGTCAGAAAAGACTGGGAGAGGCGGCGATTGGGCCGACGCCCGAGCGCGCGCAGGCGGCGACCCGCGGCCGCGGGCCTGGAGGACTCGTCAGTCACCGCCAAAGAAATGCGACCGTGCACCCGCCGTCGATCGGCTCGTTCCCCGCGCCTCTCCGGCTGGCCGGCTCCAGCTCGGCGCCCCTGCGGCACCCGGAGTGCACCGTTTACCGTTGCTTCCTTCCGGACCTGGCGGGGTTCGCGGGTCTCCGCCGCGCAGGACCGAGCTATCAACACTGCCTGGCCGGCGACGGTCCGGACAACGGGCGACCTAGGGAGGGAATTCCGCCCCGCTACAGCGGATTGCGAGTTCAGGGCACCGCTAGCTCCCCGCCTAGCACGGCCGCCAAAGATTCTAGCAGGTCACATCACAGGTAGAATTCGCGGCACGTCCAAGCCGAAACTCGCCGCGTAGAATGGGCTGAATGGCCGAAACCAACCCGCTGCCCTCGGGCACAGCGACTTTCCTGTTCACCGACATCGAAGGCTCCACCCGCCTCGTCCAGGAGCTGGGCGACCGCTTCGACCCGGTGCTCGACGCGCACCACCGCATCATGCGAGAGACGACGGCCGCCCACGAGGGGCACGTCGTGAGCACCGAGGGTGACGCCTTCTTTGTCGTCTTCCGCAGCGCGATCCGAGCCGTCCAGGCGGCTATCGCGGCGCAAGAGGCGCTTCGGACGAACGACTGGCCTCCCGACGTCGCCGTCAAGGTCCGGATGGGAATGCATACGGGCGAAGCGACCCTCGGGGGTGACAACTACGTCGGGATCGACGTCCACCGCGCCGCCCGCATCTCGGCCGTTGGCTACGGCGGCCAGGTCTTGATTTCCGAGACCACGCACGCGCTGGTGCGTGACACGCTCCCCATGGGAATCCACCTGCGGGACCTGGGGCAACATCGCCTCAAGGACCTGCTCCGACCCGAGCATCTCTATCAGCTGGAACTACCGGGAGCTCAGCAGGACTTCCCGCCCCTCCGGACCCTGGACGCCCTGCCCAACAACCTGCCGCTCCAGCTCACGAGCTTCATCGGCCGCGAGCGCGAGGTCGCCGAGGGACGCAGGCTGCTCGAAGACACCCGTCTGCTCACGCTGACGGGTCCGGGCGGCACCGGCAAGACGCGGCTCAGTCTCCAGATCGCGGCAGAGATCTCGGACCAGTTCGCGGATGGCACGTTTTTCGTACCGCTTGCGCCGGTTAGCGACCCCGACATGGTGCCGGCGGCGGTAGCGCAATCCCTGGGCCTTCACGATTCCTCGGGAAAAGCGCCCATGGACCTGGTGCTCGACCATCTGCACGAGAAGCAAACGCTGCTGGTGCTCGACAACTTCGAGCAGGTGGTGTCGGCCGCGCCGCTGGTGGCGGAGATGCTGCGCTCGTGCCCGAAGGTGAAGTCCCTGGTCAGCAGTCGGGCGGCCCTCCGGGTCTACGGCGAGCAGGAGTTTCCCGTTCCCCCGCTTTCTCTGCCCGATCCGCGGAACCTCCCCAGTATCGAGTCCCTGTCGCAATTCGAAGCGGTTCGGTTGTTCATCGAGCGTGCCATGGCGTCCAAACCGGACTTCAGTGTGACGAATGAGAACGCGCCCGCGGTGGCGGCCATCTGCGCTGGCCTGGATGGGCTGCCGCTCGCGATCGAGCTGGCAGCAGCCCGAATCAAGGTCTTGCCGCCGCAAGCCATGCTGGCCCGCCTCGAGCGGACGCTCCCCCTGCTCGCCAGCGGGTCGCGAGACCTCCCCGAACGGCAGCAGACGCTCCGCGGGGCCATCTCCTGGAGCTATGACTTGCTGGACCAGCCGACTCGCATCCTCATGGCCCGCTTTGGGGTCTTCCACGGCGCCCCGTTCGACCTGGTGGAGCGGGTGTGCGGGCCCGGTGAGAGCCTGGGCGTCGACGTGCTGGACGGCCTCGAGCACCTGGTGGATCAGAGCCTGGTGCGACAGAGCGACGTCGAAGGCGAGCCCCGCTTCTGGATGCTGGCCACGATTCGCGAGTTTTCCCTGGAGCGCCTCGCAGAGATGGGCCAGGCCGATGCAACGAGCCAGCGCCACGCGGAGGCCTTCTTGGAGCTAGCGGAACAGGCGGCACCAGAATTAACCGGAGCTGACCAGAAACGCTGGCTTGATCGCCTCGAAGCAGAGCACGACAACCTCCGGACCGCTCTGAGCTGGCTCGTCTCACACGCCGACCACGATGCGGCGGCCCGGCTCGTCTTCGCCTGTTGGCGTTTCTGGCACATGCGGGGCTTCATCCACGAAGGCCGGGAGCGCTGCGGCGCGGTCATTGCCCTGCTCCCACCCGACGACCACCTGGCGCGAACCCGGGCCTACGAGGCCGGTGGCGGCCTGGCCTACTGGGCGGGCGACTTCTTGGCCGCCGGCGCGCTCTATGGGAGCGCGCTGGAGGCCGCGCGGCTTCTGGGCGATCCGGCGCGCCTCGCCAACGCGCTCTACAACATGTCCTTCTCTTACAGCAGCTGGTCCGCCACCGACCCGGTTATGCGTCGCCAGGCGCTGGATCTCCAGACCGAGGCGCTGGGGATCTACGAGGACCTGGGCGACGCCGCCGGAATCGCGACCACGCACTGGGGCCTGGGTATCTTGGAGTACTTTGGCGGTGATTTCGCAGCTGCGGCGGCTCACTTCACCTCCTGCGAGACGCACTTCCGCTCCGGGAACGACCGCTTCATGCTCGCGTGGACGCTCCACATGATCGGCCTGAACTCGATGGAGATGGCCGACCTGCCGGGCGCCGCCGCGGCCCTCGAAGAGGCGATCCGGCTGTTCGCTGACGCGCAAGATCAGTCCGGCGTGGTGCTGTCCCTGGACGACTTCGCGCAGCTGGCCCTCGAGACGGGGGACCGGATGCGAGCGATTCGGCTCTCGGGAGCCGCCACGGCGCTGGAACGGCGGTCCGGCGCGAAGCTCGCCAGCGTCTCCAATCGGCGCATTGGCACCGGCCGCCCCAGCGACAACCTGAGCGGTGAGGAGGAGGCCCGGGCTTTTGCCGAGGGGCAGCGCATGAGCCTCGAAGACGCGGTCGCGTACGCGCTGGGCACGACCCCCAGTTAGGCAATCGTGCATCTCTCTGAGCCCTGGATTTGGCCCTCATTGCAGGTAAACGTCGCGTCAGACTCGATGATTGTCGCGCAAGATATACTACCGTGTAATCTTGTACTACCACAACTTATCTTGTGGAGCGTCGAATGAAAACAACGTTGACTCAACGAGGCCAGACGGTTGTCCCAGCTGAGCTCAGGCGCCGTTATGGGTTGCGCGAAGGCGACCAGCTCGAGTGGGTCGATACGGGTAACGGGCTGAGAGTCATCCCCTTGCCGGCCGATCCCGTCGCGGCCTTGAGAGGCCGTGGGAAGGGCGAGCGGCTCCTCGAGCGTCTGTTGGAGGAACGCGCGCGTGACCGCGAACGGGAGTAGCGGATCATATCTGCTCGATACCTCAGCCCTGCTCACCTTGATCGAGGATGAAGAAGGGGCGGGCCGAGTGGAATCCATCCTCCGAACTGGGCAGGTCCTGATCACCTTCCTGGCAGGGCTCGAAACCTACTACGTCACTCTGCGGGAACGCGGGGAAGATGAGGCCGAGCGGCGGCTTGTTCTCATTCGCCAACTGCCTGCCACTTGGATCGACCGAGTGACTGACGCTGCTCTGCGACTGGCCGGACGCATAAAGGCAGTTCATCGCCTCTCGCTCGCTGACGCGATCGTGGCGGCGCTTGCCATCGAAGCTGGGGCGATTCTAGTCCACAAGGACCCTGAGTTCGAGGCTATCGCGGAGCAAGTGCTTCAGGAGCGGCTGCCGTACAAGTCACCGCACACCTAGAAAACTCGGAGCAGTCCCCCCATCTTGGCGGAGAGGGGCCCTTCGCGCCCTACCCGTCGAGTGCAGGAAGCCGCCACCTACGAGCCGCTCCGCGAAGCTGGTGCAATCTTGCGCGCGCTCTTTCGGCATCGCACCTGGCTCGCTACACTCACGGCCCAGGTACCACGGGTTCGCTCCATCTCGCGAGTGCGCGATCCAAGTCCTCGGTTGAATGAAGGAGATGGTGATGAGCAAAAGAACCTACCTCCCGGCCGCAGGAAGCGACTGGCTACTCCCCTTCTACGACCCCTTCACCAGGTTGTTGGGCGTTGAGGTAGTCCACCGACAGCTGATCGAGCAAGCAGGGATCCGGCCCGGCGACCGCGTCCTCGAAATCGGTTGCGGGACGGGGAACTTATCAATCCTGGCCAAGCGGCTCCAGCCCACGGCCGAGATTATCGGGATGGACCCTGACCCGAAGGCACTGATCCGAGCCCGCCGAAAGGCCGAATGCGCGGGGGCGGCTATGCACTTCGATCAAGGCTTCTCTGAGGGGCTGCCCTATCCCGATGGGTCCTTCGATAAGGTCCTGTCGGCGTTGATGTTCCATCACCTCCAACCGGACGCAAAGAAGCTCGCCCTGCTTGAGACGCGCCGCGTGCTCAGGTCCGCCGGCTCCCTCCACCTCGTCGATTTCTCGGCAGGAAATGGCCGACCACACGGATTTCTTGCTCGCCTCGTCCATCACCGCCATGGGTCTCAGTCTGACGACACCGTCATTGCGCTGATGCGGGAAGCCGGATTCCACGAACCGAGGGAACTCGCCCACCAGGCCCACATCCTGGGACGAATCACGTACTACGGGGCCGACTTCATCCCATGAACCGGCTGGATTCTCTCGGGCAGGTCTCGGGAGAGATCCTCCAGGGTATCCGGTTCTTTCTGGGCGTCCCAGGCTTCCTGCGCAATCCCCTCACCGAGGCGAAGGCACGTGCTGTCCTCCAGGAGAGACTCGCAAACCGCGAGGGTATTTTTCTTCGGCTCGTCCGAAGCGCCATCTACGCCTTTCCCGAAAGCGCTTATGGCCGACTCCTGGCCATCGCCGGGTGCCAGTATGGTGACCTAGAGCAACTGGTGCGCGCGGATGGCGTGGAGGGAGCACTAAACACTCTCTATCTGCAGGGCGTGTACCTTACCGTGGACGAGTTCAAGGGACGGCGTTCGGCCGTGCGGGGCAGCGCCATTCTCAACGTCGATCCGACCCAGCTCCGCAATCCGCTCACCAACCGCCCCATCTTCGTGCGCACCAGTGCCAGCGGTGGAATGGGAACTCCCGTACCACTCGATCTTGCGTCGCAACGCGACCGCGCGGTCAACATCTGGCTCGCCCTGGCCGCCCGAGGTGGCCTGGAATGGATCCACGGCGTGTGGGCAGTCCCCGGAAGCACCGGAGCCGGCAAGCTCCTGGCCTACGCAGCGTTTGGACAACCACCGGCCCGGTGGTTCTCGCAAGTCGACCCCACGCACCAGGGCCTCCACCCCCGCTACGCCTGGAGCGGGCGGCTGCTCAGATGGGGGAGCTTCCTCGCCGGATCCGCGCTGCCCGCTCCAGAGTATGTCCCGGTCGAAGATCCCAGACCAGTCGCACGATGGATGCGAGATGTGTTGCAAGCAGGCCAGATCCCGCACGCCTACACGTTCTCCAGTGCCGCCGCTCGGCTGGCCGTGACCGCGTGGGACAGCGGTATTGACATTAGCGGCGCCCAGCTAACCATCTCAGGGGAGCCACTCACCGAAGCCCGGTTAGCGGTGATCAAACGAAGCCGAGTCCAGGCGGTGGCCAACTACGGCTCCGCCGAGACCGGTGTGGTAGGGGAAGGCTGCCTCGCCCCGATTGCCTCGGACGACGTGCACGTCTACCACGACCTGCACGCGGTGATTCAGCCTGGGTCCGCCGCTGATTCAGAGGACCTTCCTCCATCCGCCCTGCTGATCACTACCCTCCACCCCACGGCGCCGTTCGTGTTTTTGAATTTCTCTCCCGGCGATCAGGCAGTCCGAGAAGTTCGAGACTGCGGCTGCCCTATGGC
>JACQOR010000046.1 GCA_016202435.1 Chloroflexota bacterium
CTGACTGCAGGCCGGCCGGCAACACCGGATCCCAGCGCGGGGATGTAGCTATCGCCCTAGACTCCCGCCTATGATGGTCGGAAGCTCGCCCCAAACGGTCGCTCGAAGGCACTGCCACGAAATCCCGACTCACCACCATTTCCCTTGCCCTGATCGGCGCATCCCTGATCACCGCCCAGCAGTGCCAGGAGATCGGTGGGAGCACGGCAACGTCCCTGCCAGCTCTGGTCACGCGAGTGCCGAGCACTTCGACCCAGCAAGTGTTTTTCACCGAGGCGGAGGCCCGCGTGCTCCTGAGCTTCCCGAGCGGTTTCTTCGCCCCACTCCCGCTGGTGCCCGACCCGACTGACAGCGGCAGTCGCCCAATCTCCGAGTGGTACGCGCTCCCCTGGATCCAGGCCCGTTTCGAGGCCAGCGGCGCCCTGTTTATCCACCGCAACGCTTTTGCCGCGGACCGAGCGTGCGTTTCCGTCTGCGCCCTGTTCGTGTATGCACACGGCTTCCTTGACGAGGCCGGCGCCCTCACCGGTCTGAGCCTCAGCCAGGAGTACGAGGCGTCGAGTCCTGAATTCGTCGGTCTGAGCCTGGTCGAGCTGCCTCCTGGCGTGCCAGGGTACTCGCTTCGGCTTCGGCTGCCAATCGGGGCGGAGATGCTCACCTTCGGCACGGTGCAGCACAATCTGATGATCGGCGGACAGGTGCTCGCCTTGAGCGGGCAAAATCTGGCAGCAGTCGAAGCACGGGATCGAGCGCTGCGGTTCATCTTGGATTCGATCCGGGAGAGGTCCCCGACACGGTAAGTCGCGCCGTTCGGCGGCTCCCGAGGAAGGAGGCCGCGTGCCAAAGATCAACACTCGCTATGTCTCAGGTCCACTCGACCAGAAGATTTACCGCGCGGCAGACGCCGCGGAAATGCCGGAGCTCGTGGTCTCGAGCTTCAACGGCGGAGCACTAGAGTGGCGATGGCAAGTGTCCACGTCCGAGAGCAACGAGCTTCAGGAGGTGATTCTTCAGCTCACCGCGCCCCAGGGCTCACGCGCCCTGGCCGCGGTTTACTTCGTCGCGGCTTCGCCCGGATCGCGCAAGCCGGCCGCGTGGCATTGCGTCGGCACGACTGCGGCCCAAACGGCGGCGGAAATCGATGAGGGTTGGCTGGAGAGCACCCTCCGTGAAGCCTCGCTCCGGGGCTCCCCCTGACCTGGCGTCACTGCCCAGTCCTGGGCCGGGCAACGCCGGGTTCTTGCCGGCCAGCGCGCTGCCGCCACGATCCTCCCGTTGCCATGCCATCAAAGCGGGATCGCTGCGCGCGCCCGCCGGTCCCGATAGCTCTTTACCAGTGACGGCCCCAAAGCCGTCAGGGCCGAGCCGGATACGACCAGGACCGCGCCGGCGTACCCGATACCGTTGATCTCTTCGGGCTGCACGTGCGTCGGCCAGAGCGTCGCGGCGATCGCCACGGAAACGAACGTGATCAGCGGAGTGACGGCCAGGGTGGCGCTGACCCGGGAGGCTTCCCAGTGCGCCAGGGCCTCGGCGAACGCGGCGTAGGCGATCAAGGTGTTGAGAGCGCAAGCCAGCAGCAACCACGCCTGGATCGCGCTCAGGTCGAGGACCTGCAACGGTTTGGCCCAGGGCGCCAGGACGGCTGCGCAGGCCAGAAAGATCACCATCATGACCTGCACCGAGTTCCACAACGTCAGCAGCTGCTTCTGCGCCAGGCCGTAGATCGCCCAGAGCAAGGCCGCGGCCAGGATCGTCAGAACGCCGATGGTGTACTGGGACAAGGACGTCACCAGCTCTTCGAGGCGCTGATTGAAGAACAGGCCGAAACCCACCAGCAGCACCAGCAGCCCGAGCGCCTGTCCGGGGCTGAAAGGCTCCCGAAAGATGAACACGCCGCCCAGTAGAAATAGGATCGGCGCGACCTGGATCACCAGCTGCGTCGTGCCCGGCGTGAGCATGTCCAGGCCCACGACGTACAGCACGTAGTTCGCCGCCAGCCCACCGATGGCCAGCACCGCCAGTCCGCCGCCCCTGCCGCCCAGCGCGCCCAGCCTTGGGAGCCGCCCGTTCGCCAGCAGGAAGAGGAACAGGATCAGGCCGGCCCCCAGCAGCCGGTACCAGGTCACGGTCACCGGCTCCATGTTTTTCAGGACTTCCTTCAGCTGGAGAGGCAGCGAGCCCCAGAGCGCAGCAGTGCACAGCGCCAGCAGCAGACCGTAGACCCACCGGCCCGAAGAGCTATGCCCTCTGCTCACTCCGGCTCCTCGTCCCACAGCAGCCGCGTCTCGCGCGACCCCTCCAAGAACTGGGCTAGGATACCCTGATTCCCGGGCGCGGATCGCTCACCACGATCCCGAGTCCGGGCGGTTCCTGGGGTCGTCGTCGGCGGGATGCCAACCAAGCAGCGGAAGGACCTCAACAAACGGACGAGAGATCGGTCAGCAACACCAGCGGAGATGGGGAGCTTGGCTCGCCGATCATCGCCCGTGAGCTGGAGTTGGCCCGCGACCGGGCGTTCTCTCACTCCATCGACGCCCGCATCATCGCTTTGCTTCGGGCCCATTCCGGCGGCCGCTACCTGGACGTCGGCTGCGGCACCGGAGACCACAGCCGCAGCGTGGCCGAAATCGCCGGCGCAGCCGGCAAGGTGGTCGGCATCGACACCGACTCCGCCGCCATTGCGCTAGCCCGCCAGCAGGGGGGTCCGGCCATCGAGTTCCTCGTGGCCGATGCCCATCGGCTGTGCTTTCCGGACGGGAGCTTCGATGGCTGCCGGGCGGAGCGGCTCCTGCAGCACGTAGACGACACTTTCCAGGTCGTGGCCGAGATGGCCCGGATTACGGTCGCTGGCGGGGCGGTCGCGGTCTGCGAGCCAGACTGGGGGACGGCGGTGATCCATGGAGGGGACCCGGACCTGAGCCGAGCCGTGCTGCACGCCTGGGGAAGCAGTCTGCGGCACGGATTTGTCGGACGTGCGCTACCGGCTCTGTTCCGGCAGGCGGGTCTGGTCGACGTCGCCGTCGAACCGTTTACTGCCTTTACCACGCTACACGGATATCGCTCGGTGAGGGGCCAGCAAGAGTGGGACCTCTCTGTCGGCGCGGGCATCGCGAAGAACGCGGGCGCGGTGTCCGCTGCGGCCGCCGAGAAATGGCTCGATCAGCTCGACGCGGCCGTCCGCCAGGGCTCGTTTTTCATGGCCCTGACCTGCTTTCTCGTGAAGGGGCGCAAGGTGTGAGGGCGAGGCCTACAAATAGCGAGCCACTGGCGTGGCCGCATCCCCGTGGGCCGTCAATGCGAAGGACATCTAGAGAAGGGTGAGCGCGCTTAGCCAGTACCAGGTCACAAACACGCCCGCCCCGAGGAGCAGCGAAGCCGCCAAGCGGTGGACGAAGGGCACGACGCGGCGGACCGTGCGGGCGACCGTGGCTCGAGCAAAGGCGGCGCCCAGCACCACGAGGGTCAGCACCGTCCCCATTCCGAGGGCATAGCTCAGGAATTGACCGGCAGCGTCGAAGAGACTACCGGCGGCCAGGGCCGCCCCTGCCACGACGAGGAAGACCGGCAGTGTGCAAGCCAGCGACGCCACCCCATACGAAACGCCGAACAGGAATAGCGAGCCGACCCCGCCCCGTGGGTCCGCCCCTTCCATGGCGCGACTCGCGGTCGCAAGTCCCAGCGACCGCCCGGTCAGCGCCAGCAACGCTCCTATCGCCAGCAACGCGAGTCCGACGAGCAGGCCTCCCACGGGGAAGTAGGCCGCGATTGCCCGTCCTCCCAGCGCGATGACGCCGCCGACCACCCCAAACACGGCCACGAAGCCCAGGGTCGCCATCATCCCGAGGAGCAGCGCTCTCGTGGCCCGTTGGGCCGGAGGCACGTCCTCCGGTCGTTCGGAGCCCAGGTAGTACGCCACGAGCGAGGGCAGAAGCAGCACGCCACAAGGATTCACGGTCGCAACCATTCCCGCCGCGAAGGCGTAGCCCAGGGGGAGCGAGATGGCTATGGTGGAGACGCCGCCCTGGATCCGGTACACGGTCTGGCTGAACGAGATCAGGGCGACCCCCAAGCCCAGTCCGAGGGCCACAAATCCGACACCCGGCAAGACGACTGCGAGCGTTCCCCTGGCCGGGGCGGTAGCCATGACGAACCCGATCTACGCCCGGGTGCAGGCGAGCACGAGCTCGGCGTTCCTGGTCAGGCAGGCCTGGGCAAGATCCAGGATCTTCTCGATGTTGGGATCCGCGATCCGGTAGTAGACTCGCCGGCCCTCGCGGCGAGTTCCAACGAACTGGCACCAGCGCAGGCAGGCCAGATGGTTCGAGATTCGAGCCTGCTTCATACCGAGCGCATCGCAGAGCTCTTCCACGGATCGCTCGCCGGTCTTGAGCTCCTGGAGAATGCCGAGGCGCACTGGATCGTCCAGGCCCCGGAACCACTTGGCCAGCAGCTCCAGTTGGTCAAAGACGTCGCCCTCTTGCACCTCGACGACGAATTGATCCGTGGCGGCCATATCACCGCATTATAATATGGATCAAGATATGGGCTACTTGGATTAGAATATGGGCCACCTGGATTAGAATGTGGGCCACTTGGAGTAGCGATGGGGCAGCACCGGTTGCTGGCCTGCACAGTGCCACTGGTGGCGGCGTGGGTGTTCTCTGCGGCCTGTTCCCAGGCCACGCTCCCTGAGGCGGCAACTACTCCCAAGATTGATGCCGACATGCCCGTCGGCCCTCAGGTTGACCAGCGCGCTCCTGACTTCACTCTGGAGGACTTGACCGGGCAGGCCGTTTCTCTTGGCCAGTATCGGGGTCGCCCGGTGTTGCTCAACTTCTTCGCCACCTGGTGTACCCCGTGCCTCAAAGAGCTTCCCCACCTGCAGGCTGCCCACCAGCGCGAGCAGGACTCCGGGCTCGCCGTGCTGCTCGTCAACCTGCAGGAAGATCGGCCGACGGTCCAGCGCTTCGCCAATCGCCTCGGCCTGACGGCCCGGATTCTGACGGACCCCAGCGGCGACGTGTTCTACGAGGCGTATCGAGTGGTGGGGCTGCCGGCCACTTTCTTCATCGACCGGAGCGGGGTCGTCCGGGCTCGCTTCCTGCAACCGATCGAAGAGCCGGACCTTGCAGCCGGACTCGCCGCCATCAAATAGAGGAGGTGTGGATCTGCGGTAGGAACAGGTGAAGCTCGACAGTCAGCGGAAAACAACCTGGTTTGGAGGTCGGACAGGATGATGGTTCAATCACAGGCCCCGCCGTTCGGCTCGCTGGTTCGGCTTGGCGTTGTCATGGCGGGGGTGGCCGCGCTGCTGGCCCTGGCAATCGGCGTCCAGGCTACTGCGCGCTCGGCAAGCGCCCAGGATATCAGCGAAGGGCAGGACATCAGCGAGGCCAGCTACATCAGGATTGTGGCGCCGCGCTTCAGTTGAACGAACTGTATGGCGCGTGCCGCCACCGCACTTTTCGGAATCGATGGTGTTGAAGAGGTCTAC
>JACQOR010000047.1 GCA_016202435.1 Chloroflexota bacterium
GCCTACGCCTTTTGGACGTTTGGCGGCACCGTGCCCGGACCCATGCTACGGGCCCGCCAGGGTGACACCGTAGAGCTGACCTTCAAGAATCCCGCCGACAGCAAAGTCACTCACAGCATCGACCTGCACGCCGTGACCGGGCCCGGCGGTGGCGGCGCGGTCACCCAGGTAGCTCCGGGCAGCCAGGCGACCTTCCGCTTCCAGGCCCTCAACCCTGGCGTCTACGTCTATCACTGCGCCACGCCGCCCGTGGCGCACCACCTTGCGGCCGGCATGTACGGCCTGATCGTGGTCGAGCCGCCGGGAGGCTTGCCGCAGGTGGACCGCGAGTTCTACGTCATGCAGGGCGAGCGCTACCTCACCGGCAATCGCGGCGACAAAGGGGAGCGCCAATTCTCGATGGAGCGCATGCTCGATGAGCTGCCGGAGTACGTTGTGTTCAATGGCGCGGCCGGCGCTCTCACCGGCGAGAACGCGCTTCAGGCCCGGGTCGGCGAGACGGTGCGGATCTTCTTCGGCGTCGGCGGCCCCAACGTGACTTCGAGCTTCCACGTCATTGGCGAGATCTTCGACCGCGTAGCTCCTGAGGGTGCCTCGGAATACCAGACCAACGTGCAAACGACGCTGGTGCCCGCCGGCGGCGCCACCATGGTGGAGTTTAAGCTGGACTACCCGGGCGACTACATCCTGGTCGACCACAGCCTGGGCCGCCTGAGCAAGGGTGCGGCAGCCATCCTCCACGTTGAGGGGACGCCGAACTCGACGGTGTTTGAGCCCATGACCCAGCAGGCGACGAGCGGCCAGGCCACGGCACACTAAGAAACGACTGAGCGAACGGTCAGCTTAGAGGGGCGGCAGCACAAGTGCTGCCGCCCCTCTAACATTCAAAGAGCGTGGTGGAGGTGCAGGGCACACTATCCGGAGGAAGTTCTCTTTTCGAGTTCCCGCTGCTTCGACCGCGGCGAAGGGACTACGCAATGCCGGCGGGACGGCTACGCCGGTCGCTGGTCCCGGGCTCACCCACTTGCGCCAGGTTTCGGGACTGCCCTCGGCCGTTGCCGCTCTGCCCCAGGATAGCCTGGTACAACGATTCCGTCTCTTCGTCAGGCACGACGTCCAGTTCCCGGACGAGCAGCTCGCGGCAGAGATGGTATTGCCGCAGCGCTTCACCCTTCCGACCTGCCTGCCAGAGCAAGCCCATGAGATGACGGTGTGTTCCCTCGCGGAGCGCGTCGGCCGCCAGGACCATGCGGCATGTCTGGATGGCCTCGGCGACTTCCCCGTCCCGTTCCAGTAGCACGACCATCTGCTGCGCCAGGCTGACGTACGCCTCACGCAAACGCTCCCGCTCCAGAGTGCACCAATCGGTGTACGGCTCATCTTCCAGATACTCGCCACGGTACAGCGCCAGAGCGTGTCGGCCGGCTTGCAGGGCGGCATCGATCCGTCCTTCCCTGGAGCACTCCTCGAACTGCCGCGCCAGGCGTTCAAACTCCTCCACGTCGATCCACGAGGTGTCAGAGCGTTCCAGGTAGACCAGGTCGCGCTGGCCGCGGATGAGGGATCCGCTCTGAGTCGGCTGGAGGTCGGGCTCCAGGGCGTGACGGAGATCGTGGAGCACGACTCGCAGATTGTTGCTCGCATCATCCAAATCGGCATCCGGCCAGAGCAGCTCGACCAGCGCCTCGCGATGAATGGGCCGCCCTCGACGCGCGACGAGGATCTTCAGCAGGTCGAGAGACTTTCTTCGCTTGAAACGGCGAGGATGTAACTCCTGTCCCCCGCGCATCACCCGAAACTGCCCGAAACAATGGAATTCAACGGAGGGCCGACCGCGGCGACCGTTCAGACTCACCGACTCAGCCGCTCCGGGTGCATCAAGAAGGGCCCTGCGGAGAAAGAGGCTCAACGGCCCTTCCACGCTGAACAGCGTTCGAGCCGCGGGGCCTACCGCAAAACGGTTGCGCGTGCTGAGGAGCGTGAGGATCCCGAGAAATTGTCCCCCTCCTGATACCGGGAGCGTCAGGGCCCACCGCCACTGCGCTTCCGCGCGCTCGGTGCCGCCAGCCGGAGGAAAAACGATCAGGCCATCACGACGGCTGGATGCGAGCAGCGCCAGCTCGGCTGCGCTCGGCCAGGCATCGAAGAGGCTCTTCTCTGGCACACCGCCTGTCCAGCGCAGGAGCGCATGAGGCGCCCCGGTTTCCGGGTCGAGTAGGACTAGTTCCGCCGCTTCGGCACCGGCGGCTTCTGGCAGGGCACTGACCACCGCCTGCAGCTGGTGCATAGCATCGGTGGAAGGCGTGGCCAGTGAATGAACCGCCTCCAGAGCGGAGAGGACACGCAGGTGGTCCTTGGCATCAGCCACGCCCAGTGGAGTAACGAAGCCAAGGGAGCGCATTTCTGAGGATGGGGAAGAGCAGCGCATGAGGAAGCAGTCCACGTAGACGGGCGCCCCACCGCGCCAACGGGCTTTCAGCGCCCGGCTGTGCGCCCAGCCGAGTGGCGGCGTCTGCCGCGCCAGGGGACAGGATTCATAACAGGGACGACCGCTGGAATCCACCGCGTGGATGGCTTCGTAGCAGGGTAGTCCCAGCACCGCGGAGGTTTCCTGACCGAGGGCCCGTTCGGCTGCGCTGTTCCAGGCAACGATCGTCAGGCCATCGTCCACGGCGAACGCGGCACCGGGCATCTGAGACACGATCTCCGCGATCTCTGCCGTGGCCTTGCCCCCGCCGAAGAGCCCTGCGCAACCCGTTCAACGATCAACGACGACCCGCGCTGCCGCGTCGATTTCAAGACATCGCGAGCGGCGTGAGTATACCCGCGCAGCGCACCCGCCTCTCAGGGCCCACTTCGCGGAGGTCCCTGCGCCGTGTAATGCGGGTGTAACGCCCTCCTGCTGAAATCCCGTCCGGAATGAAGGGAACCAGCCCGGCGAAGGTACCGTCCGGTGGTCACGCAAAGCAACGTCTCGTTCGTGATTCGCCTGTGGTTGGAACCACGGGCTGCCCCAGGCCCACCTGAGTGGCGTGGGCACGTTTTCCACGTGCAGACGCGGGAGGAAGCGTACTTCCGGCAGCTGGCCGATTTGTTGAAGTTTGTGGAGCAGAAGGCGGGAGTGAGTCCTCCCCACCCGTAGCGCTACCGAGCGCCAACTCCTCTAACCCGCACCCACTCCTGCGTCGCCTTGGGAATCGGCACGAAATCGAGCACCGGACCTACCGGCCTCGCCCTCCCGAGCCGCCGCGCGCCGTGTAATGGAAGTGTAATGACCTCCTGCTGAAATCCCGTCCGCGATAGGGAGAGATGAAGCGTGGCAGCGTCACCGTCCATCAGGCCCCTCCTCACCAGCACCCCCGACGCCCTCTTCGCACCGGGGGATTTGGGCCGAACGTTGTTCGCTTTCCTCTCCCTGTCCAAGCCGCGCATCGTATCCCTGGTCGTCTTCACCGCGGTCGTGGCCTGCTTCGCCGCGGCCGGAGGCACCCCGCCCCTCGGGACGGTTCTGGTGCTGACGGCGTCGGGCCTCCTTGCCACCGGCGGCGCGGCCATGCTCAACCAGTACCTGGACCGCGACATTGATGCCCTCATGCAGCGGACCCGAAGACGGGCCCTGGTAACTGGCCAGGTGCCTTCGCGCGGTTGGGTGCCGGTCGTTGGCGTGGCTCTGGTGGCCTCCGGTGTCGTAGGCGCCGCCGCACTGAACCTCGTCGTCAGCGCCTTCGTCGCCGCAGGCGCCGGCATCTACGTCGTCGTCTACACGTTGTGGCTGAAGCGCAGAACTTGGCTCAACATCGTGGTAGGTGGAGCGGCGGGCAGCGCCGCCGTGCTCGGCGGCTGGGCCGCGGTTGATCCGGGACTGGGACCCTCGCCGTGGCTGATGGCCGCGCTCGTGTTCTTCTGGACCCCCGCGCACTTTTGGAGTCTCGCCGTCGCCCGCAGCGATGATTACCGGCGGGCCGGTGTTCCCATGCTTCCGGTCGTTGTAGGTCCGGCCAGAGCGGCGTCGTGGGCCGTGGGCCACATCTTCCTGACGGTGGCCACTTCCCTCGCGCTCGGGTTCGTGGCCGGCTGGGGTGCGGTCTATTCCCTCGGGGCCATCCTCGCCGGAGCACGCTTCTCGGCCTTGGGCATGGCTTTTCTTCGGCGGCCCAGCCCGGACAGCGGCTGGGCGGTATTCAAGTTTTCCGGGCCGTACCTGGGCATCGTATTTGTCGCCGTCCTCGTCGACCAACTGTTTCTTGGTTCTCACTAGAGGTCACCCAGCAGAGGTCACCCAGTCAGGGAGGTAGGCACGCCATGGCCGAGCAGCAGCCAACCCCGGAGCGCGAACCTCGGGACGGAGCGCGCGTCCCCGTGATGCAGGAGATCTACGACAACATTTGGTTTCTCTTCCTGGTCAGCGGGGTCATCATCCTGGTCTCTTACATCATCTGGGCGCTTATCGACCTGATAAACGTACCGACGTTGCGTTAGGGAAGGAGCCAGTTCATGCCGCTCACCCCTCCTCAGCCGCGCAACTGGTGGGACCTTCCGCTGGGAGGCCACGAGAAAATCTGGCTATCGATCGTCGTGCTGCTCGGTCTCTCCATGTTCGTGATGATGCCCGTGTGGCACGTCTTCGGGGCACAGAACTCGCCGACGGAGACCTACCGCGTTTCGCCCGACTACTACTGGGAGAAAGCCACGAAATTCGCGGCGGCGGAGGGAGGCCTGTCGCGGAAGGTTGAGGCCGGGATCCAGCCTACGGGAGACGACGTGTACCTCGGTGCACTGAAGTTCGGCTGGTTTCCCAATGTGCTCGTGCTCGAGGCCGGGCGCCGCTACCGCATCCACGTGTCGTCGAAAGACGTGAATCACGGGTTCTCCATCCACAAGGCGGGAGAGCCGTCCCAGAAGGCCAACTTCCAGGTCGTGCCGGGCTACGAGCACGTCCTGCCCATGACCTTCACAGAGGCGGGTACCTACGACATCGTGTGCCAAGAGTACTGTGGCCTGGGCCACCAGTTCATGCTGGGCCGGATCCTGGTCGAGAGGGGGAGATAGGATGGCTGCCGTCGCAAGCAGGATGCCCGGCGAACGAGGGCCTGAGGTCGGAGAGTTCTGGACCTGCCTGACCACCGGGCTGCGCGTTCACCGGTCAGTCGTCCCACCGCTCATGGTCAATGCCGTCACGGCGGTGGTCTTTCTCCTCATCGGCGGACTCCTGGCCCTGCTGATCGCCCTCACCCGCTGGGAGGCAGTGCAGCTGCTTCCGCCCTCCTGGTACTACGTGGTGCTGACGCTCCATTCCTGGAGCATGCTGATCTTCTGGATCATCTTCATGGAGGTGGCGATCCTCTATTTCGCCTCGGCGATCGTGCTGAATTTCCGGCTCGTCACCCCGGGAGCCGCATGGCTGGCCTACGTGCTGATGCTGGGCGGCTCACTGCTCGCTGCGGCTACCGTCCTGTTCCAGGATGCCACCTACGATCAACCGCTTCTCACTTCCTATGCTCCGCTGAACATCCACCCGCTCTTCCTGGTCGGCGCGATCATCTTCGCCGTCGGCGCCTTTCTCGCCTTGGGTGTGTTCTTCGCCACGGTGTGGCGCGCGTCTCAGGAGGGAGCCTATCAAGGGTCCCTCCCGCTCGTCACCTTCGGCGCCGCCATCGCCGCCATCATCGCCGTCGAAACTCTCCTGGGGGGAGCTATTGCCTACATCTTCCAGCTCCTATACGCCATCGGGATCCTCAAGACTATCGACGCTGAAATGTACCGGGTAGTCTGGTGGCTGCTCGGGCACGGCAGCCAGCAGATCAACCTGGCCGCCATGGTCACCAGCTGGTATCTCCTGGCGCATCTCACGACGGGAGCGCAGCCCGCCAGCGAAAAAGTGAGCCGCACCGCTTTTGTGCTCTACGTCCTGTTCATCAACCTTGGCGCCGCGCACCACCACCTCTCCGACCCCGGAGTGACCAGCGCGTGGCGGATCTGGAATGCCGGCTACGCCATATACGGCGCGGCCATGGGCAGCCTGATTCACGCCTTTGCCATCCCCGCCGCGGTTGAGCTGGCCCTGCGGCGCCAGGGCCACGGGGGCTGGCTCGGTTGGCTCCGTCACGCTCCCTGGGGCAATCCCGCCTTCGCGGCCCTAGCGGTTTCGCTCCCGCTTTTCGGCGTGATGGGCGGGATCACGGGTATCACCTTCGGGACAGAGCAACTGAACATGATGGTCCATAACACCCTCGCGATTCCCGGCCATTTCCACGGCACCGTGGTCGCCGGCACATCCATCGCGTTCATGGGCGTGGCCTACGCGGTGATCCGCCTGATCGGCCTCCGGGAGCTCATCAGCGCAAAGCTGGCCACCTTCCAGACCTATCTCTTCGGCACGGGGATGGCCGTCTTCGTCGTCACCATGATGTGGCTCGGATACTTCTTCGGCATCCCCCGCCGCCACCCGGACGTCTCGGCAACGCCGCTGGCGACTTCGCCGCTCCTGGAGGCGCTCATGGGGATCAGCGGCGTCGTAGCTGTGATCGGCGGCTCCCTTTTCGTCCTCCTTGCAGTGGGGACGCTCCTGTTCGGCAGACACCGGGAGCGCGGTCCGGTATTCATGCCCACGATAAGCGGCGGTTCCCAGGCAGGCCTTCACAGTGAGCCGCATGACCTGCGCGGCACGCTGACTCTCTGCCTCATCTTCCTGGCAGTCTTCCTGGCCATCTACGCCACCCATTGGATCAACCTCTCCAGTCTCTGGCGCATTGGCTAGGGCCGCGGGGCGTGCGGCGACCATGCCGCCCCCGACAGCCACGACCGAGATGCCGGGTGCCGCGGAGCGGCTCTTTGCGGCAACGGTGGAGGCCGTTCCCGGCAGCGGCCAGGTGGGCAGCAGCCGTCTCGCCGGGCCGGAGGGCGAAGCGCTCTCGAGCCCGTCCACCGGAGCCTTCCCGTCTGGCTTGTCAACGGCCCGATTTCCGGTTCCGCCCCAACTGTTCGCAATCATGATGGCGCTGGCGGCTGCCATCGTCGGCCTCGTCTACCTGGAGATCGAGCTGCTCCCCAACCAGATGCCTCGGGACAGGGCCTCGCGCGTTGCGCTGGCCGCCTTTCCGGATGCCACGGCCTCAGATCGCGCCGCTCTTCCAGGAGATTGGGCCGACCGGCTCGTCCATGAAGCCGCCGAACCCGAGCTCGCCGCAACTATTCGCGACACCCTCGATCTCCGAGACCCCGACACGGGTACCCTGCTGAGCGCCACCGAGGTAGGTGCCACGATGCGATACGGCAGCCAGTGCATTGAAGCGCTGAACCCCGACGGCAGTGCGGTTCGAGGACTGCTGATCTTCGCGGTAGCCCGAGGCAGCGCCGCAACGGGCACCGACGCCATCGCCCGCGAGTGGTCGCGCCTCTTCGTCGCCCGGAGCACGCGCGAGCTTCCTGGGCTGCTGATCCACCCCCTCGGTGCTATCGGCACGCCGTACCGCTTTTGCCAGGGGGGATAAGCACTTGAGGGTCCTTAGGGTGAATCGTGGACGTATTGGGCAGGGGTACTTTCCCGCGGTTCGCACGGCGTTGGAGGAGCACCCCGCTCTAGGCCTCGTCGCACTGGGCTGGCTGTCGCTGGCGGTCCTGGCTCTGGTGCTCTCTGGCACGTTCGTCGTGCTGGTCGCGGCGGCGCGGACTCCCCTGGTGGAGTTCCTCGCGGGGCACGCCTATCTCTACGTGGCTCTCGTAGCGCACGTCACCTTTGCGCTGAACATCTGGCTGCTCAGCTTTGTGGCGGCGCTCTGGGTCATCGTCGCGGCGCGCATGGGTCATGCGCTGCCTGTCCGTCCTGCCCGCTTGGGCCTCCTGTCGAGTTGGTCCGGCGCGCTCCTGCTCGCGGCCGTTCCGCTGGTCGGACAGGGGCAGCCCATCCTGGCGGACTACGTCCCCACGCTGATCCATCCGCTCTTTTTCCTCGGCTACGGGGCCTACTTTGCCGGACTGGGCCTCAGCGCAGTGCTCTTTCTCTTCGCGATGCGCCGCCATACCGGACCGGTTCCCGTCGAGGCACGTGCCCTGGAGGTGAGCGCTGCGAGCTATCTGTTGGCTGTCGCAAGCTATGCCGCCGTCGTGGCCCGGGGGGACGCGGTCGATTTCGCGAGCCAGGTGTGGGGCGGGGGCCATCTCCTCCAGGTCGGGAACGGCGCAGCGCTGGTCGGCGCGTGGTGGATCATGCTCGATGCTCCGCCTCGATGGGCAGACCGGCTGGTCCGAACGAGCTTCGGGAGTGTCGCGGCATCCCTACTCGCGGTCGGCCTCTACTCGTTCTTCGCCGTCAGCTGGGACCTGCTCACGCCGCTCTTCTGGGCGGGTCTGGCGGTGCCTCTAGTCACGGCATGGCTGGTGGTGGCGTGGACCGTGCTCCGTCAATCAGTGGCCGGGACCATCCAAAGGGGCAGTACCGGGCCGCTGGTCTTTTCACTCGCGCTTTTTTCTTTGGGGGGACTCATCGCGCTCACCGGGATGGACAACGATACTCGAGTGACGGCTCACTACCATGGAGTGGTAGGCGCCGTGACGCTGATCTTCATGGCGCTGACGTTTCGGTTCTGCGCTTCTCTGGGTATCGCAGGGGCGTGGCGGCGGGTCGCTCGGTGGCAGCCTGCCGGATACGGGATGGGGCTCCTGCTACTCGTCGCCGGCATGTTCTGGGCCGGAAGTCTGGGAGCAACACGAAAGACGTTTGAACTGATGCCGGACCACCCTGCGCTCCTGGCCGCCGGCGCTCTGATCGGCCTCGGGGCCATGGTTACTCTGATCGCCGGAGGGGCCTTTCTTCTGTCGGTCGGGCCTGCACTCCTGGAAGCGCTCGCCCGCAGGGTCAGCGTGCAGGGCGCCTACACGACCCGGGTTCGCGCCGGGCCGGCGGTCGTCGGAAATCTGAGCGATGGGTCGGCCTGAAAACAACGGCCGCTCCTGCGAGTCCGCTAGCAGGGGATGGTGGGGAGCACACTTGCTCTTCGGCGCAGCCTTCCTTCTGGCCGGGTGTGCGGTTGGCAGTCCCCGCGCGCCCGCACCTCCGTTTAGCCTCACCAATCAACACGGGGAAACCGTGACCAACGCAGATTTACGGGGCAGAGCGACCTTGCTCTCTTTCGTGTCCGCGCACTGCACCGACAGTTGCCCGCTGTACCTCGCCACGCTCCGCGCCGGAGCCAACGCGTTCCGTGACGCGGGTGGGGAAACGCCGCGTGTAGCCATCGTCACTGTCGATCCGGATGCCGACACGGTGGGCTACCTGAAGACCTACGCGGCCGCCTGGCCTCCCGAGTGGTTATTCCTTACCGGCACGTACACGCAACTTGCGCCGGTGTGGGAGGCCTATGGCGTCACGGTGGAAAAGCGCCCACCGCGGGGCTGGTCGGAGCTGGGCCAAGGTTACTCAGTGGCGCATAACGCGAAAGTAGTTGTCGTTGACGAATCAGGACGAGCGGCTCGTGAACTCTCGGGCTCTTGGACGGCGCAGCGTCTCACAAGCGTGCTGGAAGAGACTCGGCGCGGGGAGGAAGCTTCGCTCGGGATCCGGGTTTCCAACACGCTGGACAACCTCCTGCGCCGCTGCGGTGATTTTGCCGCCACCTATCCGGCCGTTTTCGCCAGCATTGTCCTCGCCATCATGCTGCCCGGCTTCGTTCTATCCGGATACTTGCTGCAAACGTTCCTCCGGAACCGACTAGACGATCGCGGCTCATCACAACCGCCGCCGAACGACGGCTCTCCACAGGCCCGCGGAGCCTGCCCAGCGCGATAGGGAAGCTCAGGTCCTCAGACGAGCGGACCCAGGTGTTCCGTCAGGAGCAGCGTCCCAACTGCGATGGGCTGTCGATCATGGTGGAGCGGCTTCGGGATGACAAGATCAGGGACATTTTCGATACCCGACAGCGGACGCTCGCGGCTGGTTTGGACCTGTTGACGTGGGCGGATACGGCGCGGGGGCGACCGGCGGTGTCAGCCTAGCACTCGCACGTGTCGCCGACCCGCCCTCATTTGAGGTACGGTTCGGACGGGCCAGCTCCCGCGGCCTGAGGCCCTGACAAAATTGATCACGGTCATGGGCTCGCCAGGCGTGCGTCGTGGCTTTTGAGGTATCTCCGTGTCGTGGTCCCTGGTGATCGTCACATTGCACATCCTGGCAGCGATCACCTGGGTTGGCGGCATGATCTTTCTCGCCATGGTAACGGTGCCTGCCCTCCGAGGCCTGGAACCTCCCTTGCGGGCGGCAGTCCTCCGAGCCGTCGGCCGACGGTTTCGGGTGGTGGGATGGGGTGCCCTCACCGTGCTGGTCATCACGGGCCTGCTCAACGCGGCGCGCTACGGCTACGGACCGTATGAACTCGTCACCGGGCAATGGTTGGAGTCGGACTTCGGCCGGCTGTTGGCCCTCAAGCTTGCGCTCGTTGCAGCGATGGCCGGCCTGACACTGGCGCATGACCTCGTGGGACAGCGTGCGAACGCCCTGGCTACGCGCGCGCCGGCCCGCGGACCGGCCCTGGGAGGTCACCCTCAGGAGAGCGGGCCGGATGCGATCCGGGACGACGCCTCCACGCCCGAGGCGCTGCGGGCGCGCTCGTCCTGGTTAGCGGCCGTCAACCTGTTCGTTGCCCTTATGGCCGTGGTGGCGGCGATTCTGCTGGTAAGGATGTAAGCTGCCAACAGCGTTTGGCATTGCCGTGAGCCCCGCCCCGGATGTAGTCTCATCTCGCCGCCTGCCGCGGCTCGGCCCCAGGGGGGATACATGCGGGTACTGATTAGCGACGACCACGCCCTGTTCCGCGGGGGGCTGCGCAGTCTACTTGAAGCCAGTGATTTAGAGGTGGTGGGCGAGGCGCGTAACGGCCGCGAGGCCGTGGATCTGGCCCGCAGGCTCCAGCCCGATGTGGTGCTGATGGATCTGGCAATGCCGGAGATGGGCGGCCTGGACGCGACCCGGCTCATCAGCGCGGAATCTCCGGGAGTCAAGGTCGTCGTGCTCACATCCTCCGACGACGACGCCGACCTCTTTGAAGCCATTAAGTCCGGGGCGCAGGGGTATCTTTTGAAAGATACCGACCCCGAGATGCTCATCGAGATGCTCCGGGGCGTTGGCCAGGGCGAGCCAGCCCTCACCCCTTCGCTCGCCAGGAAACTCCTCAACGAGTTCGCGCGTCCTGCCCCCCGCCAGGAGCGATCGCCGGACGACTTGACCGAGCGAGAGCAGGAAGTACTCGAGCTTCTCGTCCAGGGAGTCACCTCCAATCGTGAACTTGCTGAGCGCTTGATCGTGACGGAAAACACCGTCAAGTACCACCTGCGGAACATCCTGGGAAAGCTACATCTCAAGAATCGCGCCCAGGTCGTGGGTTACGCCATGCAGCACAAGCTGGTGGAGCCGCCAGGGACCTAGCCAGGAGTCGACTACGTACCCGAAAGAAAGAGCCGCGGCTCCGGCGAGCCGCGGCTCTTTCTTTCGGAAGGGGGAGAGGAATTCTAGCGGACCGCGAACGTGCTCTCCATGAACTTGGCCACGCGGTACATGTCGCTCTGGATCGTGTTTTCAGTGGGCTGCTGGGGGCCGTGCAGGTCTAGCTGGCTCATGCGCCAGGCCAACAACTTCTCAATAGCCCCATCGAGGTCCGTCTTCGCCATTTCCCGCGCCAGGTTCAGCTCACCGTAAAACCGGTCCCGCTCCGGTTCCAACTTGTCCGCGAGGAAGACGATCTTTGCCAGCGGGCTCATGTTTCGAGCCCCGCTGACGTGCACGCGCACCGCCTCAAGGATCTCCTCGTCGCTGATTCCCCACTTCCGGCTCAGGATCTCAGCTCCAACCTTTCCGTGGAGAAGCTGCGGGATCAGCTCCTCGGTCAAATCGATCTCCACCCGGTAGCGATGCGCCAGGGCGAGCATCTCTCCGTCGTCGCAGGGATCGGCGATGTCGTGCAGCAGGGCTGCCGTTTCCGCCCGCTGTGGGTCGACACCGTGGCGTTCGGCCAGAGCACGCGCCATCTCTGCCGTTCTGAGCACGTGGCTAAAGACATCCGGGGCCAACTCGTGAGACAGGATCTGCTCAATCTCCTCCCGGTCCAGGGCTCCGCCGACCTCTTCCAAATGAACTCGAACCATGGTGTTCTCCTCGGAGTTCTTGGAGCCCATGGTACGGAGCGACGGACCGGCGCACCCTACACCGAAAGGTAGTTTTCCTGAAGAAAGCGCAGCGGGGACTCTTCACCGCGCTCCTACCCGCTGGGGTAGGGGGTCTCTCGTCGCTACCTACTCGCGAATGGGAAGGTGCACGGCAAACGAGGAGCCTTTGCCCTCGCGGGTCTTGACTTCAATGGTCCCGCCATGAAGCTGCACGATTCGCAGAGAGCCGGAGAGGCCGATGCCGGTTCCTTTGCGCTCGCCTACGTTGCTGGCGCGCTGATACCAGTCGAAGATCCGTGGCACGTCGGCCTCGGGGATGCCCAGTCCCTCGTCACGAACCGTCAGGGTGGCCACCCGCTCGCCGCCGCGAAGCCCGCTCTCAACTTGAACCCACACCCGGCTTCCCGGTGCGCTGTACTTCGTCGCGTTCGAGAGCAAATTGGCGGCTACGCGCTTGATGCGAGGTCCGTCCCAGATGCCCCACACTTCACCTGGCGCCGAGAAGTGCATCACATGCTCCGGTGCATTCTGCTCCTGCTCGTCCACGGCTTCACGCGCCAGCGCGGCCAGGTTGACCCGCCTCAGCTCGATGTCGATCCCCTGCCCCATGCCGAGCCGGGCGACGTCGAGAAGCTCCTGGATCATTGCGAGACCATCTCGGGCAGCCTTCTCGATCCTCTGGGCCTGTACTTCTATGGACTCAGCCTGGTGCGCTGACGCCTGTAGCGCTTTGGCGTAAAGCCCGATCGCGGCGATCGGCGTTCGGAGGTCGTGGGAGACTGTGCCCAGGACCTGGTCGCGAGTACGAAGCGCCGCCTCGGCCGCTGCCCGGGCTTCTTGTTCCCGCTCCAGCAGACGGAGCCTTTCGACCTCTACCTGCTTGCGCTCAATCGCATAGCGGAGGGCGCGTCGAAGGAGCTCGGAATCGGTGCGCCCTTTTACCAGGTAGTCCTGGGCTCCTTCGTGTACCGCCCGTACCGCGATCTCCCCATCGTCCAGTCCGCTCATCACGACCACGGGTACCTCGGGCGCCACCGCCGAGAGTGTGAGGACGCCGCCGATGCCCTCGGTGTCGGGGAGACCAAGATCAAGCAGCACCGCATCAAAGGGCGACGACTGGCTGAGGCGCTCGATCCCGAGAGCGAGCCGATCGACCACTTCCACGGTAATGGGTCCTCGACCCTCTCGTTCGAGGGCATCGACCTCGGCCAGCATCGACCGCACCAGACGTGCGTCGGCCGGATTGTCTTCGATGACCAGAACTCGGAGTGGTTGTATGGGCAGAGGCCGCTATTCCTGCGGGAGTTTCACGATACTGAACCAGAACTCCTCGATAGACTTGACGACCTCGACGAAGGCATCAAAATCCACGGGCTTGGTCACGTAGCAGTTCGCCGCGAGATCGTAGCTCGCCATGATGTCCTGGTCGGCGCTCGAGGTCGTAAGGACGACGACGGGGATGCGCCGAAGATCGGGATCTGACTTGATTTCTCCCAGCACCTCGCGCCCGTTCTTCCTGGGCAGGTTGAGATCCAGCAAGATGAGGTCGGGCCGGGGTGCGCCGGCGTGACGCCCCTGTCGACGCAGAAAAGCCATGGCCTCGATTCCGTCCGCCGCCACGCTGAGATGGTTGCGGATCTTGCCTTCGCGCAGCCCTTCCTCGGTGAGGCGGACGTCGCCCGGGTTGTCTTCGATCAGCAGAATCTCGACGGCCCGCGAATCCATTCAGTCTTCTCCGGTGGGCAAAGTAAATCGGAACGTCGAGCCTTTGCCAGGGATGGAGTCTACCCAGATCCGACCCCCGTGCCGCTCAACGATGCGCTTGCAGATCGCGAGCCCAATCCCGGTGCCGGGGTACTCTGCCTGGCTGTGCAGCCGCTGAAAGACCCGGAAAATGCGGTCGAACTGGTCCGGCGGTATCCCTATGCCGTTGTCCCTCACGGAAAACGCCCAGGCGCCTGCGAGCCGGTCCGCGTCGACCCTCACCCTGGGAGCCTCTTCGCCGTAGTATTTGATCGCGTTCGCCAGGAGGTTCTGGAACAGACGGGCCATCTCCACCGGGTCCGCTACCACCACTGGAAGGACGGCTCGACTCACCGTCGCGCCGGTTTCCTCAATGGTCGGTCCCAGCTCTGCCAGCACCTGGTCCACGATCTCGTTGAAATCGACTTCTGACAGAAAAAGCTCGCGGCTACCGACCCGGGAGTACCGCAGCAAATCCTCGATGAGCAGCTGCATGCGGGTACCGCCCTCCACGGCGAACTGGATGTACTCGTCTGCCTCTTGGTCGAGCTTGCCCGCGTAGCGTCGCTTGAGGAGCTGCAGGAAGCTCACGACCATACGGAGAGGCTCCTGCAGGTCGTGCGAAGCCACGTAAGCGAACTGCTGCAGCTCGTCGTTTGACTGCTCCAGCTCGGCAGTCCGTTGCGCCAGCATGTCCTCCCATTCTCGGCGGTCGGTTACGTCGCGGACGACGCTGATGACGAGGGGGCCCTGAGCGGTCCGGAGTGGGCTGAGACTGATCTCGACCGGAATTTCACTGCCGTCTTTGCGGCGAGCCTTCAGGTCCAGCCCCACCCCCATGGGACGCATCTGGGGGTCTTGCACGAAACGGGCACGGTGCTCGGCGTGAAACTCTCTCGCCGAGTCCGGAACCAACAGCTCCACGGATTTTCCTATCAGCTCGTCGCGAGAGTAGCCGAAGAGTTGTTCGGCCTGGGGATTGACGATGCGGATGCGGCCACGGCTATCGACAATCACGATGGCGTCAGGCGCGGCCTCCAGGATGCCCTCGAAAAGGCCCTCGTTCGCAGCACGCGTGCTGCTTGCTAGCTTCTCCAGCTCCCAGCTCCTGAACTCGCTGATCGGGTCGCTCGGCCCTTCAGCGGTGGCCACAGCAGTATACGCAGGAGATTCCGCCAGGAACGCCTATCGAAGACTGGCAAAAACGACCAAGACTCATTGCCGCGTACGCACCCAGCATGGGATCGGACCTGGATCCCAAAACGTCCGCTCGAGTAGTTCCTGGGCGGCCAAGCGGTTGGTGGGTTCTATGCCGCGGCGCGGACGAGGAGAACCGGCTTCGTGCTCTGGCGCACCACGCTTTCAGCTACGCTGCCGTGGCGGAACCGATCTATGCCGCCTCGACCGTGCGTGCACAGGATCACGAGGTCCACGTCGTGCGATTCCGCCTCGATGATGACCCTGGGATCGCCAATTTCCACACGGATTGTCGTTCTGATCCCCGTCGTGGCGAACTGGCGGGCGACACCTTGCAGATACGTTGCGGCTGGCCCGCGATCTCGTGGATCTGACACGACCTGGAGCAGCTCGACCTGGTGGAGCGGATGGCCGGCCAGCACCTTGGCGATCTCGAGGGCTTCCTCTGCCACTCCTGACCCATCAAGCATGACCAGAGCTTTCTCGAGAGTAGGCTCTTCCGGCTCGTTGCGAACGAGGAGCACCGGAGCCGTTCCGTGGCGGATCATGCGATCAGCCACGCTCCCCAGAGCAAAACGCAAAACGCCAGAGCGGCCATGGGTGGCCATGACCACGAGATCGGGGTCGTGTTCCTTTTCGAAGTCCAGCAGGCTCTCCGCAGCGTTGCCCAGCAGCTGGCTGGATTCCACTAGGATGCCGGCCCCCCTGAACCGGGCGGACAGTCGTTCCAGGTTTGCGCGGGCTAGCTGCTGGAGCAGGTCAAATGTCTGCTGGAAGGCCTGGCCTTGCGCATAGCTGTCCCCCTCGCCGGCGAGAACAGGCAGCTCCACGACCTGGACGAGAAGCACCTCACCCCCCTGACTGGAGGCGACGGCTTGTGCCAACGGGATTGCGCGGTCGCTAAAAGGTGAGCCGTCGGTGGGAACCAGGATTCTCGTCAGCACAGCGTCTCTCTCCCGCGTCTTTGCTCATAGTAGACCCCTGCCCGCGGCGGCGCGGCGCCCGCAGCTCAAGTTCCGCCTCAGCCCTATGCGGCGTTGGAGATTGCCACCGGTTCCAGCACCGGTTCCTGTGCTCGCAGTAGTCGCGTCCCCTCCAGGACTGACCGGGTTGGCCGGCGCACCTCAGCCGATCGCCCACACATCAAGCAGATGGCGACGCCCGGACGGTCGGGCTCCTCGTACATGTCGCCGTGGCAAGCCGGGCAGGCGTGCAGGTACCAGCACATTGTAGTTTCTCCGTGAGTTCGAATCAGTCGTTTCTCAGCAACACCAAGGTACCCCGCCGTGTCGCATCGACACCCCCGCTGATAGGGTGGTTGACCACGACTCGCCGGGGTGGGAAGGTGCCCACCCTGCCGCGGCGGCCCGTGGGGCGCTCGGGGTCCGAACTACCCTCCCGCGACAATCCCCGCCGCACGGCAACCGTACCCGCGCTCCCGATTGGCATTAGAACCGAGTCCAAGAGCCGACTCCGCCGTGCTCCATGAGCTTGTCAGCGGCTGCGCCCGAGACGATCTCGACGGCTGCACCGAGACGGAGCGCCCGATCCAGGAGCCGCTGTCGAAAATCGGGCACCAGATCTGGCTCGCCCCCGCACAAGGGGCATTGGCGCCGAGCGGGAACGAGCCGGTCACAGGTCCGACAAACGCCCCCGGGCGAGTCGAACGAATCCGCAACCACCAGCTCGCCGACCCGCCGGTCCTCAGTCGCCTCCACGGTCAGGTCCACCCCTAGAGTGGAGCGCGAGGTGCTTTCGAGCAGGTTGTCTACTTTTGTGTGCTCGAATTCCCGCTCCGCGGTTTCGCTAGCGGCGAGCGCCGCTCCCAACACGTCCGCGTCCGACGCGAAAAGCTCCAGATGGAGCTCACCTCGCACCGTTTCTCTGAGGTCCGGCGGCAGATCGTTCTGGAACCGCGCCACCGCTTCGGGAGAGCCCCCCAGGAACCAGCGCCGGAATGGACGCGAGGCATTAAGCGTTTCGAGCGCCGCGATCGCTCGCGCCACATGGCGGCGCACCCGCTCTTCGCGGTGGCGGGCATACCGGCTCTGCGCCAGTGCCGCCCAACCTCCGGTTGCCTGCTTACCGGGCACGTCGTCCTCGAAGGAGTGGCTTACCTCGATTTTCGCGCCAACGACGGTGAAGAGACGGGCCCGTTCTTTGTCGAGTAGCACGACCCCGAACCGTTCGAAGTCGTCCGCGGCCCGTTGCAGCGCCTCGAGCCGCGGTGCGGTCCCCCAGGCCACAACCTCCTTCGGCGGTGAAGGAAGGCTCACCGAGTAGAAGAACTCCGGCTCCTCGCTGAGGAATAGGGCACGACCAGGTGCACCCAGCGAGGAGGTCTCCAGTGTCTCCAGCACCTCGGCTGCTGCGCGATCAAACGCGGCGACGCTGGGTTCTGGAAGACCGCAGCGAGCGTCGCGGCATTGATTCTTGTAGGAAATCCGCCAAGCCTCGCCGGCGACGCGATCCGGGGAAGTGTTGAGATAGACGCTCAATACGCCGCGCGAGTCAACACCGATGAGCTTGGCCAGGGCCGACTTTACTGATACGTGCTCCGGAATCCGATGCATTTCGTGGCTCCATCACCCGCAAGTCTCGGGAAGAGTCGGTCGAGGATCCGGGCCTCAAGCCGGAATGGCGGACCGGACGGTCATGATTCCCGAAAGCTCCTCCGCCGCGGCGCGCGCCCGGTCGCGCGCGTGATCCACATCGAAGCGGGTGAATCCATGGGGCCGCAACGTCGCGAGACGCAGGACCGCCAGGTCCTCGCCACCTGACTGGAGCACGAGCGTCATGCGGTACCGGGCGGCACGCCCGGCTGCCAGAGCCTCGAGCGTCGCGCGTGGAACCAGTTCTTCGAAGTCAGGTGCGCCGGCCTCTGGGAAACCCACCACCGCGACGGCATACTGATCGGCGTCCGCGGCATCCGCGACGCTGCGAGCCAGAGACTGCAAGTAAGCAGACGTATCTGCGTGTGACATGCTCGTCCCCTCCGTGGCGCTCTCTGCAACTGCGTACAGGGTACGGGCGCGAAGATCCTCGGAACCACGGGCGGTGGGGCAGTCTTGAGCCACACGTAGGAGGGGCCGAGCCCCTAGCCTTTGGGGTGGGAAGCCATTAGCAGCTCAGGTCAGGAGATAGCCACCGTCAACGACCAGCAACGCGCCGGTGGCGTAGTCTGAGAGCGGCGTCGCGAAATAGAGCACCGCCATCGCGATGTCGTCGGGCTCGCCCATACGCCTCAGGGGAATCCGGGCCATGAAAGCGCTGGTCAGCTCTTCCGTAGAGATGCCGGTGGCCAGTATGGACGTGTTGATCTCTTGTGCACCGGGCGTAGTGATGCCGCCCGGCGCGATCGCATTCACGCGAATTCCGAGCGGAGCGAATTCGACGGCCAGGGACCGAGTGAGCATGAGCATGCCGCCCTTGGACGCGTCGTAGTGGGCCAGATTCCCGGTCGGATGAAGAGAATCGATCGAGGCAATGTTGACGATCCGCCCGCCCCGGTCCTGCTGCGCCATCTGTCTAGCCGCGGCCTGACTCGCAAAAAAGGCGCTTTTGAGGTTTACGTCCAGAACCCGGTCCCACAGGTCCTCTGATGTCTGAAGAGCAGAGCTGAACGGAAAAATCCCGGCGTTGTTCACGAGCACATCCAGCCGGCCGGTCGCGGCGACTACAATCTCGACCATTCCCTGGACCGCCGAGACGTCGCTCACGTCGACTGCCAGGGCCCGGACCTGGTGGCCCTGCCCTCGAAGGCTCCCCGCCGTCGTCTCGGCCAGCTCACCGTTGAGGTCCGCCAGGTACACCGTCGCCCCCGACTGGGCCAGGCGAATTCCAATCCCTTCCCCAATGCCACGTGCGCCCCCAGTGACGATCGCCACCTGGCCCCTCAAGTCTGTCAGCTCGGTTATCGTCCGATTGGGCATGGTCGACTCCTTTCCACCCGAAGGACGGCGCTGGTCCCCCCCGGCACTATTCCGGAGCGCGAACCCGATAACCACACCCCCGAGGACGGTATTCCGCAGCCACCCGCCCGGGTAGGGCCACGTGCACCTGTCCCCTCGGTCGACTGAGCCCCCGCGGGTCCCGCGGCTTCCGCATTCCCCTTCTTGGCTGGAATCTCGCCAGCCGAGAAGGGGAATGCGCACCGTCAGCATTGGAATGACGAATGTGCCGGTGGTAGGGGTCAGGCATGCGCGGCCACGGACGATGCATGCATCGCCCCTACCGACACATTCAAACCAGTCCTTGACGGAGCACTAGCGGGCGGCCTCCAGCCCTACCGCGCCCCCCGCGAGGTAGCGCGTTGCGGTTTTCCGTTGACCGACGTACGCCTGGAGCCCGTCGGCACTCTACCCTCCCGAAGCGCTGAGCCTCTCTCCGTCTTCCGCTGGCTCCGTACCAAAGGAGCGCTGTACGTACGCCCATTCTTCCGGAGTGTTGACATTCCAGACGGACCGCAAATCAGCTCCGCTGACTCCGAGATCAAGCTCGTCGACGTACCGCACCCGCAGGAGAGGGAAGACGTTCTCAACGCGCAGGTCGCCGCTCGTGAGCTGTCGCCGGATCGCTGGAAGTGCTGATTGCGCGTAGACCGCGTGCAACTGATGGGTGCGGCCGGCCACAAGGGGCACCGTGATGTCCCAGCCCTTAGAACATGAAACGAGCCGATCGAGGAATGGGGCACTGAGAAAAGGCAGATCACAGGCGACGACCAGGACGCGTGGCGTCGCCACCGCCTCCAGGGCCGTGGCGATTGCCCCCAGCGGCCCGGTGCCGGGGTAAGCGTCGGGAACGATGTCTGCGGCCCCTGTGAAAGGGCGCCGCTCCGGCGGGCCGACTACGATCACCCGGGCCGTCACCGCCTCGAGCGCCACCACGGCTCGCTCCAGGAGCGTGCGACCTTCCAACGAGAGCAGCGCTTTGTCCCTGCCCAGCCGGCGACTTTGCCCTCCGGCGAGCACCGCTCCCACAACGTCCTCGCGTTGGCGCGCCGTTACCGAGTCCCCACCGCTGGGGCGTGAACCGCCCGCCCGGGCTGCGATCCGTCAATGATGCTCTGGTACAGCCTCCGGGTCTCCGGCGACGGCTCCACGTCCAGCTCTCGCAGCAAAGCCCTACGGCATTGCTCGTAAGCCCGGATGGCTCGATCTTGCTGGCCAGCCCGCCAGCAGAGGCTCACCAACGATCGCCAGCCAGCCTCCCAGGTAGGTTCTGCCTCGACCAAGCGTTGGGATGCCGACAACGCGCGGCGAAAGTCGCCCCTTTCCGCCCACAGCTCTGCCACCGCCTGGAGGGCGTCCAGGTATTGCTCCCGCAAATGCTCCCGCTCAACGATGCACCACTGGGCGTCCCATTCATGCGCCAGAAAGTCCCCACGATACAGCGCCAGCGCCCGGTTGTACTCCTCGAGAGCCGGTTTGGTCAGGCCCCGATCTGCCAGCGCGTGCGCCTCCGCGACCGAAGCGGAGAAAGCTTCCGCATCCGTCCAAACCCCTACGTCAAGCCCGAGAGCCAGAACGGACGCGTCACCCAGGATGAACGGGGCCGGCGGACCCCTCCGGTCTTGGTCCCGGATGACCTGTCGGAGCCCGTGTACCAGCACCCGGAGGTTTTGACGCGCTGCCGCTGCGGAAGCGTCCGGCCACAACAGCTCCATGAGCGTCTCGCGGTACGCGGCGCGCGCCCGTCTGGTGACCAGGTAGACCAGCAGTTGGCGGGCCTTGGGGCGCCAGAACCGGCTTGGCTTCGGCGGCACGCCGTTTACGAGGACCTCGACCGTCCCCAGCATGCGCACGCTCAGGCTCGCCTTTGGCGAGGGATCAGCGTCGGAACCGGTGCGCGAAGGTTGCGCCGCCGCTCGGGCAACCGCCAGGTGCTGCCCGGAATCCGATTTCTGCACAGTCACCAGCGCTCGGGCTGCTGCGATGCCCTCCAGGATATTTACGCTGCAGGTGGCCCGGAACGACATCCCCTGGCCGACGGCGACGTTGAGCCCCTGCGCCGCCACGGGCTCCCCCGTCAGCAGCGCGAGGTGCGCACAGCCGGTACCACACACTACATTTCCCGTTTTGGGGTCGGTCGCGCTGAATATTTCGTAGCAGCGCCGCCCAATGGCGTCGCCTCGCCAGACGCCCGCGAGTGACTCGGCGGCTGCGTTCCAGCTGACGATGCGACCGTCACGATCAAGGGCGAAGGAGGCGTCGGCGCTCTTGATCTCGATCGATTGCTCTAGATCCACCATGCTCCCGACCTGCTCCATCCGATGTGGGGCCACAACCGCGCCCCCGTGCCCAGCGACGAGGCGGTCCGGATGTCGCGCCCCGCGACTCAGCACTTTAGCGCACCTCTTCTCCGCTGACACCACCCCGCCGGGTAGCTCTGAACTACCCTTTGATCACCGGGGCCGCCACCCCGCAACGTCGGGCCGGGCGGCGGCCCAATTTCTATCTTCTGTGGCGAAATGGGGCTGTCGGACCTCCTGTGCTTCGAAAGGAGGTCGTGAATGGACTATCAAGTGAAGCCGGGGCAGAATAGGGCACGTAGGGGAACCACGCTGCGGCCAAGGGAGTCTAATGTGAAGCCACACCCCGGGGTAACCAGCAAGGCACCGGAAGCTTTCTTCGTCATCGACAACCAACGCCAGGTCGTTGAGTGGAGCAACGCGGCTGCCATGACCCTGGGGCTTACGGCGAGCGCAGTGCTGGGGAAGCCGTGCGACGAGGTGGTAAGGGGCTTCGGCCCCTTTGGTAAAGCAGCGTGTGGAGCCAAATGTCCTGCATTTGAGGCTCTGCAAACCGGACGTCTAAGCAGTCACTGCACGCTCGTTTTGCAACGCCCAGGCCAGCAAAGCCAGCTCTTCTTCTGCAAACTGACTGCTCTGCCTAAACCTCCAGGTGGTGCCCTGGTCACTTTGGCAGAGAGTCCCCACCGAACAGTCGCCACCTCTCAAGCCTCCCCGATGGGCTCCGCAGTAGAAACAGCGCGTGACCTGGCGACGCTAACGACCCTCTCATCGTCGCTGCCGCTTAGCAGCCTGGATCAAGGCATCGAGCGATCTCTGGAGTGGCTTCGACAGACGACTGGAGCGGAGGCAGCCGAGCTGTTCCTGGCAGAACCAGGGGGTGGCGACCTTCTCCTTAGCGCTTACAGCGGCCCCTTCAGGAACGCCTTTGCTCAGATCACTCGTTTCCACCCGGGAGAGGGCTTTCCGGGCCTGGTGGCGACGACGCAGGCGCCCATTGTAACCGCAGACCTTTCTGGTGATTCCCATTACCTCCGTACCCGAGTCAAGGAGCGTGGCTTTCGGTCCTACGTCTGCGTGCCGCTGTTTCTGGCGCCAGGTCGTGTGGCAGGAAGCCTGAACGTTGCCTCCCGAGAGGTCGCCTTTGATGTAGACCGGGCCCTTCGCCTGCTGACCTGGACAGGCGGGGTGGTCAGTCCATTCCTGGAGGCTGGGGTCCTTCGCCAGCGATTGTCCGTGGCTTTGCCCTCCATAATCGGCCATGAGGTGGGGCAGCTAGGCTTTGATGGCGTCCTCCGTGCCGTGTTGCGCCAGATAATGATCCTCGGAAACGCCACCGGCGGAGCCCTGTTCTTGCACGATAAAGACGTGCGGGGACTGGTACATCGGGTCGCGGTGGGAGAGTTCCCCGGAGTGGCCTGTCCGGATGTCCGCCTGGGAAGCCCTCAAACCTGCCCCGCTCTTGCGGGAGGACACGGTATTGCGCTGTACGGTTCCCAGCGCCAGTGGCCGCGGGCCTGCCAATGGGTGTCTCTGCGAGGTGGAATGGTTTACTGCGTGCCTCTGGTCGCTGACGGGGAACCCATTGGAGTCGCTCAAATCGCCTACCCCAGACACTCCCCCTGGCCGCCAACCAGATATCTCACGGCCCTCATGGAGGTCGGCCAGCAAGCAGCCGAGCTGATTGGGCGGGCCTGGCAGAAGTTTAGAGCCGAGCA
>JACQOR010000048.1 GCA_016202435.1 Chloroflexota bacterium
AGCTGTACCAGGGCCACCTGGAAACGGCCAAAGCCATGGCAGAGAAGGCCGGTCAAAAAGTCGAAGCCACCCTTCTGGAAGGCAAGCCCTTCCAGCGAGTCCTGGACCATGCGGATAAACGGAAACCGTGGCTTCTGGTGGCGGGACGGTACGGCCTCCATCGCACGGAGTACGCTGACGTAGGAAGCACCAGCGAGAATCTGGCCCGGCAAGCCAAATGCAGCGTCCTTGTCGTGACCGGAGAGTTGACACCGGAGAATGGACGGCCCGGGCAAACCGAGGCTCCACCCGGCCTGAGCTGGACCCCGGAGGCTGAGGCCCGTCTGGAGAATATCCCTTCGTTCGCACGAGGGATGGCACGACAGGCTATCGACGAGTATGCCCGACGGCATGGTTACTCCCAAGTGACTGCTGAGGTTATGCGCGAGGCACGAGAAGAGATGGGGATGTAAGCATGGCTGCTCATGACCAAGACGCCGGTCACAGGGATGGCTCTCGAAGTGGGTTCTTGACATGGACATCGGAAGCTGAAGCCCGTCTCTGCCTCGTGCCGGAAGGGGCCATGAGGGACTTGACCCGACAGCGGGTGGAGCACCTAGCCCGGCGAAAAGGCCAGGATGTAGTAACGGTGGAGTTGATGGAGGCGAAATACCACCAATGGGCCGAGGGGTCGGTCCGGGTCACGGGCGAAATGGACTGGACAGAAGAGGCGAAGCAACGGGTGGAACGCGTGCCCACTTTCGTCCGAGGGATGGTGGTCAAAGCTGTCGAGGCCTACGCAACAAGCCAAGGGCTAGCTGAGATTACTCCGGGCACCGTAGAGGAAGCGAAGACGTTCTGGGGGGAGACCGGCCGGTTTCACCAGCCTTAAAGGCGGCCCGTCGTAAAAGGGGAGTGAGTAAGATGTCATTCCCCTTGCTCTGGTCAGCGAGGTGCTCGACAAGTCTCCGCCTGGTGGGGGAGGAAGCCGGATAGCATGAGTGTGGCCCCGTTCGTTACCTCTTTGGTCAACCCTCCGGTACGAGAAAAGGGTGCCTGGTACCCTGAGATCGTCTCGTGGAACACCACAGGGCGGTGCAACCTTCGTTGCTCCCACTGCTATCTGAAGGCGGGAGAACCCGGACTGGGTGAGCTTTCCCGGGAAGAGGGCCGCCAGCTCATTGATCAATTAGTTGCTGCTGGCACAAAGCTGCTCATCCTCACCGGGGGCGAGCCTCTCATGCGCCGGGACATCGTCCAACTGGCGGCCCACGCTTCGTCCAAGGGCTTGCTCGTAGTCCTGGGGACCAATGGCATGCTGCTGAGCCCACGGTTGGTTCGGGAGTTGAAGGAAGCTGGGGTTGCGGGAGCCGGCATCAGCCTGGATTCGTTGAACCCACAGAAGCACGATGGCTTTCGTGGGGTTCCTGGAGCCTGGAAAGGGGCGGTTCGGGGCATCCGGAAAAGCGTTGCCCAGAAACTGCCTGTGCTCGTTCAGATGACAGTGCTGCCCTGGAACTATTCAGAAGTGACCGATATGATTTCGTTTGCCCACAGAGAGGGAGCCACTGGCTTCACCCTCTACTTTCTCGTGTGCACGGGGCGTGGAGAGCAGCTCACCGACATCTCTCCGGAGCAATACGAACAAGCTCTTGCCGCCCTGGTGGAGGCTCAGCAGCAGTTTCCGGACATGATGATCCGGGCCCGGTGTGCCCCTCAAATCAGCCGCGTTGCTGCCCACCAAGGGTCGGCGCTCACGGGAAACGCGGGCTGCCTTGCAGCGCGGCAGTACTGCAGAGTGACGCCGGAGGGCGAGGTAACCCCCTGTCCTTACCTTCCCGTGGTAGCAGGGAGCATCCGCCGCCAACGCTTCGCGGACATCTGGCAGGGAAGCTTGGCGCTAGAGAACCTACGAACCGGAACGATCCGAGGTAGGTGTGGGGCTTGCGACTTTCGGGAAATGTGTGGTGGCTGCCGTGCCAGGGCCTTCGCGCTTGCGGGCGATGTCCTCGCGGAGGATCCGTGGTGTGCCTACCAGCCCTCGGCCAGCACCTCACCAAGGGCCGACGGCCCACTCACCTGGACCCCGGAGGCCGAAGAGCGCCTCCAGCGTATCCCCCCGTTCGTCCGCCAGCGCGTGAAGGCAGCCGTGGGAATGTACGCGGCCGCTAACCACGAGCAGGTGGTTACCCTGGCCGTTATGACGGCCACCCTGCGAAGCCTTGGAAGGACCATGCCGTTTCGCCGGCCACTGGGCATGCAAGTCACTGAGTCGGCAGCGCCATTGGAAGGATGGCCGTCCAGGCCCGGCACTTGAACGGGAATTTAACGCCCTCGTGCTAGGCTTTGCGGAACAGGTGGTGTCGGTGGGGCTTGTCTCGAAGCCCCACCAAGCATCGGAGGAGGCCATGCGCAGATGGTGAACGTGTCCCGGCGGCGCTTCTTGCAGCTTGGAGCAGGAACGGTTGCGGGCCTCAGCGCCGCCGCGCTCGTGCGTGACCGTGCCTTCCTCGAGACCATTCCGAACATCGAGAACCCGCTGGCGTTCTACCCGAACCGCGGCTGGGAGAAATTCTACCGGGACCTGTTCAAGCACGACTCGGAGTTCGTGTTCCTTTGCGCTCCCAACGACACTCACAACTGCCTCCTGACGGCCCGGGTGAAGCAGGGCGTCATCACCCGCATCGAACCCACGTATCGTTACGGGGACGCCACGGACGTCTACGGCAATCGGGCTTCTCACCGCTGGGACCCGCGGGCGTGCCAGAAAGGGCTGGGCCTCGCCCGCCGCTTCTACGGCGATCGCCGCGTCAAGGGCGCCCTGGTCAGGAAGGGCTACCTCGACTGGGTCAGCGCGGGCCGGCCCCGGGACCCCGTGACCGGCGTACCTCCAGCTGCCCTTTTCCAGCGGGGCACGGACGAATGGGTGAAGGTTACTTTTGACCAGGCCTACGAGATGGTCGCAGCCTCGCTCGTCGACATCGCCCGGACCTACAACGGCCCGGAAGGCCAGGAGCGCCTCCGGAAGCAGGGCTATGACGAGGACATGATCGAGACTCAAAAAGGCCATGGCACCCAGGTGTTGAAGTTCCGAGGCGGAATGCCCTTCCTGGGCGCGACGCGGCTTATGGGCTTTTACCGCATTGCCAATTCGATGGCGCTGCTGGACGCCCAGCTCAGCCGCGTCGGACCCGACGAAGCGGTGGGCGGCCGGGTATTCGACAGCTACACCTGGCATACCGACCTCCCCCCTGGCCATCCCCTGGTGACCGGCCAGCAGACCGTGGAATTCGATCTTTTCACGGCGGAGAACGCCAGGCTCATCACCCTGTGGGGGATGAACTGGATCGCCACCAAGATGGTCGACAGCCACTGGCTCACCGAGGCCCGTCTGCGGGGCAGCAAGGTGGTCTGCATCAGCGTGGACTACCAGTCCACAGCGAACAAGGCCGACGAGGTGGTGATCATTCGGCCCGGCACCGATGCCGCCCTCGCCCTCGGTATGTGCCGGGTCATCATGGACGAGCTGCTCTACGACGAGGCCTTCGTCAACAGCTTCACCGACCTGCCGCTGCTGGTCCGGATGGACAATCTGAAGCTGCTGCGAGCGGCCGACCTGTCCCCCGGCTATCAACCCGCGCAACTGGACAACTACACGCGCGTATTCGCCACGAACCAGGCGCCTGATCCGATCCTGGTCCAGGGTGCCCAGCAGATCCCGGAGGCCCTGCGCAACGAGTGGGGCGATGCCATGGTCTGGGACCGACGCACGAACCACGCCCAGGTCGTCAGCCGCGACCAGGTCGGCGCTAGGTTCCAGGATACCGGGCTCGATCCGGCGCTCGAGGGCACCTTCACGGTGACTACCGTCAATGGTGAGACGGTGGAGGTGCGACCGCAGTTCGCCCTCCTCCGAGACTACTTGAAGGACTTTGACCCCCGGACGGTTTCCGAGATCACCCGGGCGCCGCAGGAGGCAGTCGTGTCGCTGGCGCGGCAAATCGCCGCCAATCCGGCGGCCACGCTTCTCACCACCGGCGTGGGGCCCAACCACTTTTTCAACGCCGATCTCAAAGACCGAGCCATCTTCCTATTGGGCGCCCTCACCAACAACATCGGCCACCTCGGCGGCTCCCCCGGCGCCTTCGCCGGCAACTACCGGACGGCCAATTTCAACGGGCTTCCCCAGTTCATACTGGAGGATCCGTTCAACCCGGTGCTCGATCCGGCCCGGCCGGTCGCCACCAGGTCTTACGCCAAAGCGGAGTCGGCCCACTACTACAACTACGGGGACCGGCCACTCCGCATGGGGAACAAGAACCTCACCGGTAAGACCCACATGCCCACGCCCACCAAGTCGCTGTGGTTCGCGAACTCGAACTCGATGTTGGGCAACGCCAAGGGCGCCTACGACGTCATCCACAACACACTTCCGAAGATCGAGACCGTCGTCGTCAACGAGTGGTGGTGGACCATGAGCTGCGACTACGCCGACGTCGTGTTCGGCGTCGATAGCTGGGCCGAGTTCAAGCAGCCCGACATGGCCGGATCGGTGACTAACCCGTTCGTTTCGGTCTTTCCCCGCACACCCCTCCCCCGCATCTTCGATACCGTGGGCGACATCGACGTCCTCGCCGGCGTCGGGAAGGCTCTCGCCAGCGCAACCGGAGATCGGCGCTTCGAGGACATGTGGCGGTTCGTCTACGACGGACGCGTCGACGTGTACCTCCAGCGCATCGTGGACGCCAGCAATAGCCTCGCGGGTTTCCGCTTCGCAGACCTGGAGGACAAGGCGAAGCAGGGTATTCCCTCCCTGGCAATGTACCGAACGTATCCTCGGGTCAACGGCTGGGAGCAGACCCAGGAGAACAAGCCCTGGTACACCAAGACGGGACGCCTGGAGTTCTACCGAGATGAGGACGAGTTCATCGAGTACGGTGAGAATCTGCTGGTCTACCGGGAGCCCATCGACGCGACCTTCTACGAGCCCAACGTGATCGTTGGCAGCCCCCATCCGGCCATCCGGCCGGCGGGACCCGCGCAGTACGGCGTGCGGCCGGACGACCTGAGTGTCGAGGTGCGCCAGGGCCGCAACGTCCTGAAACGGTGGGAAGAGCTCAAGGGCACCCGGCACCCCCAGACGCGGAATGGCATGACCCACCTGTTCATCACGCCCAAGTACCGGCACGGCGCCCACACGACACCGGTCGATTCCGATACCTCGGCTCAGTGGTTCGGGCCCTTTACCGACATCTATCGGCGGGACAAGCGCCAGCCCTGGGTCAGCGAAGCCTACGTCGACATCAACCCCGTTGACGCCAAGGCCCTGGGCATCGAGGACGGGGACTACGTCTGGATCGACGCGGACCCGGAGGACCGCCCCTACCGGGGCTGGAAGCCCACGGACCCCGACTACAGGGTAGCGCGGATGATGTGCCGCGCCCGGTACTACAGCGGCATTCTTCCCGGCGTGTTGCGCATGTTCTACAACATGTACCAGGCCAGCCACGGGACCGTGGAGGCGCACGAAGGGCGCGCCGACGGCCTGGCCAAGAACCCCCGCTCGAACTACCAGGCCATGTTCCGCTACGGCGGGCATCAGTCCGCGACGCGGGCCTGGCTGCGGCCCACGATGCTCACGGACTCCGTCGTGCGCAAAGAGGTCTTCGGCCAGCTCATCGGGAAAGGCTTTGCCCCCGACGTGTACTGCGCTAACGGAGCCCCCAAGGAGTCCTTCGTCCGCATTAGCAAGGCCGAAAACGGCGGGCTGGACGGTGTCGGCTTGTGGCGGCCCGCTCAGCGCGGGTTACGACCCACTTACGAGAGTCCGGAGATGCTGCGGTACCTACGAGGCGGTTTTTTCGCGAGTACTTAGATCCCACTCCCTCCCCCGTCCGGGGTGGTGAAAGGAGTGGTCGGTTGGCGTAAGCAGGATGCAGGGGAAAAAGAAGGAGGGACGGGGTGCCCAAGGTCTTTAACTGGCACATCAACCGGGAGATGGAATACCCATACCCCGCCACGCCGCCAACCCGGCAGTTCGCGGCGGTGTTCGACACTAACAAGTGCATCGCCTGTCAGACCTGCTCCATGATCTGCAAGAACGCGTGGACGTCGGGACGCGGCCAGGAGTACATGTGGTGGAACAACGTCGAGACGAAGCCGTACGGCGGCTTCCCTCAGGGCTGGGACATGAAAGTCCTCAGCCTGCTCGGGCCGCAGTCCTGGGACCGCGGCACCAACACGTACACCGGCATGACCCTCATTGAGTCGGCCCTGGCAGCGGCGCAGGGCCGACAGGTCACGGGCTACCTGCCCGAGGATGCGGAGTGGGGCAACGTGAACATCGGTGAGGACGAGGCCGTGGGCCTCATCGAGGGCGGCACCTCCTTCGGGTTGCCCCACCCGGTGTGGAGCTTCTACCTCCAGCGGATCTGCAACCACTGCTCGTACCCGGCCTGCCTCGCGTCCTGCCCACGGAAAGCCATTTACAAGCGCGAGGAGGACGGTATCGTGCTCGTGGACCAGGAGCGCTGTCGGGGCTACCGCGAGTGCGTCCGGGCCTGTCCGTTCAAAAAGGTCATGTACAACGTCGCCACCCGCGTCTCGGAAAAGTGCGTTGCGTGCTTTCCACGAGTGGAGCAGGGCCTGCAACCGTTCTGCACCATTGGCTGCCCCGGACGTATCCGCATCAACGGCTGGATCCACTCGCCGCAGGAGGCTGACCTCGAGAGCCCGGTGGATTTCCTGGTCCACGGCCGCAAAGTCGCGCTGCCGCTTTACCCCCAGTTCGGGCTTATGAATCACATCTACTACGTCCCGCCCATTCACGTGCCCCCGGAGTATTTGCGCCAGATGTTCGGCCCCGCCGTCGACCGGGCGATGGAGAATTACCGCCAGGTCAAAGACGATCCGGAGATGCTCGGGGTCTTCATGCTCATGGGCGCCACCGACCGCTGGATAGAGAAGTTTCGTGTCGTCCAGGGAGAGGCGGTGGGGTACGACGCCAAAGGGGACGAGATCGCGCGGGTGCCCCTCAAGGAGCCAGTCGTGGTGCGCCCCAACTTCGATCCCGTCCTGACCGTGTACCGACACAACACGATGTAGCTGCGAAAGGGGGGGTGATGGGACCCACTGGATTTCTGGCGCGTGGCGTGGCGCTCGCCGCCGTCCTCGCCGCCGTCGGCCTCACGACCGGTGGTCGCGTCCTCGCGCAGCAGGAGCCTTTCTACGCCGCCGCGTATGTCTCCGAGCTTCCCACGGACCCGAGATCTCCGGTCTGGGGCCGGGCTGCGGCGTCCGAAGTGCCGCTGATCCCGCAAGCCGGCATCTTGCCCGCGTTGACGCAAGCCTCAGTGCCCAAAGTCACGGTGCGGGCGCTCTACGATGGTGAGCGGCTGGCGATTCTGATGTCGTGGCAGGACCGGACCCGGGACGCGCTCAGTGGGCGGCCAGACCTGTTCCGTGACGGCGCAGCCATCATGTTCCCGGTCACAGAAGGCCTCCCCAATGTCTGCATGGGAGCGGCCGGACAGGTCACCAATCTCTGGCACTGGAAGGCGGACTGGCAGGAAGACATTGACAAGGGATTCCAGGACGTCGTGGACCATTACCCCAACTTCTACAAAGACGTGTACCCCTTCGTCACCGGGTCACCGCCCTACCGGATGCCACAAGACTTCTCTGCGCCCGAAGCGCAGGCCTATCTGGCGGGGCTCTCAGCCGGCAACCCGCTCTCCCAGCCCTTGAAATCGTCGCCGGTAGAGGAGCTCGTGTCCCAGGGGTTTGGAACGGCGACGCACAAGGCTGCCCAGAACGTGAGCGGCCAGGGAGTGTGGACCGACGGGACGTGGCGCGTCATGTTCTCGCGCAGCCTGAAAGCCGCAGACCAAGAGGCAGCGGATCTGCAGGGCCGCAAACAAGTGGCGGTGGCGTTCGCAGTTTGGGATGGATCGAACCAGGAAGTGGGCGCCCGAAAGCAGCTGTCGTCCTTCCTTACACTGGCCGTCGGCGAGGAAACGAACCAGATGCCGGTCTGGCTCTGGGGAGTGTTCGCGGCGATCGCCGCGGCAACCGTGTGGCTGGGTTGGCCGGCTCTCGTCAGGCGCAGCCCGAGGGAGTAAGGGGAAACGTGAACGACCTCGACAAGCTGCTGGCCCGATCCATCCTGTTCCGATGGAGCGCCCGCTGTTTTTCCTATCCGGACGGGCCTTTCACCGAGGAGGTGCGTTCGGGGCAGGCCGAGGCGGAAATGACCGCCGCGGCGGCGTCGCTCGAAGCGAGCCCGGCACTGACTGAGACCCTGGATGCGCTGGCCGAAGCCCTTCACACTCCACATCCAGGCGAGCCAGGACTGGAGGAGGAGTACACGTTCCTGTTCGAGCGCTCGGTGCGCTGCCCGCTCTATGAGACAAGCTACCTCGGGGAACGGGAACCGGTCCTCACGCACGATCTGGCTGAGATTGCAGGGGTCTACGCCGCCTTTGGCGTGCAGGTCTCGGGCGATCATCCGGAGCGGTCCGACCACCTCAGTCTCGAGCTCGACTTCATGTCCCTCCTGTGCGCCAAGCAGGCGTACGCGGTGGAGCAGGGATGGAAACGACGGGCCACGATCAGCGAGAGGGCGCGCGGCGCCTTCATCCGGGATCATCTCCGCGTTTGGTTTCCCAGCTTCGCCGACCGTCTGGCCCAGCACGCCCGCCTGGGTTTCTACCCCGCGGCCGCGCGGCTCACCCAAGCTCTCCTGGACTCTGAAACAATGCTGAAAGGGACCGGCCGGACGCATCATGTCCTCCCAACACACGCCTGACCAGAAAGTCGGCCCGATCTACGCCCGGCTGATCCCGCTGCTGCTCCTCGCGGCCCTCGCCGAATTCCTGTGCTTGCGGCTCGTCCTGCGCTTCGGGCAGGCCCTTCCGCCCAGCGAAGAACTAGGACGAGTTTTCACTGGAGTGGCGCAGGCCGGACTCCTGGCTCTGAACCTGGCGGTCCTTCTGGGGATTTTCGTGCTGACCGGCGTCGCGCGAGAGCGGCTCGGGCAGCCGCGGCTCATCAATCGCATGAGCGGAGCGTTGCTGCTCGCTGCCGGTGTTGGGTCGGCCGCCATGGCATTTGGCGTTTCGGCGCCGCCCCTCGTCCAGGCTACGCCCGTGTTGTCTCTGGCGGCCATTGCGGCCTCCCTAGCTGCGATCGGCGCTGCCTGGAGAACCGTTTGGCCCTGGTCCGGGCTCGCGCTCGCAGCTTACGTCCTTCTGACCGTCCATTTTGCCGGCCAGGGCCCCTCCGCTACGCTGCCCTCCTCGGTGGCGGCCTACTTCGGCGGCGAGATACTTGCCACCGCGGCCGCGCTGGCGTTGGTGCCGCTGCTGCGTCCGGCCTGGTCCTGGCGTCGCGCCGTCGCCGTCAGCGTCCCGGCCGCCGCGCTGGCAGTTGGCCTCTGGGTGCGCCCGTGGACCGTTGCCTCGCTGTCGGTATGGACGTTGGGATTCACCGTGGTCCTTCCGGGCCCCATCTACGCGGTCGCGCTGGCCGGCTACCTCTACGCTCTCGCGTCGCTCTTCAGGGGCAACCCGACGGAACGCCGATTCGCCCTGGCGCTCGCGTTTGTGGGACTGGCCGGTCTCAAGCTCGACTTCAGCTACTTCACCCTGCTCGCGCTCATCGGGGTCGGCCTCCTCCCGACGACAGCGGGCCCCCAGACGCACAGCGCCACGGAAAGGGCGGAGTCCACGAGCCCGGTCAATGCAGGGGTCGCGAGGGCACTGGCGACCGCAAGAAAGGGATGATCGCGTGATTCCCGTCGTTGCTTTCGTCGGCGCCTCCGGATCGGGCAAGACGACCGTTCTCGAAGGCGTGGTGGGGGAACTGAAGGCGCAGGGCTTGCGCATCGGAGTAGCGAAGCACTCGCACCACGAGGTCCAACTGGATCAGCCGGGGAAGGACACCTGGCGCCTGGCCGAGGCCGGCTGCGACGTCGTGGTACTGGGGACGCAGCGGGGACTGACGATGTTCGATCGCTCCGGAGAGGATACGCCGTTGGAAGCAGTGGCGGCGCTCGTCCGGGGAAGAGTGGACCTCCTCCTGGCGGAAGGCTACGGCGATGCTGCGGTTCCCAAGGTCGCGGTCGTGCGGAGAGCGGTCAGCTCCGATCTTCCGGATGACCGGGAGAATCTCATTGCGCTGGTGTCGGATGTGCCTTTCGCGCTGCCACTGCCGCGGTTCTCCTTTGACGAGCCCCGTGCTCTCGCCGACTTCCTCGTCGGCTTCTGCTGCCACCAAGCTGAGACGCATTGATGGAACCGATGGTTCAGCTACTCAGAGTCGTCCATATCCTGGCCGCGATCATGATGGCCTGGCCCGCTTATGCGCTGGTCGTCGTGAACCAGCGAGCGCTGCTCGGCCCGCCCCTCGGCGACCGTGCGGACCTGTACCTCGAGCAGACGGTGAGGAGCCGGGTGGTGCCGTGCTACGTTTTCCAGGCGACGGTGCTGATAAGCGGGCTGGCGCTGGTGTTATTTCGGGGGCTGGGTTGGGACACGCTGATCACGAACCCAGTGCTGGGATTGAAGTTCCTCCTCTTGCTCCTCGTCGTTGCGTTCCTGTCGATCGTCAACTTCGGCATCCAGCCTCGCATCGATGCGCTGTTCGCCGCGCACGCGGGACAACTCGTTGGCGAACCCGACGCGGGAACGGTTCGGTCTCTCCGAACGCGACGAAAGCGGATGGCGTCCCTCTGCCTCTTCGGCGTGCTCACGGCGGCCATGCTCGGAGCCCAGGTGGCCGTTGCCTTTCCCTTTTGGCTCACCCTTTCCCTGGCAGCGCTCATCGCTGCGTTCACCTGGCGTTCTTACGCGAGCCCCACGGCGTGGGGCTGGGTCTAGACGAACGTGCTCGCCATCTTCGACGAGGCCGACCAGCCGGCAACAGTGCGGGCGCCCCTTGGGCGGCCCCGACACCAGGGATCGCGGCCAGGCTCAACCGGAGCAGGTAAGACCTAGATCAGCGTACTAGCGAAGGAGGGCACCGATGGCAGTGAAAGTAGTGATCAACGACACGGGGCAGGCGCTAATCGGCAAGTTTGCGTCTTTCGACGCCGACAAGGTAGGGCTCTTCTCGGGCATCATGTCTGACAAGAAGGGCGGCTTCCGGGGATGTGGGAAGAAGCAGGTTTTCGACGCAAGCGCTGTCACCGTGACCGCCGACGACTTTGAGAAGGAGATCAGGCGGCGCTGACGGCCTCGCGGCCAGCCTGGTGACGCACCTTCAGGGACGACCGGCCTTTACCCCGCCGGTTGCAGTTCCGGCGCAGCGCGGCTACTCGACCATTGCAGGCGGTTATGTCGCAGCCGCGCTGAGTCTCCGGCCGGGCCACTCGTCCACGCGGGCACTTTCACCAGAGACAGACCTTCGGAAGGAGACAGCAGCATATGACCGAACCGGTCACCGTTGGCACATTGCTCGAGGGGGAACACCAGTGGATCGACGGGCGCTTTGGACAGTTCCTGCAGGCGCTCAACGCGGGATCGGTCAACGCGGAGCCTCTTGACGAGGCCGCGCACGTGCTCCACCGCCACATTTTTCTCGAAGAGGAGATCCTGTTTCCGGAACTGGAGGCACGCGGCGTCGTCGGCCCCACGGCCGTCATGGTCCAGGAGCACGGCCAGATATGCGACTTCCTGGAGCGCATCGCCATGCTCATCCGAGACGGCGCCCCGCCGGACCGGATCCAGCAGGTCTTCGACGCATTGCGGAGCTTGCTCGAAGAGCACAACGCCAAGGAAGAGCAGGTGCTGTATCCCGCGGCGGACCACCTCCTGAACAGCGCCGAGCTCCTACGGCGTATGCAAGGGGCCGACCCTCCGCATGGCTGGCTCTGCCGCGCCCATCGCGGGGAGACCGGCTAGCGCCCGACCCTCCCCGCGAAGGCGGCGACTCCAGAACGCGTCGGGCCCACCGCGGCTCAGCCCCGGCTCACTCCTTGTCCCACTTGTGGATGTCCATGGTGGTCACGCTCCCCAGCATGTTGGGGCCAGTCACTCCCTTGAGCATGATGATCGGCACGCTCTCCCAGTACAGCGGAAACAGCATCGCTTTCCCTATGGTCTCGGCCAGGAGCGCGCGGTGCAGCACCTGCTGCTCTGCGGGCGGAATCGTGTAGGTGATCTTTGTGAGGAGGTCGTCGACGGTCGGGTCACAGAAATGCCCCCGGTTGCTGCCGGACCACCGCTTCGCCTCGGTCGGAATGCTCGAGCAGAGCAGTCGGCCCGTGTAGAACGCGCTCCCGCCCGGGTTGCTCGTGAATAGACCGGTCCGGCGGCTGGTGTAGCTCACGTCGGTCTGGTTGGCCGGAGTCAGGCTCTCGAGCCTCGTGTTCACCCCGACGTCCTTCCAGTTCGCCTGGACGATCGATCCGAGCTTGAAGTGCTGCTGCCCGGGGAAGAGCATGAGATGGATGTCGAATCGCTCTTCGCCGGTGGCCGGCAGGTCGTAGGGAAAACTACTGGTCGGCCCGCTTGGTCTCGGCCCGCTGGGGGGATGGACGTAGACGCCATCCGGCCCCACCGTCCAACCCGATTGCTCGAACAATTGTCGAGCCCGTCGGGGATCGTACGGGTATTGCGGGATGACGTCCTTCACCATCGGATAGTACTTGTCGTTGGGCGCGTAGAAGCTGTCGGCGACCATCCCCAGGTCTCCGTGGAGGGCCTGGTTCAACGCCGGTCGGTCGATGGCGTGGTAGAGGCCCTGGCGGACCGCCGTCACGGGCAACGCGCTGATCGGGCGCGCGAACTCCGGATTGACCATGATCTCCAGCTGGTACACCGCCGGCGTGATGTACGATTTCACCTGGTGCCCGGTCCCCTCCTCTTGCCACCGCTTCCGCAGCTCGATGGCCTTCTCCATGTCGATGCCCTCGGGCAGCGCTACGTCCACGACCCCCGCCAGGAGGTTGGCGACCATGGTGTTGATGTCCGGAACGAACCGCAGGAACAACCGGTGGATCGGTGGCACTCCCAGGTGGTACCGCTCGTTGCGGCGGAACTCCATGTGCGACCCCTCCACCCATTCCACCAGCTTGAAGGGGCCCGTCCCCACGTGCTCGCCCCGGAAGTACCGACTCAGGATCAGCGCGTCCTTGTCCCGGTCGTACAGGTCGCCCAGGATGTGCTGGGGCAGCTTCTCGACGTTCGCCTCATCGTAGCGCACGTACGGCACGGACCAGCGCACCACCATCGTCTTCGGGTCAAGCGCGGTCACCGACTTGAGAAACCCCGGAGGGAGGTTCCCCACGATCTGGAGTTCCTGATTGACCTTGTGGCGGAACAGGAAATCCCCCGTCGTCACCGGAGTGTCGTCGTGCCAGTAGATGTCCGGACGCAGCTTCCACGTCACGTCCATCGTGCCATCCGGATTCATGACGACCGTGCCCTTCGCCTGGGTCGGGATCTCGGTCGCCAGCCCCGGCTGGCGCTGGCCGGCCTCGTCTACCCGGCTGATCTCCGCCCTGACTATCGGATAGACGTGGTTCACCCCACCGGACCGGCTGCTGCCCATCGCGGTGAAACTCTGATCGAAGCTCCCCGGCTCCCGTTGAATCATCGCGGTGAGGGTTTTCTCACGCTCCGGCGCCGGCGCCGCCGGCTCTGCGCCCCCACCCGCGCTCGGGCTGGGCGCGCACGCCGTCACCACCAGCAGTCCGACCATCGCCAGGGACAACGCCGTCTGTTCTCGCCGCATCACTAGCCCCCCCTTTCGATGCTCTCTAAGACACCGTACCGTGGGTGATATTGTAAGGTGTCCCGCTCGTTCCGTCCGCTACTCGCTGCAGCTAGTTCTTGTCCCACTTGTGGATGTCCATCGTGGTCACGCTCCCCAGCATGTTGGGGCCGGTCACCCCCTTGACCATGATGATCGGCACGCTCTCCCAGTAGAGCGGGAACATCATGGCTTTCCCCATGGTCTCGGCCAGGAGCGCGCGGTGCAGCGCTTGCTGCTCCACCGGCGGAATGGTGTAAGTGATCTTCGTGAGGAGGTCGTCGGTCACCGGATTACACCAGTGCCCCCGGTTGCTGCCGGACCACCGGTTCGTCTCGGTCGGAATGCTCGAGCACAGCAACCGACCCGTGTAGAACGCGCTCCCGCCCGGGTTGCTGGTGTACAGGCCCGACCGGCGGCTGGTGTAGCTCGGGTCCGCCTGGTTAGCCGGCGTCAAGCTCTCCAGGGTCCCGTTGACCCCCACGTCCTTCCAGTTTGCCTGGATCACCGACCCCATCTTGACGTGCTGCTGGCCGGGAAAGAGCATGAGTTGCACGTCAAACCGCTCTTCGCCGGTAGCCGGCAGATCCCACGGTGAACCTTTCGTCGGTCCGCTGGGCGGATGGACGTAGATCCCGTCAGACCCCTTCACCCAACCCGACTGCTCGAACAGCTGCATGGCCCGTCGCGGATCGTATGGGTACGGCGGGATGACGTCCTTCACCATCGGATAGTACTTGTCGTTTGGGGCGTAGAAGCTGTCCGCGACCATCCCCAGGTCTCCGTGCAGGACCTGGTTGACCGTGGCGCGATCGATGGCGTGGTAGAGCCCCTGGCGGACCGCCGCCACGGGTAAGCCGTTAATTGGCCGCGCATACTGCGGGTCGACCATGATCTCCAGGTAGAACAGGGCCGGCGTGATATACGAGTTCACCTGGTGCCCGGTCCCCTCCCGCTGCCACCGCGCCTTGAGCTCGATGGCCTTCTCCATGTCGATGCCCTCGGGCAACGACACGTCCACCGCCTCCGCCAGGAGGTTGGCGACCATGGTATTGGGATCCGGAACGAACCGCAGGAACAGCCGGTGGATCGGCGGCACTCCCAGGTGGTAGAGCTCATGGCGACGGAACTCGATGTGCGAGCCCGGCTCCCATTCCACGACCTTGAATGGCCCCGTGCCCACAAAGTCGCCTCGGAAGTACCGGCTCACAGACAGCGCCTCCCGGTCCCGGTCGTACAGGTCGCCCAGGATGTGCTTGGGCAGGTTCGCGACGGCCTCCTCGTCGTAGCGCACGTACGGGACGGACCAGCGCACCACCATGGTCTTCGCGTCGAGCGCGGTGATCGACTTCAGGAACCCCGGAGGGAGATTGCCCACGATCTGCAGCTCGTCCATGACCCTCCGACGGAACACGTAGTCCTCGGTAGTGACCGGGGTTCCGTCGTGCCAGTAGATGTCCGGGCGCAGCTTCCAGGTGGCGTCCATGGTGCCATCAGGGTTCACCACGACGGTGCCTTTCGCCTGGGTCGGAACCTCGGTTGCCAGCCACGGCTGGCGCTGGCCGGCCTCGTCTACCCGGGTAAGCTCCGCTTTAACGATCGCCGGAACGTGGTTTCTCCCGCCGGCCCGGGTGGCGGTGCGAGCCTCGGTCATCTGATCATCGAAGCTCGCCAGCTCCTGTTGGATCATCACGGTGAGGGTCTTCTCTCGTTCCGGGGCCGGCGCGGCCGGTTGGGCGCCCCCACCCGCGCTCTCACTGGGCGCGCACGCCGCCACCACGATCAGCCCGATCATCGCCAGGGACAACATCCTCTGCTCTTGCCGCATCACTGGATTCCCTCCCGTTGCGCTTGTAAGACTTGACCGGTGGACGACATTGTAAGGCGTCCCGCCCTGGCCCAACCGAGGGACCCGATCACGCCTCAACCACGCCCAAATAGAAGGAGGGCCTCCCGAATGGGGAGGCCCTCCTTCGTTCCGTCCGTTATTCGCCGTAGCTAGTTCTTGTCCCACTTGTGGATGTCGGTGGTCGCGACGCCCCCAAAAAACTTGGGGCCCGTGACGCCCTTCAGCATCAGGATCGGCAGGGTCTCCCAGAACAGCGGCATCGCGGTGGCCTTCCCCATCGTCTCCTGGAGGAACTGCCGGTGCAGCGCGGCCTGCTGCGCTGGATCGATGGTGCCCGCCAGCCTGTCAATGACGTCGTCGACCACGGGATTGTTGAAGTGACCCCGGTTGTTGCCGGTCCACCGGGTCGCCTCGCTGGGAATCCTCCGCGAGTGTAGCCGTGATTCGTACATGACGTTCCCCGAGGGGTTGTGCGCATGCGGGCCCGACCGGGTGGCCAGGTACGAGGCATCGGCGGCGTTGACCGGGGTGAGGGGTGCCAAGGTCGTGTTCACCCCGACCGCCTTCCAGTGGTCCTGGATCATCGACCCCAGCTTCAGATATTGACTGCCCGCGGCAAGGCTGAGAATGGTGTCAAACCGCTCTCCACTGGGCTGATGCACCAGCACCCCATCGGACCCGGGCACCCAGCCCGCTTGCGCCAGCAGCTGGCGGGCGCGGGCCGGATCGTAGGGGTATTGAGGGATGTAGTCCTTCACCATCGGCAGGAACGGATCGTCGGGTGCATACATGCTGTCCGCGGGTGGCGACAAGCCAGCCGTCATCACCTGGGCGATCTCGATTCGATCGATCGCGTGATAGAGACCCTGGCGAGCCGGAATCGACGTCCACCCATTGACCGGTCGGGCGTACTGCGGGTTCAACATGATCTCCAGCTGCACGTGCGCCTGGAGGACGAAGGCGTTCACCTGGTGCCCAGTCCCCTCGCGCTGCCAGCGCTCGCGTACCTCGATGGCAGTATCCAGGTCAACTCCTTCGGGCAGCAGCACGTCCACCACCCCCGCCAGGATGTTGGCCACCATGGTGCTGGTATCGGGAACAAACCGCACAAACAGCCGGTGAATGGGGGGCACTCCGAGGTGAAAGCGCTCATTGCGGCGGAACTCCATGGAAGAGCCCTGCTCCCAGTGCACCAACTGGAACGGTCCCGTGCCGACATATTCGGTCGTGAAGTAGCGACTGATGGGCAGCGCCTCCCTGTCCTGCGCGAACAGGTCCCCCAGAATGTGCTTCGGCAGGGGCGAGATACCGCCCGTTGGTATCCCCTCTCGGTAGCCGCCGATGTACACCGAGGACCAGTGGACCACGAAGGTGCGCGGGTCGCGCGCGGTCACCGATTGGACGAGATCCTCCCGCCCGCCACCGCCGGACGATAGCTGGAGCTCCCTCTTCACGGTGAAGCGGAACACGAAGTCCTCACTCGTGACCGGAGCGCCGTCGTGCCAGTAGACGTCCGGGCGAAGCGTCCAGGTCAAGTCCATGGTGCCATCCGGGTTCAACACCCAGGTCCGTTTCGCTTGCGTAGGAATCTCGGTCACCATGCGCGTTTGCAGAACACCAAACTCGTCCAGGCTCACGAGACTGTCGTCGACGATCTGCGGGATCTGGTTGATGCCACCGATCCTGCCGCTGACGGGCGTTTGGGTCATTTGAGTATCGAAGCTTGACGGTTGCCCTTGAATGGCGATGGTGAGAGTCTTTTGCACTTCAGCCGGCGCGGCCGGTTGGGCGCCCCCACCCGCGCTCTCACTGGGCGCGCACGCCGCCACCACGATCAGCCCGATCATCGCCAGGGACAACATCCTCTGCTCTTGCCGCATCACTGGCCCCCTTCGGG
>JACQOR010000053.1 GCA_016202435.1 Chloroflexota bacterium
CTTGTAGGGGATCGGCAGAACGCACACAAGATACGGGATGGACGTGGGTCTCGACACCCGTTTCCCGACACAGACAAGTCTCACCCACCACAACCCGGAGCGTCAATGAGAATCGCGCGCCTCACTCAGGTATCAGCATCTAGATCACGGCGTTTCCGCCGGACGAACCGGTGGCTGTCGTACCGGGGCAGCACAGTTTGACCGCCAGGCATCAGGCTGATAGCATTCCCATCCAGATCGCGAAAGAAATCAGAGGGGTTAGCCGTTGGTGCAGGTGATCTCGAGACCCGGTGAGGCGTTCGAGGGTCTGCTGCGGCGCTTCAAGTCGGGGGTCGAGAAAGAGGGCATCCTCGGCGACTTCAAGCGCCACCAGACCTATATGAGCCGAGGAGAAAAGGCCCGCGCGAAGCTGAAGCGGGCCGAGCGCAAGCGCCGCACCCGAATGAAGCGCCGCGGCGGCCTCTAGGCCGAGGTCAAGCCGGAAGCCCGTCGCAGTTGCGACGGGCGTCTTCATTGCGTGCGCTCAATGCCGGTTTGACGGCGCCATGCGATCACCGCGAGAACCAGCACCACGTATACCGGAAGGTATTCGACCGCGCGAATCCAGGGCCAGTGTCCGCTTCCGCCGGGGAGATACGTCAGGTCGGTCAGCACGGCGGTACCGCCAAACCACAGCCACGCCAGGCCATCGGTGAAGGCGAAGGGCCCCATCCCCCGTCCCCTCTGCAAGCTCACCGCCATGAGGGGTGCGACCCAGGCCACGTACCACGGTTGGACTGCCGCCGCGACGAGGAGATAGAGCCCCAGCACGCGGCTGCCCGCGACCAGGACCGCCAGGGGCGAGGTAGCGTAGCGCATCGCGACCAGCGAGCCGATGACGACGACGCCCAGGGCCAACAGGCTCGCCACAGTGTTCCCCGCACCTCCGGGCAGACCGGCGAACGTGCGCTCGACGAGCCAGTGGAAGCTATCGTTGAAGCGCGCTTCGCCCCCTTCCTCCAGGAGCCCGGAAAGCGCAGCCGGCCCAGCAGAGGCAAACGGCGCGCCCATCAGGGCGGCCGCGGTCACTCCCAGCGCCAGCGAAGGCCAGCCCGTCTGGCGTAGGAACGCCGGCCCGGACAGCAACGGCACGGCTTTGACCATTGCCGCTCCGGCTAGGGCCATCATGGCGAGCGATCGCCGTCCAAAAGTCAGCAGCAACACCGCGCCGATGACCAGCGCCACCATCAACGAGTCATTGTGGCCGCTGTGCGCAAAGTGGAGCGCCCCCGCGGGACTCCACGCCACCACGATGCTTCGCCGCGGGTCCACCCCGACCCGGTGCAGCAGCCAGGCCAGCAGGCCCGCGGACAGCAGGTCCGCAATCGCGGCGAGTCCCTGGAACGCCACCGGCCGTTCCGGAAGCGCCGCGTACGCCACGGCCCCCATTAGCTCCGCGAGCGGCGGATAGGGCGTCCGCTGGTGCGGTGCGTTCACCCGCGGCCAGATGGCTTCGTCGCGGTATTGCGCGAGCTCTTCAGCTCCGGGTGGGTACAGGTACGGGTTGATACCCGCGTGCATGATCCGGGCGTCCCAAACTGAACGGAAGGCATCGTCCGAGAGGGTCGGCGAGGTGAAGAGCAAGGTTCCCCGGACCACGATGGCGATTCCGAAGATGAGAGCCAGATGTCGCGAGGCTGCGGCCGGGCTGAGCCGCAGCACGACGGCGATGGCCAGTGCATAGCCGAGCCAGGCACCGGCGAAGAGCACCACGTGCCGAGGAATGTCGTCACCCGGAGGCCAGACTACGTAGGCGACCGCCCATAGCTCGAGCAGCGCCCCGAAGACCAGCAGCGTCCCGCTGCCGCTGGTCACCCGTCCAAGAACAGCGCTTGCATGCCTCAGAGACATTGGTTATATTCCCGTTAGCAGTCGGGGGGTCCGACTGCTAACATCCCAACAGGCTCCCTCAATCCTAACCGTCACAGTCTCAGAACCACACGGAGGAAGGCCCATGGCACAGGCAACCAGCACGAAGCTCGTCCCTCTGGCAGACCGAGTCGTAGTACGACCCACCGAAGAACAGGAAGTCACGAAGAGCGGAATCGTGCTTCCGGATACGGCCAAGGAGCGCCCTCAAAAAGGTGAGGTGATCGCCACCGGTCCCGGCCGCGTCCTTGAAGATGGCAACCGCCTGGCCATGGACGTCAAAGTCGGCCAGACCGTCCTGTACGCGAAGTACGCTGGCACCGAGTTCAAGCTTGACGATGAGGAATTGCTGATTCTGCGCGAGTCGGACGTGCTCGCCATCGTAAACGAGTAGAGGAGAAGAAAGAATGCCAGCGAAGCAACTGGAGTTCAATGAGGCGGCTCGACGGTCCCTTAAGGCCGGCATCGACGCTCTCGCGGAGGCCGTAAAGTCTACCCTGGGCCCGCGGGGCCGCCACGTCGCACTCGACAAGAAGTTCGGCGCGCCCAATGTGACCCACGACGGCGTAACGGTCGCGAAAGAGATCGATCTCGAGGATCCTTTTGAGAATATGGGCGCCCAGCTCTTGAAAGAGGCTGCCACCAAAACCAACGATGTCGCCGGCGACGGCACCACCACCGCGACCGTGCTGGCGCAGGCCATCGTCACGGAAGGGCTCAAGAACGTGGCGGCGGGCGCGAATCCAATGCTCATGAAGCACGGCCTCGAACAGGCGCTCGAAACGGTCGTCAACCATATCAAAGAAATCGCCACTCCAGTTCAGGGCCGCGACGACATCGCACACATCGCAACGATCTCGGCGGCGGACGAGCAAATCGGGAGCATCCTGGCCGACATTTTCGACAAGGTGGGCAAGGATGGCGTCATCACCGTTGAAGACGGCAAGGGCCTGGGCATCGACGTAGAGTTCACCGAGGGCATGAAATTCGACCGAGGCTACATCAGCCCCTACTTCGTCACCAGCGCGGAGCGGATGGAGTCGATCCTCGAGGAGCCCTACGTCCTGGTGACCGACAAGAAGATCAGCGCCATCGCCGATCTCCTTCCGGTCCTCGAGAAGGTGCTCCAGAGCGGCCGCAAAGATATGCTGATCGTCGCGGAAGACGTCGATGGCGATGCGCTCGCTACGCTCGTGGTCAATAAGCTCCGTGGCACCCTGAACGCGCTTGCGGTCAAGGCGCCCGGCTTCGGCGATCGCCGCAAGGACATGCTCCAAGACATGGCGATCCTGACCGGCGGGGTGGTAATCTCGGACGAGACCGGCCGCAAGCTCGATTCGTCGACCCTGGAAGACCTGGGCCGAGCCCGCCGCGTGGTCGCGAACAAAGACGAGACCACGGTCGTCGAGGGCCGTGGCTCTGCGGATGCTATCCAGGCTCGCATTGCCCAGATCAAGGCCCAGATCGACATCACGACTTCCGACTACGACAAGGAGAAGCTGCAAGAGCGGCTGGCGAAGCTATCGGGCGGTGTGGCCGTACTGAAGGTCGGAGCAGCCACCGAAGCGGAGCAGAAGCTACGCAAGTCCCGCGTCGATGATGCTATCTCCGCGACGAAGGCGGCGGCCGAAGAGGGCGTGGTCGCCGGCGGCGGCGTCGCACTGCTCAACGCCGCGGCCAAGCTCAGCGATCTTAAGCTGGAGGGCGACGAGGCCGTGGGCGTGCGCGCCCTGCGCCGAGCGCTCGAAGAGCCGCTGCGCCAGATCGCGGAGAACGGTGGCTTCGAAGGCTCCGTCGTCATCGAGGAGGTCCGTCGTCAGCAGCAGGCTCAGGACTCCAAGAACGTCGGCTTCGACGTCCTCGCTGAAGAGTACGTCGACATGGTCAAGAAAGGCATTATCGATCCGGCCAAGGTCGTGCGCTCGGCCGCGGAAAACGCGGTCTCGATCGCAGCGATGATCCTCACCACCGAGGCCCTCATCACCGACGTGCCGGAAAAGAACCCGCAGCCCATGATGCCCTCGCACATGGACTACTAGAGGACGCACTATCCCGTCCTTGTGGCCAAAAGAAGGGCTCCCCGTCGTTGGCGGGGAGCCCTTCTTATACCGGTCTAACGCGATTCTTCAGCCCGTCGTACCTACTCCAGGGTGGCCATCCCCCGCGCACGGGGTTCGCCATTCAAGTAGACGTACCGGAGCGGCACAACTCTGAAGAGTACCCAGACGTCGCCGGGAATCGCTCCCTGCACAATGCGAGTAACCGTCTGAGCCAACTCCTTCCCGTGGCGGACGAGCTGCTCGTCGGAGCTGAGCTCGATCCAAATCTCCGTCGCCGGGTAGTCGCTATCGACCTCGACCCGCCGAAGCACGATGTCCTCGGCCCGAGCCTTGAAGACCCTGGCGATGCCCTCCTGGAGCGGCACCATCGTGCTGGCAAAGAGTGACGGCGGCCCGTAGAAGTCAGCGAAGATCATCTACCACCTCACCAACGCTGCAGGAGTTTCGCGTATTGCCGAGAAGAAGGCCCAGGTGTCGCGAGCCCGCCCACATCCCAGTGGGAGCCGACCAGACCCCCCGTCCTTCGAACGAGGAAACACCCCCGGATCTTAGCGTGGGCGGGCCGGGCCGGTCCTCTTTTGAAAAACGGCGGCCAGCCCATCTCTTGCGCCCTCGAATTGTGGATTCAGCGTGAGCGCCCCCTCGAACTCCACCTGGGCCTCATCCAGCAAGTCTGACCTCAGGTAGACCCAGCCTAGGACGTGCCGGTACGTGCTCAGTCGGTCTTTGTTGCGCTCCAGGCGCACGGCCGCCTCAAGCGGCTCGCGGGCTCGCTCGTAGTCTCCTTGGAAGTACCGTGCCGTCCCCAACTGTCCTTGAGCCGTGGCGTACGTCGGATCCAGGAGGGCGGCCTCCTCGAGGTATGGAATGGCGGCGGGCACCTCGCTCTGGGCCATGTACAGCATCGCCATACCCGCCCGAGGGCGTGCGTCGGAGGGTGCCAGCGTCATCGCCGTGCGAAAGGCGTCGGCCGCCTCATCGTACCTGGCGAGTGTCCCCAGTACCGTCCCCAGCGAAAAGTGGAGATGCGAGTGGCCCGGCGCCGCTTCGATCGCCTGACGGTAGGCTCCAATAGCGTCAGCATACTGGCCGGCCGTCTCGAAAAGATAGGCGCGGACCCGCAGCACCTCAGGGTTATCGGGAGCGATGGCCAAGGCCCGGTCGGCTGATCGCCACGCGTCGGAAAGCTGATATCGGTCAGCGTACGTCTCAGCGAGAAGGGCGTGCCCCTCAGCATCGTTCGGATCCAAATCGATGGTCCGTCGGGCCGCGGCGGTCGCGCCGTCCAGATCGCCGGCCCAGCTCAAGGCGAGAGCGAGCGTCGCCTGCGCCTCCGGCCGACGCGGCGCGAGGTCCACGGCTCGCTGTGCGTGGAGCGTCGCCTCTTTGGTTCGGTGCTGGTACACGAGCGCCCGGGCGAGTCCGATCTCTGCGGCAGCGGAGGTCGAATCGATCGCGATGGCGTGGGCGTAGCTCTGCTCGGCGGTCAGCCAGGCGCCTGAGGCGAGGGCGCGGTCGGCAGACTGGAAGATTGCGAGTGTGTCGCTGGTTGGAGGCGCAGCGACGGCCTCGGGAGGCTCAGTGCGCGGCCACAGGGCGTACGCACCAACTAGGGCTGCGGAAACCCCGATGAGACTGCCTGCGAGAATCCATCCACCCCTGGCGTCCCTACGTCTACGGAACTCCACGGCCGCTCAGGGGATTGAGAAAACGCTGGATGCGGGATCGCGGACGCTTCAGGGGATGGACCTGCGTTTGTCGCGCCAGTCGCTGCTCCTTACGGGTAACCCTTGGTGAGCGCGCGCAGTATAGCGCCGCATTATGGCAAGTGCAACGTAATGTGCTGGTTCAGGACACTTTTTGAGGAGATCGCCAGAAACATTAGGCCGGTAGACCGACTCCTGGGCCTTGCTCGAGGAAAGTTAAGCGCTCGCCCCCTCCGTCTGGACGCGAAGCTTCGCGTCCAGACGGAGGTTCGAAAAGCACTCCCAGCGTTAGCTGGCCAACTCCCAGCGGACGAGCGTCGCGTCAGGAGTTACATCGTCAAAGACCGCCCGAACCCGCGCGCCGATGGCGAAATCCTTCCGGTCGCCCAGAAGCGTACCGTACGTTCGCGGCCCGTCATCGAGCTTTATATAGCCGACGGTATAGGGAAGGTCGTCCTGGAACCGGGGGTCGAACGCGTGGTCATATGTGACGTAGCTCTGCAACACACCGTTCGGAGGAAGCTCTACCCAGTTGTCGCTGAAGGTCAGGCATTCCGGGCATACCTTTTTGGGGGGAAAGCGCACATAAGAGCAGTTTGGGCAGCGTTGCATCACCAGCTTGTGCGCCTTGGCTCCGGCCCAGTACGGAGCACTCGTCGGATCTTCGATATCGGGAAGAGGCTTGGTGTAGTCGCTCATGATCCGCTGTGGACTGAAAGGATCGTCCCCGCTCCTTTCCAGAAGTCATGCGTTTGTCCGTGGAGTGCCACGTCCGCTTTCGGGAGCTGGCGTGGTCCGGCCGTTTTTCTTACCTGATCAACTGCCTCGTAGAGATTGAGCCAGTTCCACATGTAGCTCTCGGAGAGCTGCGAGCCACCGGTGTTTGTCGGCAGATCGCCGCCCGGTCGCGTGTGTCCTTCAGCCAGGAACGGGCCACCCTCCCCGATTCCGCAGAACCCATAGCCCTCGAGCTGCTGGAGGACCCAGAACGAAGTCGCATCCTGGAAATAGCAGGCATCGATGTCCTTGGGGCTCAAGCCGGTTGCGCCGTACAGCTTCTGCCCGATCTTACGAATATATGGCCGCTCGAGTCGGTCAGGATTCTGGTCGTGTGCCATGCCGCTGGCCTGCGCCATAGCCAGGACGTAGACCGGCGTTGCTCTGAAATCCGCGGCGCGGTCCGCACCGGTCACCACGAACGCGACTCCCCCATCCGAGATCATCGTGAGGTCTGGACGCCGCAGCGGAGCGGCCCAGTATGGCAGCGCGAGGTAGTCTTCGATCGTCATCGGCTGGCGGAAGATCGCGCGTGGATTATTGACTGCCCATTCGCGCTGGGATACCGAAACCCATCCCAGTTGTTCTTCGGTCGTTCCATATTTCGCCATGTGCACCCGCATCGCCAACGACGCCATGCCCGCAATGTGCACGAGGCCGTACGGAGCGACGAAATCATCCCGTCCTCCGCCCATGCTGATTCGGCGGCTCCGAGCATCAGAGCCCATCACTATTAGGACGTTATTGGCGATACCTGCTTCGATGGCCGCTGCTGCCCAGTGCAGCGAGAAGCCGCAGCCGCCGTACTCGAGGGTCGAGCTGAAGTCGGGATTGATTCCCATGAGCCGGCAGATGTTCTCGTCAATGCCACCCCGCGGGGGGCCGCCTGGCGGCTTGCACGTGACGATGCCATCCAGTTGAGTCTTGTCAATGCCGGCGTCTTTCAGGGCCGCCACAGCGGCCTGCACCGCAATCTCTTCCCCGGTGAACCCCGGAATTTGTCCCTGTTCGGTCGTGCCAATTCCTACAATGGCCGTTTTCGCGAGACTGGTCATAGGCGGCTTTCTCCCTTCAGAGATTCACAGATACCGCAGAACGAACGCGACGCGACCTGCTGCTTCAAGTCCACGCCGTGGAGTGCCGTGCGCCACGCTCCTGACCCCTCCTAGCGCCAGGTAATCGACCCACCGCGGCACTCGTCCGCTC
>JACQOR010000049.1 GCA_016202435.1 Chloroflexota bacterium
CGGTCGGAGTGCTCCGCCACGACCCGATGGCGATGCTGCCCTTCTGCGGTTACGACATGGGCGACTACTGGAACCACTGGCTCGAAATGGGGAAAAAAGCCAGCCAGGCGCCAGCCGTCTTCCACGTCAACTGGTTCCGTCGCGACGCCGACGGCCGCTTCATCTGGCCCGGTTTTGGCCAGAACATGCGAGTGCTCCAGTGGATCTATGGCCGGGTCAAGGGCCGGGCTGAGGACGGATCCGTGGACACGCCGATCGGCACGGTGCCGACTGCCGCGGCGCTGGGGACCTCCGACCTGGGGCTGACGGCCGAGCAGGCGAAAGTATTGCTCGACGTCGACCGTTCGGAATGGCAGAGAGAAGCGGCTGAGTACGCGCAGTTCCTGAGCCAGTATGACGAGAGCCTGCCGGCCGAGATTCGGAATCAGCAGGGGGCCCTGGAGCGGCGGCTGGCCGGCTGATGTAGGCGGCCAAATGGCCGCCAGTGCTGTACCTTCCTAGTGTGGCACGGGAGGCGCGGCGCGGTTTCGGTGGACGAGTCGGTCGAAGCAGCGACCATTAGCTTTGGCGAGCAGGTTTTGGCCCGGGCTCGCCAGCATCGCCCCACCGCTTTTCAGGAGCGGTGGTGGGAAGAGCGCATCCTCGAATGGGCGATGGAGGACGATGCTCTCAAGGCGCAGCTGTTCCGGTTCGTAGACGTCTTTCCCATGCTCCGGAGCCACTCCCAGGTCGCCCAACATCTTCAGGCGTACTTCGCTGACCCGGGGCTGGCATTCCCCGCGGTCGCCCAATGGGGCCTGGACTTCGCTTCTGAGAATCCGGTGGCGGCGCGGGCGGTTGCGATGGCGGTGCGCCGCAACGCGCAGCGCATGGCGCGGCGATTCATTGCCGGCGCGACCATCGAAACCATGGCGCCGGAGCTGCGCCGGCTGTGGCACCAGCGTCAGGGCTTCACGGTTTCCCTGCTGGGCGAGGTCGCGGTAAGCGAAAACGAGGCGGCCGCGTACCAGGATCGCTACCTTTCCTTGCTCGAGTCGCTGGCGGGCCTGGTTCAGAGCTGGCCGCGTCAGCCGCTCCTGGAGGAAGGGCCGGAGGGCCCAGTTCCGCGGGTCAACCTGTCCCTGAAGCTCAGCTCGCTGTGTCCCCAGCTGGACCCGGTGGATCGAGAGGGGACGATGTCGGTCTTGAAAAAGCGGCTGCGTCCGATTCTTCGCCGGGCTCGTGAGGTCGGCGCCTTCGTCTACGTGGACATGGAGCACCACGATTACAAGGACGTGATTCTCCGCGTTTTTCGAGAGGTGCTGGAGGAAGCCGAGTTCGCGGACTGGCCCGACGCGGGCATCGTGCTCCAGGCCTATCTGCGCGAGACTGACGCTGATCTTGGGGATCTAATCCAGTGGGTCCATAGACGGCCAGCGCCGATTGGCGTTCGGCTCGTGCGCGGTGCCTACTGGGACTACGAGACCGTGGTCGCCCGGCTCCGCGAATGGCCGGTGCCGGTCTTTCAGCACAAGTGGGAAACCGACGTGAGCTACGAGCGCCTTACCGACTTGCTGCTCGGGGAATACCCACGCATCCGGCTCGCACTCGGAACTCATAACGTCCGCAGCATCGCGCATGGCGTAGCGCTGATGCGCCAACAAGGTCTGCCCGAAGGCGCTGTCGAGGTGCAGATGCTCTATGGAATGGGCGACGAGCTCAAGGAAGCGCTGGTCGCCTTGGGACAGCGCACTCGAGTCTACGTGCCCTACGGCGATCTGCTGCCGGGCATGGGCTATCTGGTACGGCGGCTGCTCGAAAACACGTCGGACCAGTCTTTCGTTCGCCTGGGCGCAAGCGAGACGCGGACCGCGGAAGAGCTGCTCCGCCCGCCGCTCCAGCTTCGGGCAAGTGGGCTCAGATCAGAGAAGGAGATCAGCAAGATGACGCGTGGCGACGGCGTCACAGAGTACCGGCCCGAGCCGGTGCTCGACTTCTCGCAGGACGGGCCACGGGGAGCCATGGCCGCTGCGATCGAGGAGGTGCGCAGCCAGCTGGGGGCTTCGTACCCGCTGACTATTGGGGGAGAAGCGGTACGGACCAGCGCCGAGTTCAATTCGGTCAATCCGGCGCGCCCCTCGGAGGTGGTAGGTCGGGTGGCGAGCGCGACGGCCGCGCACGCCGACCGCGCGGTACGCACGGCCGCCGAAGCATTCCCCTCCTGGCGGGATACGGCCGTGGAGGAGCGCGCGCGCTACGTTCTCCGGGCGGCGGAGGAGATCCGGCGGCGACGCCTGGAGCTCGCAGCGTGGGAGATCTTCGAGGTGGGCAAGCCCTGGCGGGAAGCTGACGCCGACGTCGCCGAAGCGATTGACTTCCTGGAGTACTACGCCCGAGAGATGGTCTCGCTCGCCGAGCCGCGGCTGCTCGGGGATGACCCGGGCGAAACCAACGAGTACTTCTACCAGCCCAGGGGGGTCGTCGCGGTTATCGCGCCGTGGAACTTTCCGCTCGCTATTCTCACGGGCATGACGTCGGCCGCCCTGGTCAGTGGCAACGTCGTGGTGATGAAGCCCGCGGAACAATCCTCGGTCATCGCCGCCAAGCTCATGGAAGTGTTTGAGGGCGTTGGGCTCCCGTCCGGAGTGCTGAACTATCTGCCCGGCCCGGGTGAAGAGGTGGGCGAATATCTGGTGACCGACCCGCGAGTCTCCGTTATCGCCTTCACCGGATCGAAAGAGGTCGGAACCCGAATCTATGAGCGGGCCGCACGCCTGCAGCCGGGCCAGCGGCACCTGAAGCGAGTCATTGCCGAGATGGGCGGCAAGAACGCCATCATCGTGGATGACGACGCGGACCTCGACGACGCGGTACTGGGCGTGCTGGCTTCGGCATTTGGCTACCAGGGGCAGAAGTGCTCCGCGTGTTCGCGGGTCATCGTCGCGGAGCCGGTGCACGATCGCTTTGTGAGCCGCCTGGTGGAAGCGAGTCGCAGCGTCCGCGTTGGGTCACCGGAGGATCCGGGCGTGGTCGTCGGGCCGCTGATCGACGCCGATGCCTACCACAAGGTGCGGGGCTACATCGAGATCGGGAGGGATGAGGCGCGGCTGATCTTCGAGACCGACGTGGCGCCCCTCGGCGAAGGCTACTTCGTCGGGCCGACGATTTTCGGGGACGTGCCCCCTGAGGCCCGGATCGCCCAGGAGGAGATCTTTGGCCCGGTGCTGGCCGTGCTGAAGGCCGTGGACTTCGATGAAGCGCTGAGCCTGGCGACGGGTGTGGATTTTGCGCTCACCGGCGGGCTGTATTCCCGGCATCCGGAGCACATCGAGCGCGCCAAGCGGGACTTCCGGGCGGGGAATCTCTATATCAACCGGAAGATCACCGGCGCGGTGGTGGGGCGCCAGCCCTTCGGGGGCTTCAAGATGTCCGGCGTCGGCTCGAAGGCCGGTGGCCCGGATTACCTCCTGCAGTTCCTGGAGCCGCGCACGGTCACCGAGAACACGTTACGCCGCGGCTTCGCACCGGAACGGGGCCCGCAGTAGCCCGCGGGCGGCGAGCCTTCCAGAAGCCGCCCCCTGGTGAAATCCCCACAGTTCTTCAGCAAATCGTCATGTTTGCCACCGCCTGGCCGCTAGAATTGGAATATCAACGTAGCGCCTCAGTAGCGCTTGCTACTGTTCTGCCCAGCATGCGCTGGCCCGCGAGCCAGATTGCACCGAGGAATCGTTTCATCTGCACCGCGCCGGCTATCGCAAGGAATCTCTCAGCCACAGTGACTGCGGCGTTGGTCGCGTTTTCTCTCGCGCTTCCCAGTGGAGCGCAGGCGGCACCCCTTAACCAACCCCCCAGCCCTTTCCCGGGCCGAGCCTGGGGGGACAATGCCTTTGGTCAGCTGGGAGACGGGACGACAACCGACCGCAGCAGTCCGGCGACTATCGGCGTCCTGACCAACATCAGCGCCCTTGGGGGCGGGCTGAGCCACAGCCTCGCTCTGCGCAGCGATGGCAGTGTCTGGGCCTGGGGCCTGAACAGCGACGGCCAATTGGGTGACGGCACCCTGATCAACCACTCGAGTCCAGCGGCTGTCAGCGCTACTACGGGTCTCAACGGCGTCATTGCCATCGGCGCCGGTCACGCCCACAGCCTGGCGCTCAAGTCGGATGGCACCGTCTGGGCGTGGGGGGACAACAGCCAGGGTCAGCTCGGGACCAATGACATCCTGGACCGCACGCTGCCGGTTCAGGTGATGCAAACGCCAGCCAGCTCTCCGGTGCCTCTTACCGGCGTCGTGGCCATCGCGGGTGGTGGCACGCATAGCCTCGCCGTGAAATTTGATGGCACGGTGTGGGCCTGGGGTGACAACGGCCGTGCTCAGCTCGGGCTCGGTGACCAGACGGACCGCCTCGTGGCCAACCGTATCTCGCCGACCTTCTTGACCGGCGCGGTCGCGGTCTCCGGCGGCTTCGAGCACAGCATCGCCCTGAAAGCAGACGGCACGGTATATGGCTGGGGCGCCAATGTGAATGGCCAGGTGGGAAACCAGACCAGCGGCGGGTCCCCAGTCACCACGCCGGTGCAAGTCAAAGTCAATGGCGGCGGCAACTTCGCGGGTGCCACTGCGATCGGTGCGGGTCAAAACCACAGCGGAGCGGTCAAGAACGATGGCACGGTATGGACGTGGGGCCTCAACATTTCCGGACAGCTGGGCGACGGCACCACCGTCCAAAAGACCGCGGCGGTTCAGGTGGGCGGAGCTTCCAGCCCTCTCACCGGAGTAGGTTCGATCGCTGTCGGTGGATTCCACACACTGGCGCTGAAGACCAACGGCACGAGCTGGGGCTGGGGCCGAAACAGCAACGGCCAGGTCGGCGACGGAACGCTTACCAATCGTACCCTGCCGGTGTCCATTCTGGGCGCGCCCGGTGCGCTCGCGGCGGGTGGGCTGCACAGCCTCGGCACCGCCTCGGTGGCTCCGACCGTGACGCCCACGCCGAGTCCCACCGCCACGTCCCTGCCGACCGCGACGCCAACGGCGACGCTCACGCCGACGCTCACACCGACGCCGTTGCCGACGGCGACGCCAACGGCCACGCCCACGGCGACGCCGACGCCGACCGATACCCCCACAGCGACGGCGACCGCGACGGCCACGGCGACGCCGACCGACACCCCCACAGCGACGGCGACCGCGACGGACATGCCCACGGCGACCGCGACGCCGACCGATACGGCCACGCCGACCGCGACTCCCACGGAGATGCCAACGGCCACGCCAACCGCGACCCCGACGGAAACGCCCCTACCGACCATCGCCGCTCAGGACACGGCCACAGCGACGCCGACGGCGACCGCGACGGACACCCCCACGGCGACGGCGACGCCGACCGACACCCCCACAGCGACGGCGACCGCGACGGACACGCCCACGGCGACGGCGACGCCGACCGATACGGCCACGGCGACGCCGACCGATACGGCCACGCCAACGGCGACGCCGACTCATACGGCCACGGCGACTTGGACGCCAAGCCCAACGGCCACGGTTACGGCGACCGCGAGTCTGACGGCGAGCCCGTCTGGGAGCCGCGGCTACGCGTGGGGCGACAACCACTGGGGCCAGCTAGGTGATGGGGGCAGGACCGATCGGAACAGTCCCCAGCCTATCCCTGGGATGACACTGCTGCGGGCCATTGATGGCGGCGACCGGTTCACCGTTGCTGTCAAGCAGGATGGCTCGGTCTGGACGTGGGGCGACAATCAGCAGGGCCAACTCGGGACCGGAAATCGTTCCGACCGGCTATCGCCCTACCAAGTGAACGGACTCGGCAATGTCGTGGCAGTCGCCGCGGGAGATGCCCACAGCCTGGCGCTCAGATCCGATGGTACGGTTTGGGCTTGGGGGAACAACACGTCGGGGCAACTCGGTGACGGCACCCACGCAGACCATTTCTTGCCTCAACCGGTCACCGGTCTGACGAATATCGTAGCCATCGTCGGCGGACACCGGTACAGCCTGGCGCTCCGGAACGATGGCACCGCGTGGGCTTGGGGTGACAACCAGAGTGGGAAACTCGGCGACGGGACGCGTCGCGACCGCTGGCAGCCGGTCCAAGTGTCCGGCATTACTGGCGTCGTGGCGATTGCAGCGGGGAGGGGCGGCCACCACAGCCTCGCCCTCAAAGCGGACGGAACGGTTTGGGTCTGGGGTGACAACAGCGGAGGCCAGCTGGGCAATGGGACGAGGCGAGACTCGCTGGTCCCGATTCAGGTGGCCGGCTTAGCAAGCGTTCAAGCGATTGCCGCGGGAATGAAATTCAACCTGGCCGTCAAGAGCGACGGAACAGTCTGGGTGTGGGGCGACAATGGCTCGGGGCAGCTGGGTGACGGCACCCGCAAAGATTCGCTCAGACCGATTCAGGTTCCTGCCCTGAGCGGGGTTGAAAGCGTCGCCGCAGGCGAGAAGCACGCCCTCGCGCTGAAGAGTGGCGGTACGGTGTGGGCCTGGGGCGAAGACCATGATCATCAAGTTGGGGAGGGCGACAGGGACGATCGGCTCACGCCGGTGCAAGTCGCGGGCGGAATGACCGCTATCTCGGCGGGCGGAACGCACAGCCTGTCCGTTTCCTGAGGGAAACTGCTTCTTCGTGGCGGAAATCAGGGGACGTCCTTCTTGACGAGGAGCCAGGGACTATGGCGTTTGAGACCAGCGTTACCTACGCTTGGAGGCTGTCCGAAGCGGCGGTCAGGGTGCGGCGCTCGTCCACGTAGTCGTCGATCCAGCCCAGGTACTCCTGGTTGGCCGCGACGATCGGAACTACGACGAACTCGGGGACCTCTTCTCGGTTGTGGACGAGGACGTGGGCCTTAAGGGCTTGAATCATGGGTGTAGCCGTGCGCATGGCGAGCACGAATTGCGTTAGCTCCTGAAGGCGACCGTCGATGGGGCGAACAGTCGTCGTCTCGTGAACCTGGACCGAAGCTGCCAACTGTCGCTCGACCACCGAGCGCGCCATTGCCAGTGCGTCACGGTGGTCTGAGAAGGCCGTGTAGGCGATGACGTGGGTGGCATCTGAGGACATGGGGGTCTCCTTCTCGGATGGCCTCCGTTGTAACGCCAACCTAGCGACACCGGCAAGCCCGAATATCGATCAGGCGACCGGTAAGAGAATCGTAGTTTACCCGATCAGTGCCCGGACTACTTGAGGAATGGCGTTGTTGGGCAAGCTCTTGGGGAGTCGCTGAACGCGGTTGCGGAGCGAGCGTAGCGAGGTCGCTGGCTCATTGGGGTCCTGGACGGCTAGGCTGATGGCCGGATCGGTGAAGACCGCAAGGCCCTCGATCTTGAGCTGCGCTTGAACCTCCGTCGGGAGACGCTCCCCGAGGAAAAAACGGGTACGCTGGATCGCGCGCTTGAGCTCGGCCGGAGGGTCCCCAAATGAGGGATCCGGGCTGAACCAGAAGAGCCAGCGGAGCGCTAGCGAGCGCCCGCCGGCGTGCGTCCAGTCGTCCTTGCGTACTCTGACGATGCCTCCGACGGCCGAGGGCAGGACGACGAACACGCCCATGGGGCCCACCAGCAAGTAGTCCGGAAGGGCAGGCCCCGGAGCAACCAGGAGGTGATAGCGATCGTCAAGGCCGCGAAGGGCCCGCTCCAGCTTGGCATCCTGGCGCCACCGGGGGCCCCAACGCTGGAGGTAGCTCAGGTTTCGCGACCACAGGAAGAGCCCAACAACCAGGCTGGCGATCGACAGCCCGTACTGCACGGTGAGGTCCTGCTGGAATAGGGAGAGGAAAAACCCTCCGAGCAGGCAAACCGTGGCCGCCAGGAGAAACGCTCCGCTGGTTCGAGAGCGGCGCCGCAGCAAAGCGGCATTGGTGTGAACTCGCATCGGGCAGAACCCTCAGGTAAGCGTGTGCTGGCCTCTAGAGTCCACTTTCAGGCCCCCGTCCGCCTGAGGTGACCGGCCTCGCGCCGGCCTCTGGCAGTGGCACGCGGCGGGCGCCTCTGGGAGCGAGGTAGTGTGAGCACCGCGAGATTCGCTGCGAATCTCCGATGTCCGCTGCTGTGCCGGTCACCGTTGGCAAGCCGGACAGAGCGACGTGCCGCGATTAGCGACGCGGATTTGCTGGATCTGTCCCCGGCAACGCGGGCAGGCAGCTCGGTGAAAAACCTGGAGATGGTGCTGGTAGGTCCCGGGCCGGCCATACAGGTCCATGGCGTCGCTAAAGGTGGTGCCGCGACATTCGATGGCTTCCGAGAGCACTTCCTGGATCCTGTGGCGGAGCGTCGCCAGCTCGGCGAGCGACACCGCGCCGGCGGGGCGTGACGGGCTGAGCTCCGCCGCCCAGAGGCATTCATCGGCGTAGATATTTCCCAGTCCGGCGACCATGGACTGATTCAGCAGCAGGGTTTTGAGCGGCGCGGTGCGGCTGGCCCATCGCCGGGCCAGGTATTCGGCGCTGAATGCGGGCCCCAATGGCTCGGGCCCCATCAGCGCCAGCCGCTCGGCCACCGCGGCGGGATCCAGCACCCGGATTTCTCCAAAGCCCCGTGGGTCGTACACCGTGAGAAAGCGACCGTCGTCCAACTCCAGACTCATGTGCTGGTGCTCCTTCACGGGATCCCTCCGGAGCTCGAGCAAGATGTTTCCGGACATGCCGCGGTGCAGCAAGAGCGTGTCTTCGGAGCTGAGGTGCACGAGCAGGAACTTGCCGCGTCGGCCGATCGCCCGGACTACCTGCCCCCTGATCCGGTGCGCGATCTCCTCCAGCCCCTGGCCCCGAGTCATTCGTGACTGAATCACCTCCGCCTGCATGAAGGAATGCCCCAGAATTTCGCGGTCCAGGTCGGCGCGCAGCGTTTCAACTTCGGGAAGCTCGGGCATCCAGGCATCCTGCAACTGGTGGATCGAGGGGGCCATGTATACCATGAAGGACCGTGAACGCAGTTCTGTGTCTCGTTGGGTAGTGCGAGCCGAGGTGAGGGAGGTGCAATGCGTCTGGTGACTTTTACGACGGGCGAGCGGGATCTTCTCGGGGCCGTCGACGGTTCAGACGTGCTCGACCTGGGGGCGCTGGGGCGGCACGAAGGAAGCGGCTCGCTTCCGGACTCGATGCTTGGCTTGATACAGGCCGGGCCCGCGGCCTGGTCACGGGTCGGTGATCTCGTGGATAGAGCCAGAACCCGTGGGCACCTATCTGATTCGGCCCGCCCGCTCTCAGAGGTTCGGCTTCTGGCGCCCATTCCGAGACCCGCGAAGAACGTCTTCTGTCTCGGGCTCAACTACAAAGCGCACCTGGAAGAGACCGCGGCGCTACCGGACCTACCAAAGGTCCCGGTCTTCTTCACGAAGGCGGTGACGTCCATCGTCGCGCCTGAAGATCCGATCTTGCACGACGCAGAAGTTAGTACCAGGTATGACTGGGAAGCGGAGCTGGGAGTGGTCATCGGTCTCGGTGGACGCAGGATCTCCGAGGCAGACGCGCTGAATCATGTTTTCGGGTACACGTGCTTCAACGACGTCTCCGCTCGAGAAGTGCAGCGCGCTCACGAGCAGTGGTTCCTGGGGAAGAGTCTCGACGGGACTTGTCCGTTCGGCCCCTGGATCGTTACCGCGGACGAGATCGCGGATCCCCAAGCGCTCGAGATCGAGTGCCGGGTGAATGGGGTCGTCAAGCAACATTCAAACACTTCTGACATGCTTTTTGGGATTGCCCCGATCATCGCGTCGCTCAGTCGAGGCCTGACGCTGGAACCGGGCGACCTCATCGCAACGGGAACGCCGTCCGGCGTTGGCTACACGCGTAGGCCGCCTGAGTACCTCAAGCCTGGGGACATCGTGGAGGTTGAGATTGAAGGAGTGGGATTGCTCCGCAACCCGGTGGCTGACATCCGACAGGTCTCTTCGGCGGCCTGATCCGGGGAGACGGTCGCGATCAGAGTCTCCGGGGAGACCAGACGGCGACCAACCGCGGCGCATACGTAACACAGAGGTATGTGAGATGATGGTCGGATACGATTGAGCGCCCCGGCGAAAGCCGGGGCGCTCAATCAAGCTGACGCGGACTCCAGGGCCTCTTTCTCCGGGGACCCCCGCCCCTCTTGCCGGCGTGACGGATATCGCCGTCGTTTGACGGCTACCTTCCCCAGGCAGACAAGGCAGATGCGAGATTCCGTTTCTTCTAGAAGGGCAAACTCCCCGCAGATCGAGCAGCGCTGGAGACCCGGCTTGCGGCGCCGCTTCCGGGCCATTGGTCACCCCACCGCGCTCTCGGCGTTAGGATCCGGCGGATTCTAGCACAGGGAAGCCCGCGCACCCGCCCCATTTACGTACGCCGTCTATGGGGGGCTGCGCCCCCAGACCGCGGTCGGCGCCGCGCCGCTCAGCTTAGCGGGCGAAGGGCTCATCCTGAACATAGGGGAGGCCGAGACGAAGCGCCATCTCGGCCCGGGCCAGCTCGCGCCCGAGGTAGGCGGCGTGATCAAGGCGAGAGATCAGCCCCCACTCGATGATGGCGGCGCTCAGGGAGTCCGCGCTTTCCCCGGCCAGCCGGTGGCGCAGGGCTCGGTCGTTTCCATAGTGCTCCACGATCAACCGGCTCGTGCTGCGATCCGTCAGGATCACGAAGAAGCCGGCGGGGTCGAGTGCTTCTATCCGGGTCGGAGCGTTCGGTACGGGAATGGGGGAGTCACTCGCGGGCGCGGGTGTGGCCCCGGCCGGTGACCCCGGTGGCTCGGCTGGGCAGCCGTCGACCTCGGCGAGGATCGCTTCGATCCTGGTCTCCCCCAGCAGATCGTGAAGCGTTACTCGGCTCCGGACCACGTCCACTTCGCCTGAGCGCAAAGACGGCAGGCGAGCCCGCTTGCTGCTGAAACCCGGAATCTCACCGTTCGGACCGGTCCCCCTCTCGAAAACGGCCCGAACGGCGTCGCCTTGCCGCCACCGAGGATTCTGCTCGCCGCACAGGATCAGCTCTCGAATCGTCGGCCGTAACAGTAACGTCCGAAGCATTCGCTCAATACCGAGGTTCTCGGTCTCGAGCCCGCCCACGATAGCCACGCGCTGGAGGGTCGAATCCGAGGAGAGGCTCTGGAAAAGGTCATGGCTCGAAAGCGTACATATGGCAACCGGGCTTCTCGGGTTGCCGCTAACGTACTCTGGGCCCATTCTCATAGATTCCCCTTAGTGGGGGGATCGAGAGGCTTACTCTACTCCGGCCGACTCTAATTCGGGCTCAAGCTCGCCGTGCACGCGCCGGTCGCGCCCGTACTGCATCAGGTACAGATTCCGGTAGAGGCCTTCCTGTAGGAGCAGATCTCGGTGGCTGCCGCGCTGAATGATCTGTCCCTGGTCGATGACCAGGATCGTATCCGCATTCCGGATCGTAGAGAGCCGGTGCGCGATCACGAAGGAAGTGCGTCCTCCGAGAATCCGACCGATTGCCGCCTGGATGAGCGCCTCGGTTCGAGTGTCGATACTCGCAGTCGCCTCATCGAGAACGAGGATTCTGGGATTGGCGAGGACGATTCTGGCGAGCGCGACGAGCTGCCGCTGCCCTTGGGAGAAGTTCTGGCCGCGCTCGAACACCTCGGTTTCATAGCCCTGGGGAAGGCGGACGATGAACTCGTGCGCGTTGGCGAGCTTGCCGGCCTCGATCACCTCCTCCATGGGCGCGTCTGGCCGACCGAAACGGATATTTTCCGCGATGGTGCCGGTGAAGAGGAACGGATCCTGAGGCACGATACCCATCTGACTCCGAAGCGAGGCCATGGTGACGTCGCGAATGTCCATGCCGTCGACGCGGATGGCTCCCTCCTGAAGCTCATAGAAGCGACAGAGCAAACTCGCGATGGAGGTCTTGCCCGCCCCCGTGGGGCCCACGAGAGCGATCGTCTGTCCCGCTTCCGCGACAAAGCTGACGTCTTTGAGCACGGGAACGCCAGCGGTGTAGGCGAAGCCGATATGGTCGAACTCGACGCGCCCCTCGATGGGCGGCATCTCGCTGGCCCCGGGACGATCCTCAACCTCGAGTGGGTAGTCCAGCAGAGCGAAGATCTTCTCGCCGGCCGCCATCGATTGCTGGAAGAGGGTGTAGACCTGCGCCAACTCGCGGATTGGCTCGAAGAAACGAGTCACGTAGGCCAGGAAGGCCACGACGATGCCCACCGTCACCTCGCCCGAGATGATCGCTGCCGCGCCGAAGCCGAGCACGATAGCCCGGGCGAGCATGCTGGTGAACTCAACGACGGGTGGGAAGGTGCTACCGATTCGCAGCGCCACGAGGTTGGCCCGGAAATTCTCCCGGTTTAGCTCATCGAAGTTGTCGCCGCTGACGGCTTCGCGTGAGAAGGCCTGCACGACTCGAACGCCGGAGACGTTCTCCTGAACGCCCGCCGCCACCTGACCTATGGTTTCCCGGGTTCGAAGGAACGCCTTGCGAGCGTAGATAGTGAAGATGATCGTGGCGATCAGCATGATCGGAAGCACACTGAACGTGTAGGTGGCGAGTCTTGGACTCATGCTGACCATGATCACGATCGTGCCGACGAGGGTCAGACCATCGGCGATCATGTGGATGACGCCCTGAGTCAGCAGTTCCTGGAAAACCGCGACATCGTTCACGATGCGCGACATGGTGACGCCAGCTTCGTGACGATCGTGGTAGCTCAGCGATAGGGCGTTGATCTTCCGAAAGAGCTGCCCTCGCATGTCGCTGAGAACACTTTGGGCAACTTTTGCCATCGTATAGGTCTGCCCCATCTGGGCGAAGAAGCTGACGACGAGGCTGAGCAGGAAGAACAGCGACACCACAGTGAGGCCGAACAGATCCTGCGTTGCGATTACATAGTTATCGAGCGCCACCTTGAGGAGGTAGGGGCCTACGATGTGCATGGAGGAATAAATGGCGACCAAAAGGAGCGCTCCGGCGACCGTGAGTCGATGGGGCCGAAGGTAGGCCCAAAGCCGACCGAAGACTTTCGGGTCGAAAACCTTGCCCCGCTCTCTCGGGCTCCACGGTCCCCCACCGCCGCCCCATCCGGGACCGCCACCCATCATCATCTAGCCGGTTCTCCTTCCGCCGCCGAGGCCGGAGCCGGGGACCCGGCCTCCGCCTGACCGGCCGTTGCCGGCGCCGCTGCGGTGGCCATTTCGCTGTCCGTTGCCGGGGCTGCGCCCTGAGCTCCCCGCAAGCGCCATGGCAGCGCCCTCGCCGATGGCGTCCACGACCGTCTGGTCTACGAGTTGGAGCCGATAGATCTCGGCGTAAATCTCGTTGCTCTCGAGCAACTCTTCGTGAGTGCCCATCCCGGCGATCGAGCCGCGGTCGAGAACGATGATTCTGTCGGCCGAGCGGACGGTGCTTACCCGTTGCGCGATAACCAGCGTGGTCCGGCCCTGCATCAGGACCTCGAGGGCCTCGCGGATCAACGCTTCGGTCTCCGTGTCCACGGCCGAGGTGAAGTCGTCGAGGATGAGAATTCGAGGATCCATGAGCAGGGCGCGAGCGATGGCGATGCGCTGCTTTTGGCCACCGGAGAGAGTGACGCCGCGCTCGCCCACGGGGGTGTCGTACCCCTCCGGACAGTCCACGATGAAGTCGTGGGCGCGCGCCGCGCGCGCGGCCTCAACGATTTGCTCTTCATGAGCTTCTGGCGCGCCGAAGGCGATGTTCTCTCGGATCGTGCCGGTGAAGAGTGTGGTGTCCTGCATCACGATGCCGATGTTGCGACGTAAGGTCGCCAGCTGGACGTCCCGCACATCGTAACCGTCGACAAGCACCCGCCCCCCGCTCACGTCATAGAAGCGGGGAATTAGATTGATGATGGTCGTCTTGCCGGAGCCGGTAGCACCCAGCAACGCGATCGTCTCGCCGGGATGGGCCTCGAAGCTGACGTCGCGCAGGACGGGCTGGCCGCCCAGATAGCTGCAGGTGACGTGGTCGAAGACGACCTCACCCCTGATCGGCGGGAGGGGATAGGCGTCAGGCTTGTCGAGCACGTCGATCGGCGCATCGAGGATTTCGAAGATACGCTCTCCCGAGGCGATGGCTCGGGCGGCCTGGCCCACGAGGAATCCGATCTGGCGCACCGGCCGCACGACGAGCAAGAGGTACGAGTTGAAGGCTACGAGCTCCCCGACCGACAGCTCCTGGTTGATGATGAGATAGCCGCCGTACCAGAGGACCGTTACCAGGCCGATGTTCCCGAGGGCGTCCAGCAACGGGTTGGCCCAGGACTGCACCCTGGCGGCCAGCAGCAACTGGTTGAGGAGGCGTCTGTTCTGGGTCTCGAACTTTGCGACCTGTGCCGGCTCTTGGGCAAACGCCCGAACGACCCGGCTTCCGGCCAGGTTCTCCTGGACAATTTCGGCTAGGACGGCGGTCTCCTCCTGGGCCTGGCGCCACAGCGGCTGGACAGACAGGCCGTACCAGGAACCCGCTTTGAGGAGGAAGGGGAGGGCGACTAGCGAGGCGAGCGCGAGCTGCCAGTGCATGGTGAAGAGAAACGCGCCAATCCCCGCGATCATGAGGATGAACCGGGCCAACTGCAAAAAGGCGCGCCCCGTGAAGTTCTTCAGGGCCTCCACATCGCTGGTGGCTCGCGACACCATGTGGCCGGTTTGCGCACGGTCGTGCCAGCTAAAAGAGAGCTTCTGCAGGTGCTCGTAGATCTGCTTGCGCAGCTCGTAGGCGATGCCCTGCGATCCCAGTTCGCCATAATAGCTGTGCAGGAAGAGGAATATGCTCCGCAGGATCGCAAAGCCGAGCATGATGGCAATGACCAGACCGACAACGTCACCGGACTGAACCTCTATCGGGCAGGGCCGGCCCGACACCCTGGCGCTTCCGGCGACCGCGGAGAGCGCGCAGTCCACCACGACGCCGATGAATGCGGGAGTCGCGAGTTCGACGCCGGTAGAAATGACGAGTGCGATCGCGGCGACAAGTACCCCACCCCAATAGTTCCGGTAATACCCGGCAAGACGTATGACGATCCGCATCCAGTCCCCTTCTCGTACGCTAGCGGGCGCCAGCGGGCTCCCCTATCGGGGCGCTAGAGTCGTCGGAGACGCTGAGATCGTCGCCGGTCAGATCTGTATATGCGCTCAGGAGTCGCTCCAGGTTCGCCTGGTAGCGTTTGAGTTGGTGGGCGCGTCGACGCAGGAACGCTCGGCCCTCGTCGGTAATCTCGTAATAGCGGCGGGCAGGTCCGGAGCCCTCGGTAGACCACTGCGAATGGATGGCACCGGTCTCTTCAAGCGAGCGGAGGACTTTGTAGACCACTCCGGGCTCCACCGCTGCGCGCCGGAAACCGAGGGCCGCGATTTGGCGGATCAGGTCGTAGCCGTAGGAAGGGCCGCGCAGCAGCTCCAACAATAAGAAAGGCTCAAGATTGCGGCCGACTGCTCCGGACGGGTCCCGGAGCGGTTCGTGCTCTGCCAGAACTTTCTCTCCATAGGTGCAGTTTGCACTTATGGAGCAGTTTACCCTATTCCGAGCGGAGAAACAAGGACTCGTCAGCAGCGGTAGCGTCAAGCTTTGTGTGTAAATTCGTGGAGAGGGGTGTCCTTCCATCTTCGGTTGAGGTGCTCGACGACTGAGTAGATGATCCGTTCGCAACTGCTGGGGGGCCTCCTTTCTCGAAGCTTTTCCTTTGCCTCGGGAAGGTTACGCGCCCCTCTCCTTTTTCCCGAATCTACACAGCGAACGTTGCGCTACCGGCGCAGTCACCCGCTCGACGGCTGGCCGCAAACATGATAAAAGGCGCTTCTACAACACTTGCGAGCCTGTAGTAAGGGGCGCTGTCTCGCGATGAGCAGGTGTTCGCGTGGCCGAAGCGCGGCCGGGACCCGTGCTGCGCACCCGCTCTCCTCCGGGCAAAGCTGATGGAGACTCGGGCCAGCTACTTCAAGGACGGCTTTGTCGGCCTCCTTTTTGTGGTGCTGTTCCTCGCCAGCGGAGGCGCCCTCCTCTGGGCGGCCGTCGGTCTAGAAGAGCACGCCAGCTACCGGGTCTGGCTGGCTATGCGGGACCCATTCGGCGCGGCGGTGAACGAAATCCTTCCCAGGACGGTGCAGCAAGTGCTGGCCGGACTTGTCGGCCTGATGTTTGTGCTCGCCGCGCCGCTGACGTTGCTCTACGCGTTCAGTGAGTTTTGGGCCGCCCTGTTTCCAGCCAGACGGAACCCCGTTCCGGTTAGGAGGGCTGCTCGCGCCGCCGTGGGGAGGGCACGGCGGCGCAGGGTTCCCGGGGCGGCGCCTCCGGAGGCCCGGGGGTGAAGCGGGTGGCGGGCTTCCTGGCGTTCCTCGTCCTGGTCGCCGCCGTCGTGTTCCTCTTCGTGCTGAAGGACGAAGACTCCTTCGAAGTGGAATACCTTCAAGGGGGAGTCGCGACCTCTCGGGAGGACCAGGCGCTCCTGCGCGTGTCTTTCGGCGCGTCCTCAGCCGCCCTCGTGCAATCCATCATTGCCACCAACGCCGTCCTTTTCACGGACCCGACCCGGACCCCCCACCCCACCTTCCTGGAGCGATTGGACGATGCCAATCATGCCCTCGGTCTCCTCGCGGACTTGGCCGAGCAGACGGAAGAGTACGCCAACCGCCTGGGACCATCCACGACCCTTGCTCGCGTGAACCAGGGCCGACCCGACAACGCGGTCCGGGCCATGGGACTGCCATTGCTGCCCCTTTTTCAGAGCAGGCCCTCGAAGACTATCGATCCCAAGGAAGTGGAGGCCGTCCTCAATGCTGGAGATCCTCGGCGGCCCATAGCCACCCTGATGAGAGCCTACGGGGTCAATGCCCGGCGCGCCCAGGCCATCCTGAATACGGCCATGGCCGGGATTGAGTCCTCAGCCTATACCGATGAGGCCGACTTCCATGACCGAGCCCTCCGCGCAGCCAACGCGATCAAAGACACCTCGGCGCTCGCGGTCACCATCGGAACAACGTACCTCTCGGCGGGCAGCGCCAGCGCGGCCGTCACGAAGCTGAGCAACGATCCGCTGGCGCTGGTGTCGGGCATCGACGCCATCCTCAAATTCACGAAATCGGGCATCGAGCTGGCGCTCGGGGAGCAGAACGCTGTCAGCGAGAGCAGCGCAGTGCAATCCACCATTTTCGTAACCTCGGCGGTGTCAGAATTCGCCGCTCTGAAATCCCTCGGCGAAGTGGGGGCAGGGCTGGGGAAAATGTGGACCGCCTTCCAGGACAAGACCATCACCACCAGCCAGGCTCTGCAAAAGGTGACGGAAATGGGCGCGGAGCTGGGCAGCGACAAGGGAGCGCGCCTGTATGACCTGATCTACGTATCCAGCAAAACGACTGAGGCCGTCTTCTCCGGTGAGATCAAGTTCGGGGAGACGCAGCTGGTCGTCTATCCCGGAGCCTGGGAATGGCTGGACTGGCTGAAAGCCGAAACGCACGAGGAGTGGGAGCCGGTCGTGAAGCGGATAGCCGAAAAAGGCCGCACCTTGCCGCCCGCCGCCAAGTCCACCGCTCGGACTCTCCCGCGCGGCTCATACGACCTGACCGCCGCCGGAGAACCGGGCGCCAGGCTGCAGAGCGACGGCCTCGACGCGGGATTCGCGGATCTCATCGCCGACTGGCTTCCCCTTGGCCTGGTGATTGATTCCCTTCAGAGCGACGTGCTGGTCGCCAGGGCGCTCGGATTTCCGGGGCGGACGGTTGTTCACTACAGCGGCGGCTGGAGCGAATCCAACGCCGCGGGGTCCACGTCCTTCCGCGTGAATCTGCTGGGCGGGACGTTCAGATGCGAGGTGGCAGGCAGCGGGAGCGAATCGCGTGGGAGCGCGACCGCCACAGGCACGATCACCGCCTCCGAAGACTCCTGTCACGGGAGCTACGACCTCGCCTCTGGGGCCGTGGTGGGCAGCGTCACGGCTGTCCGCGCCGCGACCATTACGTTCGCAGACGCACCGGAGCAAGACCAGAACATCACCGATACCACTACCGCTCGTATCTCAGGCACCATCGATCCTTTGAGCGGCGGCTACGGCACGTTCGATAGCGGCGACGGAGATCCCGCTAGCTGGTACGTAGGCCGCGACTAGTCTCCCCATTTTGATGGAGGTTGAAGGCGGACGAAAGCATGGCGTTGCGCCTGGACCGGCTGGAGCGCGACAACCGACTGTTCCGGCGGCTGACGCTCGTGGCTGCTGTTGTGGCGGGGCTGCTGATAGTCGGCTCCCTGGTCCGCCCGTCTGCCTCGGCAGCCCAGCCGACCTCTGTGACAGCCGAGCGTTTCGTGCTGGTCGATAACCAGGGCAGGACTCGAGCCGTGCTGGACAGAATCCGCGTTAGGGCTCAGGCTCCTGGTTCTCGGAGTCTTCCTGGACATCCCCTTCGGCCTCCTCGAACTCGTCGTCGGATTCAAGGTCCTCGGCTTCGGCTTCCAGGTCGGCATCCTCGGCGCCCTCACCGATCAAGAGAGGTGCCTGGCTGCCCCTTGGGCGCATCGGACGGGGCCCCTCATTTGAGCCGCCTGGAGAATCGTCATCCGATGCGGTCAGGAGTGCAATGCATGCCACCCGGTCTCCCCGCCGGGGTGCCATGAGGGCGACGCCCTGGGCCGGCCGGCCCTGTTCGCTGATGCTGGCGACTGGGGTTCGCAGGACGATTCCAGACGCGGAGATCACCATGGCCTCCTCGTCGCCCTGCACGACCCGGGCGGTGATCAGCTCCCCGCTCTTCTCGGCCAGACGCATGCCGATCACGCCCGAGCCGCCCCGGTTGTGTCTGGGGAACTGGTCGACCGGCGTGCGCTTGGCAAATCCGCCCGAGGTGACTGTAAGGACTGAGCCAGTGTCAACGATAACGTCCATTGAGCAGACCCGGTCGTCCTTGGCCAGTCGCATAGACTTGACGCCCCCCGCGGCACGAGAGCGGGCCGGAACCACGCGTTCGTTGAACCGTGCGACCTGCCCCTGCCGGGTTGCGAGAATCAGGTCCTGACCCCGACGCGCGTGGCGCACCCAGCCCAACTCGTCTCCCGGCTCGAGATCCATGGCGATCAGCCCGTTGGAGCGAACTGACTCGAATCCCTGGACGGCCACCTTCTTGATTTCGCCGAGCGCGGTCGCCATCACAAGGTAGTCGGACTGTTTGGACTCGGACATGCCGATCACCGCCGTCACCGTCTCGTCCGTGTCGACGTTGATCAGATTGATGACCGGGACCCCGCGCGCGGTGCGCTCAGCTTCGGGAATCTGAAATGCCCGGAGCTGGAAAACCCTGCCCCGGTCGGTGAAGAACAGGATGTTGTCGTGGGCATGAGCCACGACCATGTGACGGAGGGCGTCCTCCTCCCGCAGCACCATGCCGCGGATGCCGCGGCCGCCGCGACGTTGGGCGCGATACGTATTCGGGGGGACGCGCTTGACGTAACCCCGCGCACTCACGGTCACGACCGTGGCGTCATTTGCGATCATGTCCTCGAGAGTGATCTCCGCGCTCTCTTGGCCGGAGATCTGTGATCTCCGGGGGTCGCCGAACTTCTTCTTGAGCTCGATCAGATCCTCGCGAACGAGCGCGGTGATCTTCGGTGGGTGAGCCAGCAGATCCTGTAGGGAGGCGATCGTGGTCTGCAGCTCGGCGAGCTCGTCCAGCACCTCCTGCCGCTCCAGAGCAGCGAGCCGTCGCAGCTGCATGTCTAGGATCGCCTTGGCCTGGATTTCGCTCAACTGGTAGCCGGTCATCAGGGCTTGCATCGCCCTCTCAGCCGACTCGCTCTGCCGGATCGTCCGTATCACCCGGTCGAGGTGGTCGAGTGCGATTTTCAGGCCTTCGAGGATGTGCGACCGAGCCTGGGCCTTCTTGAGGTCGAACTCGGTGCGTCGGGTGAGGACAATCTGACGATGGTCCAGGAAGAGCTGCAGCATCCGCTTCAAGTTGAGCACCCGCGGCTCACCGTCGACCAGCGCGAGCATGTTCATGCCAAAGGTGGATTGCAGCGCCGTGTGCTTGTAGAGCTGCGCGAGCACTGCCTGGGGCCGGCCATCGCGTTTCATTTCGATGACGAGGCGAATCCCGCGGCGGTCCGACTCGTCGCGCATGTCGCCGATCCCGTCGATCTTGCGATCCCTGACGAGTTGGGCGATGCGCTCCTGGAGCGTGGCCTTGTTCACCTGGTAAGGCAGCTCGGTGATCACGATCTGCCAGCGCCCCGCCCGGGTCTCCTCGATGGAGGCTCGGGCGCGGATAATGACGCGGCCGTGGCCCGTTGCGTACCCGCTCCGGATGTCCTCCTGGCCAATGAGCACCCCGCCCGTGGGGAAGTCCGGGCCCGGGATGATCTTCATCAAGTCTTCGATGGTAGCCTCGGGATTGTCGATCAGGGCTACCAGTCCATCTGCGACTTCCGAGAGATTGTGGGGCGGAATACTGGTTGCCATGCCCACGGCAATGCCGGCGGACCCGTTGCAGATGAGATTCGGAAAGCGCCCGGGGAGGACCACGGGTTCGGTGAGTCGCGCATCGTAGTTGGGCTGCCAGTCCACCGTTTCGCGGTCGAGGTCCGCGAGCATTTCCATTGCGATGGGCGTCAAACGGGCCTCGGTGTAGCGCATCGCCGCCGGGGGGTCGTTGTCCACCGAGCCGAAGTTGCCCTGGCCGTCGACGAGCGGGTAGCGCATGTTGAAGCTTTGGGCCATGCGCACGAGGGTCGGATACACGACGGACTCGCCGTGCGGGTGGTAATTGCCGGAGGTATCGCCACAGATCTTCGCGGATTTCAGGTGAGACCGGTTCGGCGCCAGGTTGAGGTCGTGCATTGCTACGAGCACCCGCCGCTGGGAGGGCTTGAGGCCGTCGCGCAGGTCCGGTAGCGCCCGTGCGACGATCACGCTCATTGCATAGTCGAGGTAGGAGTTCCGCATCTCCTCTTCGATGTTCACGGGCCGGATATTGCCTGGCTCCATACACCTCTCCGCCGACGGTTACGAAAAAGGGGCGGCTAATCCGCCCCGCCCGGCGCCCACTCCAAGCCCCAAATTATACGTCACCGACGGCCTCGTAGACCGTCCGTTCGATAGAAAGCGGTGCCTCCGTGGCCCATACACGCACGTCGTCTCGGAGCATGATGCTGTGTGCTGGACAGGCCCAATCGAGACTGCTATTCTTGGTAGGGAGCCGGTTAGCACTCGGATGGCGAGACTGCTAATCGGCCGGGATGGGGCGATGGAGGCACTTGAGCTAACTCCCCGGCAGAGCCGGATCCTCAAGCACATCATCGAAGAGTACGTTGTGACGGCGCTGCCGGTGTCTTCCGAGGCCGTGGTTCGCCGCTATGAGCCGCGGGTCTCTTCTGCGACGATTCGCAACGAAATGGTGGCGTTGCAGGAGCGAGGACTTCTCCAGCACCCGCATGCGTCCGCCGGCCGCGTGCCCTCGGACGTGGGCTACCGCCACTACGTGCGGTACCTCATGCCGGACGCACGGCTTTCGCAGACCGAGGAGCGCACGATTCTGCATCAGTTTCACCAGGTGGACGCGGAAATCGGCGAGTGGCTCCATCTGGCAGCCGCGGTGCTGGCTTCCTTCATCCAGATACCGGTGGTTTCCATCCCTCCGGTGACGCAAGTCAGCCGACTGCGGCGCCTGGATCTCGTGGAGATGACTCCGGGATCGATCTTGCTCGTCGTGATCCTATGGTCCGGCGCGGTGCGTCAGCAGTTGATCCGCATGGAAGGCACTACCGCGTCTGGCCTTGCGGAGATCGAAGCACTTCTGAACGATGCGCTCATCGACAAGAAGGCGTCTGAGATCCGCGCATTCGCATCGGGCATGCCAGTGCCCGCGATTCTCGAGGCGGTGTCGCATTTGATGGAAGAGGAAGATCGATGGCAAGGGGCTGACGTCCACGTTGAAGGCCTGAGCTACATGGCCGGCCAGCCAGAGTTTGGTACCGGGGGGCTTCTCCAGCCGATTGTCGAAACGCTGGAGCGCCCGCGAGCGCTTGACGCGCTTATTGGCCCCCTCTTTCAGGCCCAGGGCGTCTACATTTCGATTGGGCAGGAACAGCCGGTCGAGGCGCTGCGTGTCTGCAGCGCGGTTCTAGGAACCTACGGACGGCCTGGCGAAATCTCTGGGATCGTCGGAGTCATCGGGCCGACACGGCTGCCCTACTGGCGGGCCGTGCCCATGGTCGAATACGTCACTGGACTGCTGGACAGTCTGCTCGAAGGAACCTTTCAAAAGTGAGACTTGAGGTCGTGATGGAAGCAGAAGAAGAAACTCAGGAACGGACCGGCACCGGCGAGGGTTCTGAATCCGGGGCAGATCAGTCCCCGGGTCCGGACACCGGCGCGGGCCCGGGGGAGTCCGGCAAACCGGACGACGGCGAGGACACCGTAAGGTCCCTGCGAGACGAGCTTGCGGCCGTGATGGCCGAGAAGGAACAGCAGCTCTCCGCCTGGCAGCGCACGCAGGCGGACTTCGCGAATTTCCGCCGCCGCACGGAACAAGAGCGCGTCGATCTCGTCCGAACGGCTGAGGCGAGTCTCATTCGCGAACTGCTTCCGGTCCTCGATGACCTGGAACGGGCATTGGCGGGGCTGCCACCCGAGCTCCGGGACCTGAATTGGGTTGAGGGCATCGTATTCATTGAGCGCAAGCTCAGGGCGGTGCTAGACCTCCACGGCCTGCAGCCCATCGAGGCGCTGGGCAAGGAATTCGATCCGTACGAACACGAGGCAATCGTCCGGGAGGGCGAACCGGGCGAGGCCACCGTCGTGACGGGTGAGTTGCAACGCGGGTACCGGTTACACGACCGCGTGCTGCGCCCGACTCTCGTCAAGGTCGGACACCCTACGAATAAGAAGAGCGAGTGAAGGTGATATGGCAAAGGTCATAGGAATCGACCTCGGAACTACGAACTCTGTTGTCGCGGTGATGGAGGGTGGCGAGCCGGGCGTTATCAGCAACGCGGAGGGCAGCAGACTTACGCCGTCGGTGGTTGCGGTTAACCCAAAGACCAGCGAGCGCATGGTGGGGCTCGTCGCGAAGCGTCAGGCCATCACCAACCCCGAGAACACGGTTTTCTCGATCAAACGATTCATGGGTCGCAAGACGAGCGACCCCATCGTCGAACGCGACAAGAAGCTTGTGCCCTATGGGATCAAAGGCGCCGCGAACGATGATCTCCGGGTCGTCCTGGCAGGAAAAGAGCACTCGCCGCAAGAGGTCTCCGCGATGATCCTCCAGAAGCTCAAGCGAGACGCGGAGGCCTATCTGGGTGAGACGGTGACCCAAGCCGTCATCACGGTGCCAGCCTACTTCAACGACGCCCAGCGACAAGCGACCAAGGACGCAGGCACGATCGCCGGCCTCGAGGTCCTACGCATCATCAACGAGCCGACGGCGGCGGCGCTCGCTTACGGCCTTGACAAGGGGAAGGACCAAGCCATCGCGGTGTTTGACCTCGGCGGCGGCACCTTTGACATCTCGGTCTTGCGTCTGGGTGAGGGAGTTTTCGAGGTCGTTTCCACCAATGGCGACACCCACCTGGGCGGCGATGACTTCGACCAGCGAATCATCGATTGGATTTGCGACGAGTTCAAGCGGGAAAACGGCATTGATCTTCGTAACGACCGCATGGCCCTCCAGCGGCTAAAGGAAGCCGCTGAGAAGGCGAAGGTAGAGCTATCTTCGGTGATGCAGGCTGAGGTGAACCTGCCCTTCGTTACGGCGGACGCCTCGGGACCGAAGCACCTGGTGATGACGCTCACGCGGTCGAAACTGGAGCAACTCACTGGTGACCTTGTCGAGAGCACCATCGGTCCGGTGCGCCAGGCGCTGGCCGATGCCGAGCTTCAGCCCAATCAGATCGACGAAATAATTCTGGTCGGCGGCCAGACACGCATGCCGATGGTCCAGGAAGCGGTCAAGAAGTATTTTGGCCGCGAGCTGCACAAGGGTGTGAATCCCGACGAAGTCGTTGCGATCGGTGCCGCTATTCAGGCGGGGGTACTGCAGGGCGAGGTGAAGAACGTCCTGCTTCTCGATGTGACCCCGCTGACTCTCGGCATCGAGACCTTGGGCGGCGTGATGACTCCGCTGATTGGTCGAAACACCACGGTACCGACCTCGAAGAGCCAGATCTTCAGCACGGCAACTGATGGCCAGACCTCGGTTGAGATTCACGTGCTCCAAGGGGAGCGGCCGATGGCTGGAGACAACAAGAGCATCGGGCGGTTTGTACTCGATGGGATTCTGCCAGCGCCTCGAGGGGTGCCACAGGTCGAGGTCAGCTTCGATATCGATGCCAACGGAATTCTCTCCGTCTCGGCCAAGGACAAGGGCACCGGCCGCGAGCAGCGTATCACTATCACCGCGTCTAGCGGTCTCACTGAGGATGAGATTCAGCGAATGACCCGAGAGGCCGAGCAACACGCGGAGGAGGACCGGCGCCAGCGGGAGGAGATTGAGCTCCGGAACGCCGCCGACACGCTCGCCTACTCAGCAGAGAAGATCATCCGGGAGAACGAGGAGCGCTTGCCCTCGGAGTTGAAAGAAGAGGTTCAGACCAAGATCAACGAAGTGCGTGCCGCGCTTGCCGGAACTGACGTGGCCCAGATCAGGACGCTGACGGACCAGTTGAGCGAAGCAATGCAGAAGATGGGCACCGCGGTCTACGGGAGTACGAGTGGGCAGGCGCCCAGTGAGGGCGGCACTCGCCCGGACGAGGGTACCGTCGAGGGCGAGTTTCGAGAGGTTTAGCGAGGGCAAGGCATAATCAATCCGCCCTCCGCGTTGGGGGCTGGTGCCAAGTTCCAGAACTGAGGAGTCAAGCGTAGCGGATGGCGTCCACCAAACGAGACTACTACGAAGTACTGGGCGTCACCCGCTCCGCGTCAGAAGACGAGATTCGCCGGGCGTTCCGCAAGCTGGCCCTGGAACATCATCCGGACCGGAACAGCGCGCCTGAGGCCGCGGAGCGCTTCAAAGAGATCAACGAGGCGCACGAGGTGCTGCGGGACGCCGAGAAGCGTCGCGCCTACGATCGTTTTGGCCACGCCGGTGTGGACTCGCCTGGGGGAATGGGCTTCGACGGTTTCGGCGGATTCGGTTTCGAAGATCTCTTCGACACGTTCTTCGGGCGAGGCGCGCCCGGCGGCGGCCGCCGCCCCCGGGCACATCGGGGCGCCGATCTCCAGACGGAGGTCGTCGTCGCTTTCGAGGAGTCCGTGTTTGGCGTTACCCGGACTCTGGATGTCTCCAAGCACGAGACGTGTGAGACGTGCCGCGGCTCGGGCAACGAACCCGGAAGTGAGCCCGTGCTCTGCCAGCGATGTGGCGGCACCGGAGAGCTGCGTCGGTCCCACCAGTCGATCTTCGGGCAGTTCGTCAACGTGAGCGTCTGCGATCAGTGCGGGGGCGAAGGCCGCGTCATCCTGTCTCCTTGCCACACCTGTAAAGGGAACGGGCATATCGCCGTGGAAAAGCAGATTGAAGTCGCCATCCCCGCGGGCATCGAGGATGGCACCCGCATGCGGCTCACGGGCCAAGGCGATCCTCCGGATCACCGCCAGGGGGGTGGCATTCCCGGCGATCTCTACATCTGGGTGCGGGTCCGGCCCCACGAGTTCTTCCGCCGTTCCGGTACTGACCTGCTGCTCGACTATCCGATTCGGATGACCCAGGCGGCGCTGGGCGAGGAGATTGAGATCCCAACGCTGGATGGGTCGACCCACATCAAGATCCAGCCTGGCACTCAGTCCGGCAAAGTCATTCGCGTTAAGGGGGAGGGGGTGCCCCGCCTCCGCGACCAGCGGCGAGGCGACCTCCAGGTGCGGCTCATCGTCGAGGTGCCCCGGACCTTGTCGTCCGAACAGAAAGAACTGCTTCAAAAGCTGGACGCCAGCCTCCAGAATGCCGAGCAAAGCGAGCCGAAGAGCATCTTCGACCGCGTCCGCGACGCCCTCGGAGTGTAGGAAACCGACCGTCTGCCACTGGCACCCCTGTCGACGCCGGGCACGGAGTCCGATACCCCGCGACTCAGCGGAACGTCCTTTTTGCCGTCCGAATCGGTCCTGGCGACAATAGTAAGGTGCCGTGGGTCGAAGTTTCGGTAGAGGTCGAGGAGGAAGCTGCGGAGGCGGTCGCCGAGCAGTTGCATCTGCACGGCCAGGGAGTCGCTATCGAGGTGCCCTTCGTCCAGCCCAGCCTCTACGACGACGCCGAGCGGGATCCCACACGCCAGGTGGTCATCAAGACCTATCTTCCGGATGATGCCTCCGCCGATCTGGCATGTCGCCAGATCGAAGCGGCCCTCTGGCACATCGGCCAATTGAGGCGGGTCGGACCTCTCCTAACCCGACGGATCGCGGAAGAGGATTGGGCGACCTCCTGGAAGCCTTTCTTTCCGGTGGTCCACGTCGGGAGGCGGACCGTAATCGTGCCGGCCTGGCGGCGCTACCGGGGGAAGGCGGGGGACGTCATCATTCGCCTCGACCCCGGCCTCGCCTTCGGGACGGGAACGCATCCCACTACTCGATTGTGCCTGCAGGCCATGGAAGCCCTGGTGCGCTCGCATTCGCGGGTGCTGGACGTGGGCGCGGGCTCAGGGATACTGGCCATTGCCGCCGCGAGGCTCGGTGCACCGAGTGTCACGGCGATCGAGATCGACCCGCAAGCTGCAGACGCTGCACGATCCAATGTGCGGTTGAACCACCTGACGCGCCGGATTCACGTCTGTGTGGGCAGCCCAGACGACACCGGAGGGCCCTGGCGCGGCCGGTGGCACGACCTGATCGTCAGCAACGTGACGGCCCGCGTAAACACCAGGCTCGCACCTACGCTGGTGGAGCTGCTTGACCCGAGAGGCACGATCATCGCTTCAGGCATCCTCGTGGTGGACCTCGACGCGGTGGCGGAGGCGTTCGGTGGCGCGGGACTTCAGGTGAAGGAGCGGCTCATCGATGAGGATTGGGGCGCACTCGTCGCCGGGCGAGCGGGGTGAAAGGCTCTCTACATTAGGAGTTTGACCGTCGCTCCGAAAGCGCGGATCGTCACGCTCACCACGGATTTTGGGCTCAGCGACAGCTACGTGGGAGCCATGAAGGGCGTGCTGCTGAGTTGCTGCCCCGATGTCCAACTCGTGGACATTTCCCACGAGGTGCCGCCGCAAAATGTCGCGATCGGCGCCATGCGACTCGCGGGCGCGGCGCGGTTCTTCCCTGCCGGCACGGTCCATCTGGCGGTGGTCGATCCCGGGGTAGGCGGTTCACGGCGCGGTATAGCTGTGTCCTGCGGCGGCCATTTCTTCGTGGGCCCCGACAACGGACTGCTCTCGCTTGCCGCGCCCAGGACCACCCCCGGGTGGAGGGCGGCTGAGCTCACCGTTGCGTCAGCGTGGCTGCCCTCGGTGAGCAGCACGTTCCACGGCCGCGACGTGTTCGCACCCGTCGCTGCTCGGCTCGCCGCGGGCAGCACGCTTGAGGAGGTGGGCGAGCCGACCGATGCCATCGTGGAGTTGGGACTGCGAACCCCGACGGTACTCGAAGACCGGGTCCTTGGTATCGTCTCGGACCTCGACCGGTTCGGGAATCTGATCACCAATGTCCGAGAGACGCACTTGAACCGGAGACAGGTAGTCGTCGTCTCCGTGAATGGCCGTTCCATCGCGGGCATGTCGACCTGGTATGACCCGGCGCGAGAGTTCGTCGCGTTGGTGAACGGCGAAGGCTGGCTGGAAATTTCCGTGCCGGAAGGGAGCGCCGCTGCTACGCTGGGCGCAGCGATAGGAACTCCCGTGGAGGTTCGTCTCGCGTGAAGAGTCGCCAGGTTTGGACCGCAGCCATTGTCACGCTGGGCTGCAAGCTGAACCAGGCGGAGAGCTATCGGCTGCACCAGGATCTCACGGCCGCCGGTGTCGAAGTACGGCCCTTCGGCGAGCCGGTCGATCTGTGCGTCGTGAACACGTGCACAGTAACGCAGGTAGCTGACCAGCAGGCTCGCCAGCTGCTGAGGCGGGCGGCCCGCTTCAGCCCCGGAGGGTTCATCGTCGCGGTGGGCTGCTACGCCCAGGTCTCGCCCCAGGAGGTCGCCGCCGTCGCGGGAGTCGACCTTGTGATAGCCAGCAAGGGACGATTGCTCGAGCAGCTCGCCACGAGCGGCCTGACCCCCGGCGGCACGCACAGTGCCGGGCTGAACGCAAACTCCGGTCCCGGCCCTCGGCGGCCGCTTCCAGAGACCCGGGTGCGGCAGTTCGTGAAGCTTCAAGATGGCTGTGATGACTACTGCACGTACTGCATCGTGCCATTTGCCCGGGGGCACAGTGCCAGCCGACCCGCCGACGCCATCGTGGCGGAAGTCCGGAGGCTGGTCGGCCGCGGCTGCTGCGAGGTGGTGCTCACCGGAGTGCAGATTGGTGCCTATGGGCGCGACCGCTATCGACTCGGAGCAGCGGACCTGCCGCTTCCCGGGGCGCCGCTGGCAGCGCTCGTGCGCAGGCTGCTGGCGGAGACGGAGATCGGGCGGATTCGTATCTCGTCGATCCAACCCCAGGATTGGACGGACGATTTCCTAGATCTTTTCTCAAATCCGAGGCTGTGTCCTCATCTGCACCTGCCGCTGCAATCAGGAGCCGACGTGACGTTGCGGCGCATGGCGCGGCGCTATCGGAGCGGGGATTTTGCGCGGCTGGTGGAGCGGATCCGCGGCGCGATCCCAGACGTTGCTCTTACCGCCGACATGATCGTGGGCTTCCCTGGTGAGTCCGAGGAAGACCACCTGGAGAGCCTCAGCTTCGCCACCACCATGGAGTTTGCCGACGCGCACGTGTTTCGATATTCTCCTCGGCGCGGCACGGCTGCCAGCCGAATGGCCGATCAAATCCGGCCCGAGGTGAAGCAGCGCCGCGCGGAGGAGCTGCGGACCGCCATAGCCGAATCGGCCACCCGATTTCGGGAGCATTTTCTGGGCACCCGGGCACGGGTGCTGTGGGAGGAAGAGTTACAACCGGTTCAGGGCCCGCGGCGTTGGACGGGGCTCACGGGCAACTATCTTCGCGTCGAAAGCAGCTCGTCGAGCGATCTGCTGGGGCACGAAACCGAGGTCACTCTGGGGCGCCTTGACGGCGAGAGCTTCGTCGCCGCGCCCGCCGTGATGGAGGTCGGCTAGTGGCTGCCAATCCCTGCCTGTTTTGCCGCATCGCGAGCGGAGAGATCCCCGCTACCGTGATCTTTCGCGGAGAGGGCGTGACCGCGTTCCGTGACATTGCGCCCCAGGCACCGACGCACGTGCTGATCATCCCCGACCAACACATCTCCGGCGCCGCCGAAGTAACGGGCGTGCACGATGAAATGGTCGGCCGCCTCGTTCGAGTCGCGGCCGAGATCGCCCGGCAAGAGGGGATCGCCGAGAGCGGCTACCGGTTGATCGTGAACCAGGGCCGCGACGCTGGCCAGAGCGTTCCTCACCTGCACGTGCATCTCCTGGGCGGCGCGCAGCTGCGGGTACCCCTCGGCTGACCTTCGTCACCTGGCTCGATTCCACCCTGGGCGGCTTCCTGCAGCCGGGCGCCATCTTTGTCGCCAGTCCATTCTGGCTGCTGATGAGCGGCCTGGGCGCCACCGTGATCCTGGCGGTCGTGGTCGTCGTGGCCGGAGCCATTCTGTGGCGGCGCGGCGATCGGGTGTCCGCGGCTCTCGCCGTGGTGGCGGTGGCCGGAACTTACGGGCTTCAGGTCGTTACGAAGGCGGCCGTCGCGCGCCCGCGGCCCACGTGGGTCGATCCGGCTACCCTGGGGAGCGATCCGCTCCACATCGTGGGCTGGGACCCCGCCTCGGGCGCGTTCCCCAGTGGGCACGTGCTTCAGTCCGTGGTCGTGTACGGGTATTTGGCGGCGGTGGTGCCGGCGCGGTATCGACCCAGTGCGATGCGGTGGGCGGCGATACTCGTCGCCGCGATCGGCATGAGCCGGGTCATCGTGGGGGCTCACTGGCCCACCGACGTCCTGGGCTCGTGGCTCATGGGCGGGCTCGTGCTTGCCGTGCTGCTCGTGATTCGGGGCCGGCTCCGGCCCTCGGTGGCTGCGCCTACCTCAGGCGGACGGGCGGCCGGGGAGCGGCCGCCAGCACGAAGAAGATCGACCCAGCGCCGGCGAGGATCGCGAGGATCGTAAACCCGGCGGCGTAGCTGCCCGTGGAGTCAGCCAGGATGCCGGCGACGAGCGGCCCGCTCGTATTTCCGAAGGTCGTGACCAACGATGCCCAGCCCATGATCGCGCCGAATGACGCTCGGCCGAAGTAATCTGCCCGGAGGGCCTGCATCAACGGGGCGCGCATCCCCCACGCCAGGCCATGGAGCGACGTGCCGGCGATGACCATTGCGAGTGAACCGGCGTAAGCGATGAGCAGCAAGCCCGTCGCGTGCATTCCCATGCACACAACCACGATGGCGCGTTTGCTGAACCGGTCGCCCAGGAAGCCACCGAGCACCTGGCCGGCGATCTGCATGATCCCCAGCAAACCCACAGTCAGACCGGCGGTCTCGAGCGAATACCCAAGATATTCGTGGAGGTGGGGGACCAGGTGGACCATGAC
>JACQOR010000050.1 GCA_016202435.1 Chloroflexota bacterium
GCCTTCTCCCACGCGACGTCTGGGAGAGCGGCTCGCGCCTGCGCCAGCATCTCGTCCGACCCGTCCACGCCGGTGATCCGAGCCCCCGGCCAGCGCGCCTTCAGCCAGCGCGTGACGTTGCCCGCGCCGGATCCGAGATCGTAAACCTCGCCCGGGTGCTCGGCGTCGATCCGGTTCAGCAGATCGATCGCCGGCCGGAGCCGGTAGTCCGCGAACTTCAAGTACTGCGCCGGGTCCCAGGCCATCAGGCCCAGGGCTCCCAGAGCGGAAAGGCGACCTTCTGCAGCAGTTCCTGGAGCTCCGGACTGAGCTGGTACAGGGTGGGGAAGTCGGGATCGGCCGGTCGCAGGTCGATCCGGTCGTCCGGGGCCCTCGGATCGACGCTCGGCGTGTTGCCGCGGATCAAGAAGAAGACCTGGCGCTCGCTTTCCGGGCGGGTCTGCGCCCACTCGGCCTGCGCCTCGGGGTCCGCCGATAGGTGTTGCGCCATCGCCTCGGCGTCCTGGACGATTTGCTGGAATAGCGTGAGATTCAGCCACATATCAGCTCCACCAGGTCTTTGAGCCACGCGATCTCCGGCCCGTCCCACGGCTCGACGTGGGGTTGGCGGAAAAACGGCGGATCACGATACGAGCTCCGAATCAAGATGGGCTGCATGCCGAGCGACCGCGCTGCGGCCAGCTCGCCGCCCTCACCGTCCGCGACGTAGACGCACTCTCCTGGCTCGACGCTGAGTCGCTCGCACGCAGTCCGGAAGATCGCCGGGTCGGGTTTGACGAACCCTACCACACACGAGAGGACCGCCACGTCGACGAGACGCGCCAGTTCGGTGTCCGGCCAGAAGGCTGCAACGTCCGGTCCACAGTTACTAATGACTCCGGTCTTCAGGCCGAGGTCACGGATGGCCGCCAGCGTCTCGGCCGCGTCCGGGCGCGCCGGCATCGAGCGCATGAACTCAGAACGAACTGTGGCCGCCGCGGCGACTCGTCCCGGAACCGGCTCGATCTCCAGCGAGCGGGCCGCATGCTCGATGGCGGCTTCAAAGGTCGGAAACCGTCCCGTCCACCGATCGCGATACTGCGCGCCCCACACCTTCTCGAAAGCTGACCCAGCGACGCCCAGAGCATCCGCGATGCGAACCAGCATCGCGTTGTATCTATCGGCCTCCCGCCCATAGCTGTAGCTGTCGATCAGCGTTCCGGACAGATCGAAGACGACAGCTCGACAACCGGGCACGGCAGGAATATACAGCCGCGCGCTTCCGACCGAGGGGGGCCTAATTCGTCCTCACATAGCGGTAGACGTCGTGGGGATCTGGGCCCAGACTCGGGAACACCTCGTATTTCTCGAGTCGGCCCTCAAGATTGAAACCCGCTTTCTCCAGCACCCGGGCCGAGGCCACATTTTCCGGGTGGCAGATGGCCCACACGCGCTGAATCACCTGATTGGCGAGCGCCAAACCAGATATCGCGGACACTACTTCAGTCATGTAGCCTTTGCCCCACTCCGCGCGGCTCAGCACGTACCCCAACTCCGTAGCCTGGTCGAAAACCTCAAATCCGACCATTCCGAACGCAATGTCCTCGCCAGGACGGGTCAGGACCCAGGCTTGATCCAGCGTCGAGCCACGTCGGGCGATCTGACTGACCAGGAATGCCTGCGTTTCTACGACTGACTGATGGGGTCGCCAGAGCAGGTAGCGCGTGACTTCCGCGTCCCTGGCGTACTTCTCGTAGATGTCCGGAGCGTCTTCCGGACGAGAGGGACGCAGCACTAATCGCGCGGTCGTGATCACTTCGGGCAGCAGCGAGGACGGCTGCGATTCACTCAAGAGCGTAACCTGGACATATCACCATCCCCCCGAACAATCACTCGAAGGCGATGTCCGCCCACTCGGCGATCCGCCGGTATCCGACTTTCTCGTAGATGTCATTCGAGGTCGGGTTCGAGAGTTGGGTGAACAAGCAGCAGAACTCGCGCCCGGAGTCGAGGATCTGCTGGCTGAGAGCCGCCACGACGGACGTCGCGTAGCCCCGGCCTCGAAACGGCGGCGGAGTGTACACGACGCCGATGCAGACGCCATGTGGCGTGGAGCGATTAGTGGCCGCAACCGAGACCGGGCCGTCGTCATCCCAGACGTACAGCGCCCCGCGTGCGAGCAGGTCATCCGTCGCCTCCCGGCTCGCGTCAATGGTTTCGTGGAGCCCCGTCTCGATCATGAACGCGATCCGCCACCGAACCAGCAGGTCGACCTCGTCGGCACCGGCCAGCCGAAGATGCCCCGGGCTGTACTCGGGATGGGCCACTTCCCGCAGCTCACAGATGGCTTCGTCCTCGCTCGAGCCGGTCTCAACCCCCGTGAGCGCTCGCCAGACCCGGGCGAACACCCGCGCTTCCATCGTCGGCCCCAGCACACCGGGCGGGTACAGGCGCTCCGCCATCAAGTCATCCGCGACCATTCCGAGCGCCTCAGGCACGCCGGACTTGGTGAGCACGAGCTTGTACGGCGGCGTCATCGCGCCGGCGAGGACCACCTGGTCACCCTGTTCGATGGTGAATAGGTAGGGCTTGCCGCCATAGCGATCCGGTCGGTTGATCAGTCGCTCGCAGATGCCCAGGATCAAGTTGTGCTCCGCTTCCGCGGCGAGCAGCCAGGCCTGCGCCCGGGCGAGAAACGCCTCGGCGGACTCGTGCTTCGTTAACCGCAGTTCAGGCATCGAGCCTCAGCCGCCGACCGACCGTCTGTGGCCTGCTTTCGTCCCTTCCCGGAAGCGCCGCCACGTGCGGAATCGTCGCCGAAACGGAGCCATCTGCGTCTGGATGACAAGCTATGCGCACTTCAGCACTGCTAATATGGCAATGGTAGTAGATCGCCTCGTATTCGAGCCGGATGGTGAAAATGAAAACGCTGACGCTCTTTGCCCTGTTCCTCGTGATCCATCTCGCGCTGCCGGGCATCGTCTCTGCCCAGGAAAGGATCCCTCTCACTCCCGAAGAGCCGGCGGCGGGCGGCACGCTCTTCGGCAACAGCGGTGGCTTTTTCCGCTACTACACCGTCGATTACCAGGGCGCTAACTCCGTCATCGTCATTACGCTGGACGTCAGCGAGAGCTACGGCGAGCTCGGGGACCTCCTGGGATTCAACATCTACACGCCCGAGGGCACCGAGATCCGCGGCGAGCCCGCCGGCGGAGACGCCAACGCGATACGCGCCCGGGCAAGCTTCTCGAGGGAACAGCCCGGTGAGTTCCTCATCCAGCTCTACAGCTACGCCGTCGGCAAGACGACTTTCTACACGGTCACGGCGGCCGGCCTCGACCTGGCCGGCCCGGTATTGACCGGGGCCGACGATCCAGCAACCGCTCCCCTCATCCAGGGCGACACCAGCTTCTTTGCCGACTCGCTGGTCGGCACCAGCGGCGGGGCGATTCGGTTCTACAACCTGGACTATGCCGGCAACGGCGCCGACCTGAAGGTGACGATGTCTTTCACCCCCCGGTCCAGCGCCTCGGATGCAGCCATCGGCGTCCAGCTCTACGACGGCGAGACCCTCCTGGCGACGAGCAACCAGGTGGAAGAGACCAGGCACACTGCCGTGGATCGACTGACCTACCAGGGCACCACTGCCGCCACGCTGGGGCTACAGGTGTTCAACTATGCCCCCGGCCACCGCATCGACTTCACGGTCGAGGTAACCGGCCTCGGCACGCCGCCGGTGGAAATCGAGGGCAACACGCGGCCGGAAACGGCCTTCGACCTGACCCCGGACAGCAGCTCGGTGACCGGCACGGTGCCCGGGAGTCGCGCGGGCGGCTTCGTCTTCTTCAACCTTGCCCATCCTGGACGCTATCAGCGGATCACGGTCTCGGTCACGACCGAGGCCGATAGCCGCGTGCAGGACCGAGACGTGGGCATCAACCTCTACAAAGGAGCGACGCTGGACGCGCAGGGTCTTACGAGTCGGGACAAAACCGGCCGCCTCGGGGCTAGCGTCTCGGTGGCGCCTGCGACCGCCACCAACTATGGCATCCAGCTCTACAACTACTCCGGAGGGGTCCCGCTCCGCTACCGCGTGACCGTGACCGGGTTCTAAAGCGGCAGACATCTCCCGGAAGAGATCGGCGCGAGGCTGTCGCTCCTATTGGAGAGGTTCGCTATCGCTGAACGGCGTTCTTCCGGGCCCGCAGGCGGCTCTCTTCCGTCAAGAGCTTCTTGCGAATGCGCACGCTCTTCGGGGTGACCTCCACCAGCTCGTCGTCCTCGATCCAGGCCAGAGACTCCTCGAGCGACATGAGCACCGGCGGAGAGAGCCGCACCGCGATGTCCGCGGTTGATGACCGGATGTTCGTCTGCTCCTTCTTCTTGCAGACGTTTATCGGGATATCCCGCGGATACTTGGAGACGCCCACAATCATTCCCTCGTAGACCTGCGCACCCGGCTCGATGAAGGTCTCGCCCCGCTCTTGGGCGTTGTTCAGGCCAAGGGTGGTTGCCGTGCCCGCGTTGCTCGCCACGAGCGCCCCGTTGCGGGTCTGGCTCAGCTCCGCGCCGATGGGCTCGAAGCCGTCCACCACACTGGACATCGAGCCTTCGCCCCGGGTGAGCGTCAGGAATTGCCCACGGAAGCCAATCAGGCCGCGCGTCGGGATACGGTACTCCAGTCGCACGTTTCCGCGGCCGTCATGTACCTGGTTGAGAAGCGACGCCGACCGGCTCGTCAGCTCAAACGTGAGCGCGCCGACGTGGCCCTCCAAAGCCTCGATGACGAGGTGTTCCCTCGGCTCGCACGGGACTCCGCCGATCTCCCGCGGAATGATCCGCGGCCGCGAAACTTCGAACTCGTACCCTTCGCGGCGCAGCGTTTCGACGAGGATGGCGAGGTGCAGCTCGCCGCGACCCGACACCAGGAACTGATCGTTCGAGCCGGTTTCCTCGACCCGGAGGGCGATGTTCGTCTCCAGCTCGCGGAAGAGCCGGGCCCGGAGGTGGCGCGAGGTGACGTACTGCCCCTCGCGGCCGCCGAGGGGTGACGTGTTCACGCCGATCGTCATCTGGACCGTCGGCTGCTCGACCTCGATTCGGGGAAGCGCCTCGGGAACGTCGGCCGTCGCGATGGTGTCCCCGATCTGTACGTCCTCGATGCCGGTGAGGAGGACAATGTCTCCGGCCAGGGCTTCTTCGACGGACACGGTGTCCAGTCCCTGGAAGGCGAAAAGCTCGTTGGCCTTCTGCCGCCACACCTGACCGGTCGCATCAATGCGCACCAGCGGATCCCCGCGGCGCACGCGCCCCCGGGTTACCCGACCAATAGCGGTCCGTCCCAGGTACTCGTTGGCGCGAATGTTGCTCACCACGAGCTGAAAACCACTCTCCAGGTCAACGCTCGGCGCTGGGATGCGCGCCAGAATGGTGTCGAAAAGGGGCACCAGGTCGGTCCCCGGGTGAGCGGGGTCCAGCGTCGCGGTGCCCTCTCGAGCATTCGTATAGATGACCGGGAAATCGAGCTGCTCGACGTCGGTGGCAAGGTCCAGGAACAGGTCATGAACTTCGGAGAGCACCTCGGCCGGTCGGGCGTTGGCTCGGTCGATCTTGTTGACCACCACGATGGGCTTGAGCCGCATCTGCATCGCCTTGCGCAGGACGAAGCGCGTCTGGGGCATGGGGCCCTCAGCGGCGTCCACCAGCAACAAGCAGCCATCTGCCATACCGAGCACCCGCTCGACCTCGCCGGAGAAATCGGCGTGGCCGGGGGTATCGATGATGTTGATCGTCACGTCGTGGAAACGGATGGCGGTGTTCTTGGCCAGGATGGTGATCCCCTTCTCCCGCTCCAGGGCATTGGAGTCGAGGATGAGGTCGCCGACCTCCTGGTGCTCTCGGAACACGTGGCTCTGGCGCAGGAGGCCGTCCACCAGCGTGGTCTTCCCGTGGTCGACGTGGGCAATGATGGCGACGTTGCGCACGCTGGAACGAAGAGTCAAACGATCAATCTCTAGGCTGATTGGCAGCAAGTGGTACTCCGAATCAACTCCCAGCGCCAGGCCTCAGAGGGCCAGGAAGGCGATTCCGCCTTTGGCCCGGCGCGGCCTGAGCGCACGGTCACGACGACAGCTAGCCGCCAGACACGAGCCCAAGGCGGGCTGGGGGATATCAGAGCATACCACACGCTGGGAATCCAGGGTTCCGGCCGGACCTCTCTGCGGTACTAGAGGCCAGCCAGTTGGCGCGCGAGGATGGCTTTCGGGTGGTAGCCGACATTGACGTGGCGCACCCGGCCAGAGCCGTCCAGCAACGCCGTACTGGGAACGGTGAGAGCGCCCAGCGCTCCGGCCAGATACCGCTCGACCGTAGCGTCGACCGGCACGATCGCCACGCGCTGCTCTTCGGCCAGATTTCCGAGGACGTGCGCCTGGTCGGCGCACGTCGCGCAATTCGGACCATAGAAATACACCATCGCGGCGCGGCCGGAGGGCAGGCGCGAACGCAAGTCTTCCGGCACCAGCTCGCCTATTGCCGCCGCGGTCCGCCGACGCGCAACTGCCCGGGCCACCTGCACGCCAGCCAGCACGACCCCCGCGAGGGCAAGCAAGATGAGCAAGCGCTCGAGCACTAGTGAGCGCTCCCCTCGGCGTGCGGGCGGAGCCTGCCAAACCGATACGTGACTTCGCAGAGCACACAAAAATTGAAGGCTGCGTCGAGCAAGATCATCACGCCGATGGCTCCGACGACAGCCCAGGCCCAGGCTTGCCCCACAGCGACGAGCGGGGCAGAAGCCAGGAGCACCGCGCCCCCCAACACCCGGGCAACGCGCCGAGTGGCATGGTCCTCAACCGCGTCATACCGTTTGAGCAGGCCCCGCGGCTCGAGCACCCGCCACGCGAACTGCCGGAAGATGTCGGCCGGCCACCAGTACCTGCCCACCAGCATCACCGTGCCGGCCGCCACCACCAACGCGACTCCCAGACCGGAGAGGGCCGGCTCTACCAGAAAACCGAGGACCAGCAGGGCAATCAGGCCCGCCTGGTGGAACTTCCGAGCGCTTACGTCAAAATTGTCGGCCTGGGCCATCCCGGCCTCCAACTATTGTTGATTTTTCCTACTGTAAAACAAGGGTTTAGGAAAGGCAAGCCCCAACGGACGAAAACCCGCTTCAGATCGTGTACTCAGCCGGCTCGTAAGGTCGTCCTCTGACAATCATGCCCGCGCCCACGGTCACGTGGGTTGATTCATCGATGAGGATGAAGCTGCCGGTCGTGCGGTTGTCGCGGTAGGCATCGGCCGGAATTGGCATCGAGAGCCGCAGGTCCACCAGGCCGATCTCGTTCAGGCCGAGCGAGGTCACGTCCTCAATCTGAGCCAGGGTGTTGATGTCGAGTCGGTGCTGGATCCCGACCACTATCGCGCGGACGGTTCTCGTGGCGTGCTTGAGGGAATAGCGCCCGCCGATCTCCAGCGGTCGATCGGTCATCCAGCACACATTGGCGGTCAACTCGGTCGCCACCAGCGGCGGAGACTCGGGGCCGACGAGCATCTCTCCGCGCCCCGCGTCGATGTCGTCCTCCAGGGTGATCGCCACGCTGAGCGGGGGAAACGCCTCATCCAGCAGCCCACCGTACGTAACTATCGAGTGGACGCGGCTGCGACCGCCGCTCGGGAGCGCGAGCACCTCATCGCCTGGGCGCCACATCCCTCCCTCGATTCGGCCCGCCGCAGCCCGGTAGTCGTGATGGGCTCCGGTCATCGGGCGGATGATCCATTGGACCGGAAACCGACGGCGCGTCCAGTCGGTGCGGTCGGCAACGTCAACCGTCTCCAGGTGTCCCAGCAGCGTCGGGCCCGCATACCAGGGCATTCGGTCCGTTCCCGTAACTACGTTATCGCCGTGCAGGGCGGAAACCGGAATGAACGTCGTCTCCCGGATTCCATCCAGGCGCGCGGCGAACGCCGCGAATTCGTCGCGCGCCTCGGCGAAAGCAGACTCGCTCCAGTCGACCAGGTCCATCTTGTTGATGCACACGACGAGGTGCGGGATATCGAGCAGGGATGCAATAACGGCGTGGCGGCGCGTCTGCTCCTTGACGCCCTCCCGGGCGTCGATGAGCACTACCGACAGCTGCGCCGTGGAGCCGCCGGTGACCATGTTCCGGGTGTACTGCACGTGGCCCGGAGTGTCTGCAATGATGAATTTCCGGCGCGGTGTCGTGAAGTAACGGTAGGCCACGTCGATCGTGATACCCTGCTCGCGCTCGGCGCGCAGGCCATCGGTCAAGAGCGCCAGATTCACGTACCCGTCGCCTCGCTTCAGGCTGGCCCGCTCGACGGCTGCGAGCTGGTCCTCGAAGATCTCCTTCGAGTCGTACAGGAGCCGCCCGATCAGGGTGCTCTTCCCATCGTCTACGGAGCCGACGGTGGACAACCGCAAGAGGTCCATGCCGGCCGGAACCGCCACTAGAAGTACCCCTCGCGCTTGCGGTCTTCCATCGATGCCTCGGATACCGCGTCGTCGGCCCGCGTCGCCCCCCGCTCCGTAATCCTGGCCGCGGCCACCTCGGCGATCACTTCTGACAACGTCGCCGCCGTCGACTCGATCGCCCCCGTGCAGCTCATGTCGCCGACCGTGCGATAGCGGACGGTAAGGCACTCGGCCCGCTCTCGCGGCAGCGGATGGATCGACGGGCCCACTGCCAGCCACATCCCATCACGCTTGACCACCTCGCGCCGGTGGGCGAAGTAGATCGAAGGGATCTCGAGCTGCTCTCGGGCGATATAGCTCCAGACGTCGAGCTCGGTCCAGTTGCTGATCGGGAAGATCCGCATGTGCTCGCCCCGGTGGAGCCGACCGTTGTAGAGGCTCCACAATTCGGGTCGCTGATTGCGCGGGTCCCACTGGCCAAAGGCATCCCGGTGCGAGAAGATGCGCTCCTTGGCCCGCGCCTTCTCCTCGTCGCGGCGAGCCCCCCCGAAAAGGGCGTCGAACTTATGCTCGGCGATTGCGTCCAGGAGCGTGGTGGTTTGAAGTCGGTTTCGGGAAGGGTCGTGCCCGGGCTCCTCCTGCACGCGACCGCGGTCGATCGACTCCTGGACGCTGGCGACCATCAGGCGCTCGCCCAGCTCGGCAATGCGGGCATCCCGAAATGCCAGGGCCTCGGGAAAATTGTGGCCGGTGTCCACGTGCATGATGGGAAACGGGAATCGGGCGGGGCGGAAGGCTTTCTCAGCCAACCGGAGCAAGACGATGGAGTCCTTGCCCCCGGAGAAGAGGAGTACGGGCCGATCGAACTCCGCGGCGACCTCCCGCATGATGTGAATCGACTCAGACTCAAGCTCGTCGAGGTGACTGACTCGCGGGTGGGCCGGCGCTGCGGCGGCAACGTGGTCTACGGAAGCCATGGAAGGGACTCGCCTCATGTTTCTTGCTGGCTAATTTTGACTAAAGGGGACGGGAATATCCACTATAACTGGCGGGGCCTTCCTCACTCTACCAGGCGGGCCAGGGGACGCTGCGATAGTGGTCCAGGCGGGGATAGCGGCCCTCGTCGCAAAGCTTCGCCACGCGCTGCAGGAATGCGTCGAACTCCCGA
>JACQOR010000003.1 GCA_016202435.1 Chloroflexota bacterium
CCCCTGGGGGGCTTCGTCCCCCTTACCCCCTAGTTCGGGACGAGACTCCAGGAGTCCTCAAGGGGCTGCGCCAGGCAGGCATCTCCTTCTCCCATCGCGATGGGAGAAGGAGATGCCCCATTGTGAGCGACGCATTTTTGAGGCAAAGCCTTTTCACTCCTCCAGGGCGGCGCGGCGGAAGACCGAGGGGACGTCGCTCCCGTCCGGGTCGGGCGCGGCCTCCTCCGCGCGGGTCGCCCAGGCCGGGAAGGGGAACTGCACCATGAGCGGGACCGGCACGTCCGGCTGGGACAGGAACATGCTCCCGGGCTTCAGAAGCGCGGACCGCGCCCGCGCCTGCGAGGTCAGGAAACCGTATTCGTCCCGCTGGCCCTCGGCCGTGTCCAGCCGACCCACCACTCGGAACGAGGCGTTGGCCGTGATGCGCCGCTCAATCTCGCTGGCGGTCTGCTGAGCGCCGACCAGTACGACCCCCAGGCTGCGGCCGCGCTCAGCGATGTCCAGCACGACGTCCTTGATGGGGCTGTGGCCCTCTCTCGGTGCGTACTTGTTCAGCTCATCCAGTACGAGGAAGACCAGCGGCTCGCGGGTGCCCTGACGTTCCTTCTCTTCCATGAGGCGCTTGACGACCACGCCGACGACGAAGCGCTTGGCGCGGTCGCTCAGCCGGTTGATATCGATGACGTTAACCTGTTTCCCGGTCCAATCGAACCGGTGCTCGCGCGCATCGGCTTCGCGGGCGCCCCGGATCAATGGACCCACGGCAGTAGCCGCGGCGTGCAGTCGGCGCGCGAATGCCCCCCGCGTCCCGTCAGCCACGTGAGGAGTCATCGCTTCCAGATGGTCTTCCGTGATGTACTGCACCAGTTGATCGAACGTGCTGATCTTCTCGTCGCCGATCCGGATCCACGGCGCCTCGGGGCTCGATTCGACCGCGGTTTCCAGCTGACGCTCCATCACGCTGATCGCGTACGCCAGCTGGCTGGCTTCGTCGTCGGCGTCGGCAAACAGGAACCGCAGCAGCCGGTCGCGGCAGAACTCGCGTAGCGTCCAGAAGTACGGAGTGACGCCGGCGATGCGGCCTCCCGTGTCCGGAATTGGCTCAAGACCCGGTTTGGAAGGCGCCCACAGGCCGACGCTGCCAAAGGGCTGGACCGGCAATTCGAGGGCCGCGTATTTCTGGCGCTCAGCGACCGCGAAGGCCTCAGCTCCCTCCAGCCGGGCATTCGGCCGGTCGAGCCAGAGCAGGTCCTCTCCTTTGACGTTGAACACGATGGCATGAGCCGCGTGCGGGTTTGCCAGGGTACGCCCGTGGAAAAGTCCGTAGAGCAGAAACAACGCGTAGCTCGTTTTGGTGGCCACGCCGGAGATGCCCGAGATGTTCACGTGCGCGCCTTTCGTGCCATCGAGGAACTCAAGATTCCCGTACACCGGCTGGCCGTCGCGCGAGAGGCCGGCCGGAAAGCGCCGCTGCATGCGGTCGAAGTAGAGGGCGAAGCGGCGATCGTCGCCGCTGGCGCGGCGCGCCGAGCCTCCCGGCCGAGGGGGCACGAAGACCTCGGGTTCAATGCGGGTCGCCGACACGTGTGCGATCGTGGAAAGCCCCACGGGCAACTGGCCCTCTTCGACGCGAAACACGTCCGAGTGGAAGGTGGCGCCCTCGTAGGCGGATTGGACTACGTCCACGACCCCGTAGTGCATCACCTGGCGGGTCCCATCGGGGAGCGGCTCCGGCAGCGTGGTGGGGACCGCCACGACGTCGTCGAGCTGGAGGTAGTGTTCCTCATTCACCGCGATCCAGAAATCCAGGGGCTGGGAGTCGCGCGTGCCGAGCACCTTGCCGGCTTCGCCGGCCGGACTCCCTGCCAAGGGGGAGGCCGTTACCCGGTCATCGGCTCGCGGGTCACGCCCCTGCTCATGGTCGGGGCGGTTCGTCTCCGGATCGTTCGGGGCGCTCACGCGACTGCCTGGAGGAACAGGTGTTGCTCGATCGCTCGTCTCACCCATGCCGGGTCTCCCATCTCATGGCGGAGCCGCGCCTCGAGCCCCCCGATCGGTAGCAGGTTCTGCGGGGCCCGGGGATCGCGCTCGCGGGGGGATGCGAAGTCGGGAAGGTAACGAGCCGTCAGGTTGGCCAGCTCCACCGCGCGTTCCCGATCCACCTCGGCCAGTGTCTCCAGTCGGACCACGCCGGCGAGCGAATGGTCAATGGGCCGAGGGTCGGTGAGCCGCAGATACCACGAGTAGCGACTGGCGCGTCCCAGGACCATGAACACCGGGGAACGCTCGCCGGCCCGGAGCTGGGTAACCACGGCGCGGCATTCGGGTAGCTCGGCGGGCAGGTACTGGCGGTGAATCGTCTTCATGTATCCCACGAGGGCCGTGGTCGACGCGGGGTACTGGGGCAGAGGGCCGTCCATTACCACCAGCGGCTCGCCCCGCGCCGCGAGCCCTTCGCCGAACTGCTTCTCCAGCGCGCGACGCTGGCTGTCGATCGCGTCGCGGATCCCCTCGGAGCCGGGCTTTTCGGAAGGCCGCGGTACAAACTCCAGGTCCTGGGATCCGGCGCGGACGGTGATGGCCTCCAGCGCTTCGCCGCCAAAGGTCGTGAAGAGCCGAGGAGCGTCCCCCATTGCGAGGCTGCGATGGACCAGCGGCGTCTCGATAGTCACGGAGCCGCTGGCAGCGCGGGCTGCTCCCACGGCGAGACTCACCATGACGCCGAAGAACGTCTCGCCCCCTCCTTCGATCGTCACGTGCGCTTCCAATCGCTGAGTCCCGTCGACAAAATAAATCGAAGCTGGTCTTTCGACCGAGCCGGGTGAAACCGGACACCAATCGGCGGGGTTGGCGACCTCGACGCCGACGTCTACCTGTGGGGACTCAGTGGCCCCCTCGTCGCCGAGCTGCAGCCCAGATCCGTATTCCGTCGCCCAGGGGTCCACCCGCAGCCGCATCTCGCCCTCCGGCCGGGGGCAATTTAGCACAAAGGTTCGATACCCCTGGGCCGGTACCATGACCGATAGGCATGGGGCTTCCCCATAAGACCCTCCCCCTGGATGCCTTGATGGGGGAGGGAAGGGTGAGGGTGATTCTCCGGACTGAAGAGTCAACTCCCGACTGTATTCGTGCCAGCAAGGGGCAGATGAGGGAAGGAGGGATGAGAACTATTCCCGGTAAACGATTTCCAGATCCACCAGCAGCTTCACTTCCTCGCCCGCCAGCGGAACTCCCTCCACGACCGTAGTGCTGATGCCAAAGTCCGCTCGGCGGATCGTGGCCGAGGCAGAGAAGCCGCGCCTCCGGTTTCCCCGCTGATCCACCGCCGCACCGTTGAAGCTCGCGTCTAGCTCGATCGCGTGAGTCTTCCCCTTCAGCGGGAGATCGCCCAGGATCGCGTAGCGTTGTCCGCGCGGCTCGATCCGCTGACTCCGAAATGTGGCCGTGGGGAATTGCGCGATGTCGAGGTAGCCCTCGCCGCGCAGCGTCTCGTCTCTCCGCTCGTTGCCCGAATCGATGCTGGCCGGGTCGATGGTGGTTTCTACCGTCGAGCGCGTCAGGTCATCCTCATCCATATCCAGACTCACTTCAGCACTCTTGAATCGACCTCTGATCAGCGCGATGCCGAAATGGGCAACCTCGAAAGCGATCACGGAGTGATTTGCGTCATATGTCCAGGGCATTTTCCTCCCGTCTCCCGCTACTCAAATATCCCTGAAGACCAATGAGCGCGAAAAAGCCTCGCACGGCGAGGAGAGAGTTCCCTCGCTCCTATACCCACTGGGTGAAGAAGATGTTGCGCAAGCGCTCGAGGTCGCTCCCCACGACTGAGCCCACCGGTGCCCCTTTGGCCAGCTCGGCAATGTGGGCGTCCGCGGCTCGCAGCCGCACCGCCAGCGTGTGAGCGATGTTGTAGAGGATCCGGATGGCGCCCCGGTTCCCGCTCTCGATCGCCTCTTTGAGCCCATCGTTGCGGAAACGGAGCAGCGTGGAAGGCTCTACGGTGTACACCGAGGCGGAGTGGGTACCGCCGAGGAGGAGACTCGTCTCCCCGAGCACGGCCCCGGCGCTCAACTGAGCGAGCGCGCTCTCTCCGCCCGGAGTCGCTGTCCGCACCTGCACCGAACCCCTAAGCACTGCGAAAAACGCGTCCGCCTCCTGGCCCTGAAGGAACACCGGCTCGTTGGCGCCGAGTTCCATTCGAACGGCGCGCGCCACCAGCTCGGACCAGTCATCCTGTTGCAAGCCGCCGAAGAGCGGGGTGGGTGGGATCTCAGTGATGTCCGAAGCCTGAGCCATAGCCAGTCACACTCCTTGAAGAACTGCCGCTCGGCCAACCCGTCCGATCGCGAGGACAAAAGCTGCGGTTCGTAAATCGAGCTTGCGGTCGCGTCCCAGGTGCGCCACCTCCTGGTAAGCGGACGTCATGGTTCGACTGAGGTTCTCTCGGACCTCCTCCAACGTCCACGTCACGTGCTGCAAGTTCTGGACCCACTCGAGGTACGAGACCGCCACTCCGCCGGCATTGGCGAGGATATCCGGAATGACCGTGATACCGTGCTCTCGGAACACGTCGTCGGCCTCAGGCGGCGTCGGACCATTGGCCGCCTCTACGATTATCCCCGCCTGGACCTCGCGCGCCAACGGCACGTCAAAGACGTCCTCCAGGGCGGCGGGAATCAGTACGTCGCACGGGGTCGTCAGGAGCTGCTCGTTGGAGCAAGGCGCGCCACCTTCGAAAGTCCCAATCCGTTGCTGGCTCCGGACGTGCTGGAGTAACGCGGGCACGTCGATCCCGCCGGGGTCGACTCGGCCGCCGCGCGAGTCGCTCACCGCCACGACTTTGCCGCCGCGCTCGTGGATGCACCGCGCGGCATGAGAGCCGACGTTGCCGAAGCCCTGAATCGCAACGCTGCAGTCACCCAAGGAACGGCCGGCGTCTGCCAGACATTGCTCCAGGACCAGCGTCACTCCCAGGCCGGTGGCTTCGTCCCGTCCCGCCGAGCCGTGCAGCTCCACCGGCTTGCCGGTCACCACGCCGGGTGAAAAGCCGTGGATCTTCGAATACTCACTCATGATCCACGCCATGACTTCCGCATTGGTATTGACGTCCGGCGCGGGAATATCCCGCTGGGGACCGATAATGTCGTGGATCTTCTCCACGAACTTGCGCGTCAGTCTCTCCAGCTCCGGGCGCGACAACTCCCTCGGGTCACAGGCTATACCGCCCTTGGCTCCGCCAAACGGCAGGTTGACTATGGCCGTCTTCCAGGTCATGAGCGCCGCGAGACCGGCCGCTTCGTCCATGTCCACGTGAGGGTGGTAGCGCAGGCCCCCCTTCATGGGACCACGAGCGCTGTTGTGCTGAACGCGGTACCCGGTGAACGTCGCCAGGTGTCCGTTGTCCCGTTCGATCGACAGGCTGACCTTTACTTCCCGTTCCGGTTTCGTGAGCAGCGCCTTGACCCGATCGTCCAGGCCCATGATTTGGGCCGCGCGGTCGAAGTAGGTATTGGCGGAGTTGAGGACGCCCAAACCACCTCCAGGGGAAAGAGCCGGGAGCCAACCGGCAGGCCACTGTACGGACCGCCCTGGGGAGTGTCAAGCCTCTTTCTGGTTACAGACTACTCGTCGCATGCGGGACAAGAAGATCCGCGACGATGCGGCACACCGTGGCGTCCTCATCGGGCGCGATGGTCCGCAAGTCCAGCAGCACGCGGTCGTCTTCGATGTGGCCGATGAGTGGGGGCTCACTGTGACGCAGCTCTCCGGCGAGCTGCTGCGCGGAGCCAGCGACGGGTCGCAGCGCGATTGCCCGACTGTCGAGCGTTTCACCCGGGAGCGAACCGCCTCCGATGGTTGTCTGGCTGGGGACGACACTGGCCTGGCGCGAGTTGAGCTCGGTGAGCATGACCTGCCCCCGATGCTCGAGTTCTGCCACCGGCAGGCTGATCATTCGCCACACGGGGATCTCCCGCTCCGCCGCCCCCAGCTCGTAGGCGATGAGCGTGGCGTAGAGCGCGGCCAGAGTCGCTTTGTCCGGCCGCAGGGCCCGCGTTAGCGGATGTCGCCTCAGCCGATCCACTATGTCTGTCTTGCCCACGATGATGCCGGCCTGGGGCCCCCCGATGAGCTTGTCCCCGCTGAAGCAGACCAGGTCAGCTCCGGCCGCAACACTCTCCTGCACCATTGGCTCATGGGCCAGGCCGTAACTCTCGGTCGGAAGCAGGCTGCCGCTTCCCAGGTCGTCTAGCACCGACAAATGACGGCCGCGGCCCAATTCGACCAGTTCGCCCAGAGAAGCGGTGTGGACGAATCCGCTGAGTCGGAAATTGCTGGTATGGACCCGGAGCAGGACCGCGGTGTCTTCGCCGATCGCCGCCGCGTAGTCCTCGGCATAGGTGCGGTTGGTGGTGCCGACCTCAACCAGGCGTGCGCCGCTTTGCCGGAGCACATCCGGAATCCGGAAACCGCCGCCGATCTCGACCAGCTGACCGCGCGAGATCAGGACCTCCTTGCCGGTCGCCGTAGCCGACAGAGCAAGGAGAATTGCGCTCGCGTTGTTGTTCACCACGAGCCCGTCTTCCGCGCCGGTCAGCCTCTGCAGGAGGCCGGTCACGTGTTCATGGCGGGTGCCGCGAGCCCCAGCGTCGAGATTGTACTCAAGGGTGCTGTAGCTTCGCGCCACTTGCTCTATGTCCTGTCGAGCCCTCGCGCTCAGCGGCGCTCGGCCCAGGTTGGTGTGCAGGATCACGCCCGTGCCATTGATGGCTGGCCGCAACGACGGCAGATAGCGGCTCTCGAGGATGTGTCGGCCCGTCGCGACGAGTCCGTTCTCAGAGAGATCGCCGCGCCCGGATCCAAATCGGGCTTCGGTCAGAGATTGCCGCAACGCATCCACAACGCTCTGGTGAGGATAGGTCTCCAGCAAAATCCGACCGGCTTCGGATTGCAGCAGTCGATCCACGCTGGGCAGCGCGCGTCGATGATCTGTTCCGGTCCCGGCGTCGAGGTTCATCCCGCCAACGATATGCCGCCCAGACGCCCGTCAGCAAATCCTTCCTGCGATGACAGGTCATCCCACTCCTATACTGCCGGCATGAACCTGCCTCGCGAGGCTGCGCCGCCAGTCGCGGTTGTAGTCGTCAACTGGAACGGCCGGCGCTACCTCGAGTCCTGCCTCGCCGCTCTGTCGCGCCAGACGTATCCGAACCTGCAGGTGGTCCTGGTGGACAACGGGTCGACGGACGGCTCTGCCGAACTAGTGGAAAGCCAATTTCCGGGCGTGCGGCTCATTCGCAACGATCGCAACCTGGGATTTGCCGCGGCCAATAACCAGGCGATTCGCGCCACGGACACGCCCTACGTGGCGACGCTGAACAACGACACCCTGCCTGAGCCCGGGTGGCTGGCAGCGCTGGTGTCCACGGCCGAGAGCGACCCCTCGCTGGGTGCGGTGGCCTCGAAGATGGTGTTCGCCGGAGGTCTGGACACGATCAACTCCTGTGGCATCGCACTGGACCGCGCCGGCATTGCCTGGGACCTGTTTGGTGGGTGGCCGGCGGCCGCGGTGGATCGTCCCCGGGAGGTGTTCGGGGCCTGCGCCGGAGCGGCGCTCTATCGGCGAGCGATGCTGGACGACGTGGGTTTATTCGAAGCGTCCTTCTTCGCCTACCTCGAGGACGTAGATCTGGCCTGGCGTGCCCGCCTCCGGGGATGGAAGGCTCGCCTGGCGCCCCAGGCAGTCGTGGCCCACGTGCACTCCGGCACCCTCGGGGACGCGTCTTCACAGAAACGCTTCTTCCTCGCCCGCAACAAGATCTGGACTATCGTCCGTTGTCTCCCGGGACAAGATCTTTCGGCCCTACCCTTCGTTTTCGCCTACGACCTGGGCGCTGTCTGCGTGCGCCTTCTCGAGGGCGACTTGCCGGCACTGTTCGGTCGGGTCGCGGCCATCGTGGGACTTCCCAAGGTCCTCCTGGCGCGACGTCGCATCCAGCAGCGAGTTTCCCTGACCTCCGGAGATCTCATACGCTCGGCCTACGCGCCTATCGAGCTACCCTGGCGGATCCCGGCGCGATACCGTCACCTGCAGAAGGAGGGGAGACGCCTGGTCTCTCCCAGATCCTCGGCCGTTGGCCCGGATCTCGCGGACCCGCCGTTCCGGGACCGGCTGCGCTGGCTGCTGCTCGGCCTGGCCGGGCGCCTTGCCGCGGTCAGGAGGGCCCCCCGAGCAGCGTCGGGCTCCCATCCCGGCCTCCGGATCGCGGTGCTACGACCAGATCACCTGGGTGACGTGCTCCTCTCTCGACCAGCCATCCAGCTTCTCCAGCGGGAGCTGATGCCGACGGAAGTCACGGTAATCACGGGTCCCTGGGGAGCGGCGTCGCTGCAAGGGATCGACTGTCGGGTTGCGACCTTTCCCTATCCCGGCTTCCAGCGGGCTCCCAGACAGAGCCTGCTGGCGCCCTATGGTGACCTGCTGGCGCTCGTCGCGCGCCTCCGCCGCGAGCGGTTTGACGCGGCGCTCATCCTGCGCCCCGACCATTGGTGGGGCGCACTGGCGTGCGCGCTCGCCGGCATTGAGGTCCGAGTCGGTCATACGACGCCCGGAACTAGCCCGCTCTTGACCCACACAGTGCCGCTCGATCCGCACCAGCAGGCGGCCCAGCGGGCGATCGCTGCGGCTGGGGCGCTCGTCGGTGCTCTTGGCATGCCCCAAACCGTGAAGGCTGGCCCTGTCACGTTTGAGCCGACGCCCGAGGCTGTGCAGTTCGCGCGCCAATGGTTGAGTGACCACGCACCCGTTGGGCGCCATCGAGTCGTTATCCATCCGGGGTCGGGAGTGGCCCTCAAGCTCTGGCCCTCCTGGCGTTGGGCTGAGATCATTGATGCCCTCGCCAAAGAGGAGGTTGTTTCCATACTTACCGGAGGACCCGAAGACACGCGCATTGTCGCTGTGATCGGCGAGGGCGCAACTGCCCCGGCATCAGCGGCCGTCGGGTTTAGCTGGGACCAGCTGGCCGGCCTGTATCAGGAAGTCGACCTGGTCATGGGAGTCGACAGCGGGCCTCTGCACCTCGCGACCGCCGTGGGAACCCCCACGGTTCGTCTCTATGGGCCCACCGACCCCGCCATCTTCGGTCCGTCTAGCGACTCTAGCGAGCATGTCGTGATTCAGAGCCGGGTGAAATGTGCGCCGTGCGGCAACCTGGTCGCCCCGCCGTGCGGCTATCGAGGGAGTGCGCCCTGCATGGCGACGATCGAGATGGCAGAACTGCTGGCTGCCGCCCGCGGCCTTATGGCCGAGAGGGCCGCCCCGTGAAACCGCGGCTCAAGGGACTCGCGCATCGCCTCGCGAGAATACTTTTCGCGCTGTATGGGGGCTGGAGCTGGCTGTGGGGCCCGAGACCCTTGCTTCCCTTCCCCCGGAACGCGCCCCATCGGATTCTGGTCATCCGCCTGGATCTGCTCGGCGACGCGGTGTTCTCCACTCCCGCGATTCGCGCGCTCGCGGCGGCTTATCCCCAGGCCGAGCTGGACATGCTCGCCCTTCCCTACACGGCGCCGTTGCTCCGCACGATTCCGGAAATAGGCCGGGTTTACGAACTGGACGTCAACGACTACCGACGCCCCGGCGGGCTCCTAAAAGTTGGCACACTGCTGGCAGTCATCCGCAGCCTCCGATCCCGGCGCTACGACCTCGCGGTGTCGCTGTCCCGCCTGGTGGGAGGGATTTTCGCGGTGGCGAGCGGCGCAAGATGGCGGGCCGGACCGGCCGCGGAGACCTACTGGGGCTGCTTCAATGTTCCACTGGCCGGCCGCCGCTACGCGCCGGGGCAGCACGAGGTGGACTTCTGCCTCGCCGTAGTCCAGGCGCTCGGGGCGGATGCGCCGGGGCAGCCCATTCCCGCGCTTACCGCTGAAAGCTTCGCAGGGCAAACGACGCCCGGAGAACCGTACGTGGTGATTGTGCCCGGGGCGAGCAATGGCAGTGCGAAGCGGTGGCCCGTCCGCTACTGGGCGGAGCTCGTGGATAGGCTCGTCCGGGACAGCAGTTTCCAGGTCGTTGTGTGCGGGGGTGCTTCCGAGCGGGAGCTCGGATCACAGCTTAATTTGATGGTCCACGTTCCCGTGGTCGACCTCGTGGGGCGGACGTCAGTGCCGGATCTCAGCGGCGTCCTGGCGAGAGCCGCCCTGGTCATCGCGGGAGACACCGGCCCCCTGCACCTCGCGGCCGCCCTCGGCCGCCCGACGCTGGGGATCTACGGTCCGACGGACCCCGCCAACACCGGTCCGCGTTCGCCAATGGCTCGGGTGCTGCGGGCCGGAATTCCGTGCAGCCCCTGCTACGATCTGCGGAGCCCGGCGGAGTGCAAGCTTCCGGATCGGAGTGTGGCCTGCATGTGGCAAGTCCAGCCGGACCAGGCCTTCGAGGCGGCGGCCGAGCTCCTCGGCGCCACCCGTCCCACAGCGACGCCGAGGCGGGATCGGCGAGCTTCCCGACGGAGTGCCCCGTGACCGCCCGGCGGGAACTGCCGCCTGGGCTTGAGAAAGGGGTGGGTGAGCTAGCACCTTGCTCCCTGCACCCACAGGTCGAGACCTCGCTGCGATGTACGCGCTGTGGGCGGCCGATCTGCCCCAAATGTGTGGTGCACACGCCAGACGGCGCACGCTGCCCTCGCTGTGCCCGCCGTCAAACCCGCCGAGCCGGCTCGTTCGCTGACTCGGTGCGGACGTTCGGCGCATTACTCGTGGGATTCGGACTGGCAGCGGTGGGAGGGGCCGCCCTCGGCGCGTTCCCGGTTGGCCTTCTCTTGGTGATTCCCACGCTGGCCCTGGGCTTCCTCGTCGGCGAAGCGGTTGCCGCTATCGCCGGGAGGCCGGGTGGGGCCTTTCTAGCCTTGATAGGCCTTTTTTGCGGACTCTCCGGGCAGCTGCTGGGACACGCGGTCCTCGGTGGAGTCGTAGTCGAGCGTGCGGCATCTGCTCTCGGCCTCACCTACTCAACACCGCCTCTGACCAGCTTTGGCCTGCTGCTGCTGGTCTGCGGCGCGCTGATCGCGGCATTCCGCGCGGCGTCCTCTAGGTAGTAGCTGATGACCACAGGTTGGCCGGAAAACTCCGCCCTCGGTAGGTAGCGCAGGGGCGTGTCCCCCGCCGAGCCGGAGCGGGCCACCCGCCAGTCGCCTGCGCGACCCCGCAGGCTCTGAGCGAGAGAGCGCTAGCGGGAACCGGCCCGATGCTTGGGAGACCGGCCAGTCACCAGCAACCGGCCCCGGATCACCCTCTGCCGGTTTGGGCCGACTCCAGCTCGCGCTCGAGGCGCTGCTTCGTCTCCTGGGCCGCGGCTCGATAGGCGGCCTGGGCACGATTCAGGCGCTCTTTGATCCCGGTCTGCACTTGTTCGCCAGCGTCGCGAAGATCCGGTGGAACCATTCTCCACAGGTCCTCCAGGTCTTCGCGGAGACCACCGGGCGTGTATCGCGAGCCAGCCGCTGCGCCGGCCAGCAAGCCCAGGGCTAGGCCGCTGAGAAAGCCCACTAGCCGCGATCCTTTCCGTCCCCGCGATCGGAGGAGAAGGCTGCCCTGGCGAACTTCGCGGCGGCAGTCACGATGCTGACCACCTCAATGAGCGGCCTGGCGGTGTGGTCTGCCACAAACGAGGTCGTGCCGCGCACGTTGCGCGCAGTTTCGGCGGTCGTGCCCAGGACCTCCGAGGTCAATCCGACCAGACGATCCACGTGTCCGCGGAGAACGTTCACGAGCTTCCAGAGGGTCAGAATGAGCACCAGGGCGGCGATCCCAACCAGGATGCTCTCGATGGCGAGCACGATGACCGCGATGTCTCGAACGATGAGAAGAACGTCCAATTGTGCGCACTCCCGAGGGTACCAGCGCCTGATGACAAGGCGCGTGGGCCGCACTTGTCACCTTAGCAGAAACGGAAGACGCGGCCCACGGCGAGTGCCGCCCAGGCCGCGAGCGTCGTGGCGATGAGATTCGTGTCCCCAATGGCAAGAATCGCCGGTGGGATCCAGATCCCGAGGAGCCCCCCGAGCACAGCGCCGGCGACCGCAAAACCGAGTCCCGAGGCGAGCTGCCGGAGTCCCTTCCCAAAAAAGATGTGGAATAGCGATCCGTGCACCACGCCGATCAACGCTGACAGCACGGTCCAGGGAGGGATGATGAGAATCGGCAAGATCCCCTCCGGATGAGTCCCGGTACAACGCCGCTGTGTGTCCCGCGGGCCCCCCGAACCCGGCGGAATGCGCCTATGATAGCTGGGTCCGAATCACCGCTGAGGCAGATTCCACGATGGTTCGCGAGCCCACTACCGGGACATCCCTGCCAGTAGTCCGGTGGCTGCTGGCTCCGAGAGTGGGCGAGGTAGAGCAGGGCCTCCTGGGCGTCGATTCCTTGCTCCTGGCTCAGCTGCTGTGGAACCGGGGTCTGCGGAGCTCGCCCGAAGCCCAGGCTTTTTTGAGTCCCGGTAGCCTCAGCACCCTGGGTGACCCGTTCATGATGCTGGGAATGGAATCGGCTGTCACCACGCTCGTCACGGCGATCCGGGAAGGTAACCCAATAGCCGTGTACGGCGACTACGACGTGGACGGGGTCGCAGGCGCAGCCCTCCTGGCGGAGGCACTTCGCTTCCTGGGGGGCACCGCTTTGTTGCACGTCCCGCACCGCGTTCGGGATGGCTATGGGCTCAACAGCGAGGCGCTTCAGAGCCTGGCGCGGCGAGGCGCCAAGGTCGTCGTCACCGTTGACTGTGGCATCACCGCGAATCAAGAAGTGGAACTGGCCGCCGAGTTGGGCCTCCGTGTGATCGTCACCGATCACCACACGGTCCCGTCCCGTCTCCCCACCGCCGTTGCCGTCCTCAATCCGCACCAGGATGAGTGCGGATACCCGTTCAAGGAGCTCGCAGGCGGTGGCGTGGCGTTCCAGTTGGCCCGCGCCCTGCTGGAAAGGATGCTCCCATCGGGTCAGGTGGAAGCCCGGATCCTCGAGCTGGCGGACCTTGCGGCTCTCAGCACGGTGGCAGACGTTGTGCCATTGGTGGGCGAGAACCGGACCTTGGTAGCGCTCGGCCTCAAAGCCATGCGGCTCGGCAAGCGCCCGGGCCTGCACGCGCTGTGCGAAGTTGCCGCGCGCACCCCATCTGCGCTCACGGTGCGCGACCTCAGCTTCGCCCTTATCCCTCGATTGAACGCCGCCGGACGGATGGGAGAAGCGCAGGATGCGATCGACCTGCTGCTGGTCCGGGACCCGGACCAGGCACAAATCCTGGCTGCGCAGCTCGACGGCACCAACGACGCCAGGCGCCAGCTCATGGAGCAGCTCTCAGGGGGCGTCCTGGAACAGGCGGCCGAGATCGCCGGCGCGCCGGCGATCGTCATCGAGGGCGATTTTCCCATTGGCCTGGCTGGATTGCTGGCCGCCCGGCTGGTCGACCGGTGGCTGGTCCCCTCGGTCGTCATCCAGCGTGGTGAATCAGTCTCCCGAGGCTCGGCGCGCGCCCCCCAGGGCTTCGATTTGATGCAGCTGCTGGATGCCACGCGGCCTTCGCTGGTCCAATACGGTGGTCATCCCCGAGCGGCCGGGTTCACGTTGGCTACGCAAGACATCAGTGGGTTTCGCGACGCATTCTCCGCGGCCGCCAGCACGCTGCCCCTGAGCGCGAAACCAGAGCGGCTGGTGACCGCGGACGCGGCGCTGCGGCTGCGGTCGATCGGCCCGCTGCTCGCCGATCTGCTGGAGCGATTCGAGCCGTCTGGCGAGGGCAACCCCTCACCCACGTTTGTTTCACGAGGGACCCTGGTGTCGCGCAAGGCCGGGAGCGATGGGCCCGTGCGCCTCAGAATCTCTGACGGCGACTCGGTGCGCCGCGCCGTGTTGTTTCGTCCACGAGCCGTCCCGCCCCTGGGCACGCGGGTTGAGCTCTACTATGAAGTTCGGCGCAGTCTCTGGCGTGGTGATCAGCAGATTGACATGGTCGTCCATGAGGACGGCCTGGTTCCCCTCGCGGAGGCCGTATAATCCTGCTTTCCGGACTCGTCACCCCCTCGGAGACTGCCTTCATGCAAGCCGAACGCGCCCAGCTTGCCGCCAGGACGCGAACCCTCAAAGGAAAACGCGCTCGCTTTCTGCGCCGCGCGGGCTTTACGCCTGCCAATATCTACGGGCCCGGATCACCTTCGCTAGCAGTAGAGATCCCGACTCGAGAACTGGAGCGCCACCTGGGGCACGTTCCTCGGGGAGCACTCGTTTCCCTCGGCATCGAAGGGCAGGGAGACGTCACCGTGCTGGTGCGGAAAGTTGCCCGGAAGCCGACCACTGACGAGCTCTACCACGTCGATCTGTACCGAGTCTCAATGACCCACACCTTGCGCACCGAGGTACCGGTAGTGTTCACGGGCGAGGCGCCCGCGGTAAGGTCAGCCAATGCCACGATTCTGCGCGGTATCGACGCCCTTCACATTGAGTGTCTGCCCGTTGACCTGCCCGAGAAAGTCACTGTCGATATTGAGCAGTTGACGGAGATTGGCTCAGCGATCCACGTGCGCGACCTTGCCCTTCCTCCCCGGGTGAATTGCCTCACCGACCCTGACGAAATCGTGGTTCACGCCGTGGCGCCGCGGCTCGAGATTGAAGAGGTGGTCGAGGAGGAAGAGGGGGCGGCCCTCGCCCCCGCGCCCGCTGCTGCCGAAGCAGAGCCCGAACGCGGCGAAGAGAAAGAGGCCTGACGGCCCGCACCCGAAAAAAGGAAGGACCCGCTCGCGGACGCGAGCGGGTCCTTCTATCTATCGCCTTCCATCGCGGGGCCCTTGTCACCAAAGGCCCCCCTCTGTCCGGCCCGGGAGCTCAGGCCTGCGGGCTAGGCGGGTTTCCCGCCTCGGTGGACGCCGGCCGCTCCGGCTTGGGGTCGTCGTCGACCGCCGCGTGCCGAAACTCACGAATGCTCTTCCCTAAAGCTCCCCCGACATCCGAAAGCTTGCCGGCGCCGAAGATGATGAGGGCGAGAACCAGGATGATGACCAGTTCGGTAGGTCCGATTGACGGCATGTGCCATCCTTTCTCCGGGAGAGCCATGCCGCTGGTAGCGCGTGCGGGATTCGAACCCGCGGTCTCCGCCTTGAGAGGGCGGCGTCCTGGGCCGCTAGACGAACGCGCCGGAGCGCCGGCAGACCCGTGGCTGCGGGACGTGGACCGTCCGCGAAAGTATATACGCTGGACGAGCTTCCGCTCGGCGTCAAGCTGCCGCGGCGGCTGATCCGCTGTTCGGAGGCGGAAGTCCGCGGACTCTAGCGGCGGCCCCGAGCCCGGTAGAACCGGGCCGTTCGCACCGCGGCGAAAGCCACCCCGAAGACGGCGGTAGCGTAGAGCAGAATCTGCGCTGCGACCAGTACACCGTCAGGAAGGAGCGACTGGCCAGTTGCTTCAGACGAGACGGAGCGCACGGTCAGGAGCTGATCTTCTTCAACTGACCGAGAAGCTGGCGCAGCCTGCATCGCCTCACGAGAGCCCGGGGCGGTGAGGTCCGCCAGATAGATATCAAAATTCCCGGCACGTGGCGAGTGGAATAGGAGCCGGTTGCCGTCGGGGCTCATCTCGAACGGCCCCTGGATGCGAACCTTTTGGATGAGCAATTCTCTGGGCGCATTGCCGGATTGAGGGATCGCCCAGACGTCTACCCACGCTTCGGTAGCGGCGACGTGTTCTTCAACGTACGCCAGCCGACCATCCGGCAGGAACCAGGGGAAATGGGAAATCTCCCGTCCCGTAACGGCGGCCACTGGCGTTCCGGCGCTCAAGAGGAGTGTCCAGACCGTGCGCCGGTCCCCACTTCCGAAAGCCAGGGTTCTGCTGTCCGCCGACCAGGCAGCCGCGTGGCAGGCGAACGTGCAGCCATTCTCCCGCTGGTCAGAGAGTTGGCTCGTCAGGGCGCGGGGCGTCGTCGCGTCCGCGTTGACCATCCATAGGTCCATCACGCCATCCCGGTAGACGAAAAACGCGATCTTCTGTCCGTCCGGGCTCCAAGCCGGGAAAGTGCTGAAGGCCCCCAGGTCCGTCACCTGCCGTCGGCCCCGACCGTTCAGGTCCATGATCCAAATCTCTCGCTTGAGATCGTTTCCAGAATCGAACACGATCGACCGTCCATCGGGGCTCCAGGAGGGATGGCGATCATCTGCCTCATCCTGGCTGATCCGTCGCTCCCCCGACCCGTTCACCCCAACCGTCCAGATCTGGTAGAGGCCAGACCGATTGCTCTGAAAGGCGATCGAGGCGCCATCCGGGCTCCACGCCGGCCGCACATCGTTGCCCGCGCTGGCGGTGAGCCGCACCAGCGGGGTCTGCGATTGCGCCCCCGTTGAGCCGTTCAGGGCGAGACCCAGCAGGAGAGTGAGCCCGAGGGTGCCCGCGGCGATGCGGGCCAGCCGGGCGAGGGTCAGAGGCCTGAGCCATTCAGACGCCAAAATCGAGTCCCAGCGATACCAGATAGGCGGCCAGAGTCGTCCGAGCTTCCTCGTGTGCGTTTCCGGCCGCCACCATGCAATGAATAGCGGGACTCAGCTCCTCGGGCGACGAGCCTTCCGCGAGATTCGCCGCGTGCCGATAGGCCTCTGCAAGGTTGACCAACGCGCGTTCCTCAGCCTCCACCAGGAGGTCAGTGACCGGACTGGGCGGGAGCTGTCCCATCTTGTCTCCGAAGCCGTCCAAGCTCTCCTTGAGCTCGCCGGCGGCGCCTCGCAGCCGAGACGGGTCTGCAACCGTGGCGAACGCCCGATCGAAGAGGACAGTCCAGTCCTGAGCCAGCTCCGCGTAGGCCTCCCCCAACTCTACGGCGGTGGAGAAGGTCGCGGAGTCAAGACCGTTGCCCGTTTCGCTGACCATAATTCGTCATCGCTTCCAGAACATGATGGCGGCGATTCTATTGCCCCTTTAGTGGCAAGGCAAGTTGATCGTCTGGAAACCCATAAGAGTATCGTAAGAAATAGTACGCCGCCTTGACTGTACAAGTGGCTTCGAGTATAGAAGTGGTCTGAATCAAGCCGGTATCCGGTAATCGGGAGGAGGCTCGCGAATGACCGAACAACCGAGCGCCCCGGGGGGCGGGGCTCAGGAGGAGCAAGGCGGCGAACGCATCCAGCCGATGGTGACGCGGCGGGAGTTCCTGATCGGCGCGGGAACCGGGGTCGCGGTCGCGGCAGCGGCGGCCGGTGCCGCGACGGTGATTCGACCCGGAGGGTTAGCTCCGGGAATACCCGGCGGAGCCCCGGGAGCACCGGGGGCGCCGGTTACTACCCGAGGGGGAGTGGCCCTTCCGGCTTCCATGCGGCAGGTCAACCTCAATCTTAACGGGACCGTGCACGAGCTCACGGTGGACGTCCGCGAGAGCCTCTGGGAGACCATGACCTACCAGCTCGGTCTCGCGAGCGCCAACCTGGGTTGCGATCGCCTCCAGTGCGGCGCGTGCGCGGTCGTGATGGATGGCAAGGCGGTCAACGGCTGCGGCGTATTCACCGCGCGGCTGGGACGGGGTCAGAAGATCCTGACCGTTGATGGCATTCGGACCGGGCCGGGCATGGAAGGTTTGCATCCCATCCAGCGGGCCTTCTGGCAGCAGGGCGCGTTCCAATGTGGCATCTGCGCCCGCGGGTTCATCATGTCCGCCTACGCGCTGCTGACGACGAATGCGTCTCCCACCCACGCGCAGATCCGGGAGGGGCTCGCCGGCAACATCTGTCGGTGCTCTGAGTATCCCAAGATATATACCGCGGTCGACACCGCCGCCGCCGAGATGAGGTCGGGCCCCGCTCAAAGGCCGGTAATGGGACCGGGCACGAGCGGGGGCCGCGTCGACACCTCATCCAGCGCCGTCTAACGAAGCGAAGGAGGAGGAGGCGACAGATGCCACAACGCAGCATCGACGCATTCAAGGTTCTCTCCGACTACGAGTACGCGGCCACGCTCACCAACGAAGAGTGGCTCTCGCTTTCGGGCAACCCCGAGTACCATACCCTGATCGCCGACGATCCGAGTCTGGCCGAGGAGCTCATCGCCCGCTTCGGCATGCTCGTGCCCGGTTTCTCGGCGGCGCTGGCCGCGGCGGCAAGCGTCCCCCTCACGGGCTTTGGTCCCACGGTGAATCGGCTCGCGGGACGGGGCGGCGGGTCGGCCGCCCCGTCGAATGCCGAGTTCAGCATCGTGGGGACCAGCGTACCCCGGACCCACGGGTTCGGAGTGGTCACCGGCGTGGGACGATATTCCGAGAACCAGACGCTCCCCAACATGCTGTTCATGAAGACCCTGGGCAGTCCGTACCCGCACGCCCGGATCCGGAGCATCGACACGAGCAAGGCGGAGGCGCTGCCCGGAGTGCACTACATCCTGCACCGCTTCAATCTTCCGGAGGGGTACCAGGACGTGAGCCTCGGGAGCGGGCCCCCGTTCCGCTATCTCTTCAACGAGGAGCTGATCCAGGTAGGCGCACCCGTGGCGGTGGTGGCGGCGGACTCCGACCACATCGGGGACGAGGCGATCCGGCAGATCCAGGTGGACTACGAGGTGCTTCCCGCCGTGGTCGACTTCATGGAGGGAACGCGGCCCTCTACGCCCAAGCAATGGGACAACCGCCTGGACGGGACCATCCTGACGATCGCCAGCCCCTTTGTCCGGGGCGATGTCGAGCGGGGGTTCGCCGAGGCGGACATCGTCATCGAGAACGTCACGAGCATGTCCACCATCCAGCACGCCGCGCTCGAGCTGACGACCGACCTCACCTGGTGGAGCACCGAGGGGGCGCGCCCGCAGCTGACCCAGATCGGTCCCAAGCGGCACGCTCACGGAGCGCGCTCGGCGATCGCCCAGGCGCTCAAGGTCGACCAGTCCCAGGTACGGGTGATCACGCCCGGCTACCTGGGCATGAGCTTCGGAAGCTTCCGGGACACTGACCTTCCCGAGATCCACTCGGCGCTGCTGTCCTGGCTGACGGGCCGGCCGATTCGCTTCATGTCCACCCGGAGCGAGGACATGGTCACCCGGACCCACCGGACCCAGACTCGCAACGAGTCGAAGATCGGCGTGAAGCGGGACGGCTCCATCACCGCGTTCTTCACCAAGAAGTACGGGAACGCCGGCGCCTATCGGGGCGGCGGTGGGACCGGCAACTCGCTGGGCCTGGCCGAGCTGTATACGATCCCGAACCTGCGCCAGGAAAACATCGACGTCTTCACCAACATGTACCGGTACGGCTCGTACCGCTGCACCACGCACCCGAACGACACGCTGGCGCGGGAGCCGCTGATCGAGCGCGCGGCCTACGCGATCAACATGAACCCGCTGGACTTCCGACTCCGGAACCTCTCGGAGGTCGGAAATCCGGAGACCCGGCGGCCGTTCAGCAATCCAGGGATCCGCGACACGATCACCCAGACGGCGGCGGCGATCGGGTGGCGGGAGAAGTGGCACGCGCCCAAGACGAGAGAGGTGCGGCCGGGCGTGTTCCACGGTATCGGCATGGCCTGCCACGAGTGCAACCACGGAGCGGGGGGGGCACCCTCGACCGGCTCGGTGGTGATCAACGCGGACGGGACGCTCACCGTGGTCTCCGGGGCGGCCGAGGTCGGTCCCGGCGAGCGGACGGTGATGGCCATGATCGCGGCCGAGACGCTGGGCATCCCGATGAACCGGACCCGGATCAGCCCGGACGTGGACTCGGACTTCACGGCGGACACCGGCGTCACGGCCGGCAGCCGCCAGACCTTGAGCGGCGGGTGGGGCATCCACCTCGCCGCCCTGGACGCCAGGGCGCAGCTGCTGGACTGGGGGGCGCGGAAGTTCGTGGACGACGCGCGGGTCGCGGGCCAGACGATCCAGGTCAGCGCGGACCAACTCGACGTCCGGGACGGCCTGGTCTCCTTCAAGGACGACCCGGAACGCCGTCTACCGATCGCTCAGGTCATCGCCTTCGCGTCGAACCCGATCATCGGCCGGGGCGCCCACATCCACCCACCGACGTGGGAACGCGTGGCTTTCGCGACGCATGCCGCGGAGGTTGAGGTCGACACGGTCACCGGAACGATCTCGGTCACCAAGTACGTCGCCGCCCACGACGTGGGCCGCGCGCTCAACCGGATGGCGACGGAGCAGCAGATCGAGGGGGGCGTGATCGTCGGGCTGGGCCTGGCCCTGACCGAGCAGCTCCTGGTCGACGGGGCCACGGGCATACCCATCAACGACAACATCCTGGACTACAAGGTGCCGACCATCAAGGACGTCCCGGAGAAGATCGACGTCATCATGGTGGAGAACGCCAAGGAGTACGGCGTCTTCGGCGCCCACGGCATTGGCGAGCCGCCGGCGGCGCTGGGCTTCTCGGTAATGGTCAACGCGGTGTACAACGCCGTGGGCGTCTGGGTGGAGGACATGCCGCTGACGCGGGAAAAAGTCCTCAACGCGCTGAAGGGAAGATAGGGAGGGTAATCATGAAGACCTTCGAACTGCACGACGCGACGACGGTCCAACAGGCGGTGACCCTCCTCGGGCAGCTCGGCCCAACGGCCAAGGTGCTCGGCGGCGGCAGTGACCTGATCAGCGGGGTCATGAAGGACTGGATCCAGGGGAAGGGAATGCCCCTCCCCTCAGCGCTCGTGGACATCACCACGATCCCGCAGATGACCACGATCCAGGTCTCCGGCTCCGGCGCCCGGATCGGCGCGGCGGCGACGCTGACCTCGATCATCGAGCACCAGGAGATCCGCCGGGGATGGCCGCTGCTCGTGGACGCCACCGAATCGGTCGCCTCTCCGCTGATCCGCAACTTCGGCACCCTGGGCGGCAACATCAACCAGAGACCCCGGTGCTGGTTCCTGCGCGGTGAGAAGTTCGACTGCTACAAGAAGGGCGGAGACTTCTGCTTCGCGGTCACCGGCGACAACCGCTACCACGCCATCATCGGCGGCGAGTTGTGCTACATCGTGCATCCGTCCGACACGGCGACGGCGCTCGTGGCGCTCAGCGCGAAGACCAAGATCGCCGGCCCGCAGGGGGAGCGCGAGGTCGCGTTCGACGAGTACTTCATCGGGCCGCGCACCGACGTGCTCCGGGAGAACATCCTGCAGCAGAACGAGCTGATGACGGAGGTGTCCCTTCCCCCGCTGGCGTCGAACACCAAGACCGCGTGGATCAAGCTGAAGGACCGGCAGGTCTACGACTTCGCCCTCGTCAGCGTGGCCGCGGTGGTCACGAGTGAGAACGGCGTCTGGCGCGACGGGCGGATCGTGCTCGGCGGCGTGTCTCCGGTCCCGTACCGGGCCAAGGTCGTGGAGGATGCGCTCCAGGGCAAGGACATCAGGGCCAACATCACCGCGGCTGCCGGTGCGATCCGCAGCGTGGCGCGGCCGATGAGCGCGAACTCGTACAAGGTGGACATCGCCCAGGGGCTGATCGAGAGGGCGGTGCTGCAGGCGCTCGCCTGACCCAGCTTCCGACGAGACGGAGAAACGTTCGGGGGGCCGAGGCCCCCCGAACGTTTTCTTCGACTTATGCGGAGGTCCGCTCCCGGAAGTGACTTTCCTCAAGGCCAGCCAGCTCAGCATGGTCATTCTGGCAGTCGTGAGTCTCGGGGGCTGCGCGCCGGAGCCCGGGCCGACCCCAGCTACGCCGACGGTTCCACCCGCGCCCACAGCGCGATTCTCGGCCCCGGCCCGGCCTGCGGAGCCGACTTCCGCGCTCGGGTCCGCGGCGCCCACCAGCAGAGGAAGACCGAGCGTACGGATCATCGCCGAAGTGGCTCCCCCTCCGGTAGGGATACTTTCGGAAGTGGACACCGAGGTCGAGTTTGTTACGGCGCTAACAAACGCCGAGGCTATCCACGACTTGGCCGCCGGCTTGCGTTCGGTGCCGGGAATCTTTGAGCTGCGAGGCGACGAGCACGCAGTGACGGTGATATACGATTCCGGTCAGGTGACCGTCGTCCAGATCAGGGAGGCTTTCGCCAGGCTCGGCGCGCCGGCGAAGAACGTCGGTATCGAGATCGTCGATCCGGGCGTGGCAGCAGACTAGTGGGTCCGTTCCGACGAATAGCGCCATTTCGCCGCCGTAGGGGTCAGGCATGCCTGACCCGGGGGCGACGCATGAACCGGTCTTGACGCAGCGCTAGGCGGGACCGGGGGGCGCGGCGTTCAGGATCTCGGTCATGTGGCGCAGCATCTCCCCGTGGAGGACGCCGTTGGTGGCGAGGTAGCTCCGGTCGGCGAAAAGCCACGAGCCGCCCTGGGCGCTGGTTAGGATTCCGCCGGCCTCTTTCAAGATGACTGCTGCTCCCGCCACGTCCCACAGGTCCAGATCCAGTCCCAAATACGCATGCAGGCGCCCAGCCGCCAGGTAGCAAAGTCCGAGAGACGGCGCGCCCATGACGTTGAGCGCCAGCACATTGCTGGCCAGCATCTGCACCAGCTGGAGACTCTGAGTGCGTCGCCGCCCCTCGCGGGCCAGGTCCATCCCCAGCACGGCGTTCTCGAACGCCTCGAACGCTTCGCTCACCTGTTCGACCACGATGGGCTGGTCGTTGAGCCGGGCGCCGCGCCCCTCCACTCCCTGGAACAGCTCGTCGCGGCACGGGTCGTAAACGACGCCCACGCGATAGATTCCCTTCCGACGATATGCCAGGCTGATCGCAAACAGCGGCAGCGCCTGCTGATAATTCAAACTGCCGTCGATCGGGTCGACGATCCACAACGGATCGGCGTCAGCCGGCGGAGCGGTGTCGGATTCTTCCGCCAGGATCGGGTGCTCGGGGAAGTCTTGTTGGATCTCGGCCACGATGGCTTGCTGGACCACCCGAGCGGCCTCGACCTCGACATCCCGCATGCCTTTCCAACGGACATAACCCAGTTGCCCAAGATGGCCGAGTGCGACCGCTCCGCCCGCGCGCGCGGCACGTACCGCCGTGGTGAGAATCTGGGTATCGTCCGACTCGTCCATGTTCTCTCCCGTCGATCGCGGGTTATGATAGCGGCCCAGGGAGATAGAATAGCCGCGTGAGCGAACAGGATCCTGCTCCCCTGAGGCGCCGCATCGTCTGCGGGTACGATCGTGAGATGCTGCCCGGCTGGTGGCTCCAGGTCCACCGCTGGGTCAAAACCCGGCTCGAGCGAGAGGGCGCCCTGGTACGAGTGGACTTGCTCCCGATATCGGACCTTCCGCCCGAAGTGGACCTTCTGATCGTCGCGCCTGAGGTGCTGCACGGCGCCCGAGAGCACGCCCCCGAAGTCGAGTGCGTCGCCATCACACCTGACGACTATCCGCGTCAGGTCGTCGAGGTCCTGGCTCATCTGCGGGACCGGGGCTGGTACGCGGTGGGAGAACCCTCGCCCTCCGAAGCACCCAAGCCCCGGATTGTTCGCCACGTGGGATACGAGCGAGTCGAGTGAACTGGGCAGGGAGCCCTAACAACCTGTAGAATCCCCGGCGCCCGGAATCCCCCCTCGAGCAGGAGCGCAACTGTGGAACGCGAGCCCCGGCGACCGGCTGGAGATCAGCCCCCAGGTGCTTCGACCGAGGGGGGCCCTCCCGAACTGACGCGGCGCACGTTCGTCAAGGGAGCCGCCGCCGTAGGCCTGGCCGCGGGCGCCGGCGCTGTTGGCGCCACGAACCTGGCAGCGGGGAAGCAGCTCCCCGGCCAGAGGCTCTCCGACGGGGTGATCTTTCCCGATCCGACCCTCTGCATTGGCTGCCTGACCTGCGAGGTGCGCTGCTCAGCCGTCCACAAACAAGTTGGCCTCTCCGCCGTGCCCCGGATTCGCATCTACAACGACCCTTCCGTCGAGGTCCATCCCGAGATCCAGCGCAACTACCCGGACCGCGGCTCGTTCGTTCAGGAGCCGTGCCTCCAGTGCCCCACGGCGGAGTGCGTACACGTCTGCCCGGTGAACGCATTCAGAATCGAGGGCCGGACCGGAGCTCGGTACATCGACGAGGACGTCTGCGTGAGCTGCGGTCGGTGCGCCGAGGCGTGTCCGTTCCCCGTAACTCTGGAAGAGCGGGCCACGAACGGGCTGAAGCTCCACCAGGAGACCCGCATCACCTACGACCCCGAGGCAGACACCTTCGCGAAATGTGACATGTGCTACTGGCGGGCCGAGGGTCCCGCCTGCGTCGAATCGTGTCCGGTGAACATCCGCATCCGGCAAGGAATCATCAAGAGCGACGTGATGTGCCTGGATGCCCCGAAAGCGGACCAGCAAACCTGGCAGCGCCTGACGTTCTTCCAGACCTTTCCCGGAAGTCCGGCACCCAGGCAAACGTAAGATCCCAGGGGGTTCTCGGCAATGAGCTGGCTGGCATTCGCGATCGGCCTGATTCTCGCCGTAATCGGAATTGGCGGGGCCATTGCGCTGGCATCCTCGAGCGCGCAGCCCTGGGACCCGGAGCTCACCGACAATCTCATCTTTGCCAAGTCACTTCCGTTTATCCTGGGCTTCGGCATCCTGTCCGGTCTCGCGCGGGCCGCTTCTGATCGGTGGGTAACGGAGCGTCGGCCCGACGGAGCCATCCGCAGATTCAGCCCCGGCACAGCACTGAACCACTGGATCAACGCGCTCGGTTTTCTCATCGCCATCACCACCGGAAGCGTCCAGTACCTGATAGGCGTGGCGGACGCAACTCTGCCATTCCCATTATTCTGGGTCTATCGCCTTCACTTCATTGGCGCTTCGTTGATGGTGTACTCCGCGGCGCTCTTCGTCACCCATCGCCTGATCACGGGAGATACGAGGCTCCTGCCGGGACGCGGAGAATGGATCCGTCACTTCCGGGGCCTGGCCCATGAGCTACCCCGGCCGCTGGGGAACGTGGTAGCGGGAGTCCTCGGGCTCGATCTCCGGAGAGAGCCGCCGCCGGTGGGCCAGTTCACCTACTATGAGAAGGCCTTCTCTTTTCCGGTCTGGGTGCTTTTGCTGGGACTCATCATCGTGACCGGCCTGCTGAAGGCCATGCGGTACGTCGCCCCCATACCGGGAGAAGTCCTGTGGTGGGCGAGCGCCCTGCACGTAGCGGCGATGATCCTCCTGGCCGCGAAATTCCTCGACCACCTCCGGTACGTGCTCGCCCCGTCACGATGGCCACTGCTCCGTTCCATGGTGCAGACGTGGGTGAGTCAGGAGTACGTCCGGCTGCGGCACCCCCTCTGGTTTGAGTCCGTCCAGCGAGAAGAACGCGGTCCGGCCCCGGGAGGAGTGGGCTCCGCTCCTGAGCCGGCTCGGGGGGGGCCCCACGTAGCCGGAGGGAGCGGCCCGTGAAGTTGGTGGTGGCGCTACTCGCGCTGCTCTGGGCCGCGGGCAATCTGTTCGCGGCTGGGCTGATGCTGACCAACGGCATCGCCGCGAAGACGGCAGCGAAGGGTCTCACGGAGCAAGGGCTGCTGGTGTTGGGGGCCCTATTGCTGGCTGCCCTGGCCCTGTCGCTCATCTGGCAGTGCGTAGACCTACTGCGATCAGAAACGAACGAGTCCGCCTGAGCGACCGCCGCTAGGGGATCAGTTAGCACGGACGTGGCCATGCGGTAGGGGCGACGCATGCGTCGCCCGCGGGTCAGGCGTGCCTGACCCCTACGGCGGCGAAATGGCGCTATTCGTCAGAACGGACCCACTAGGGGATCTTGGTCCATGGGAGCAGGAATTCTCGCCGGGAGACTCCCTCGAGGCGGCGAGCCTGCTCTGCCAGCCAGCGCGCCCGCCGAGGTGACTTCGCGGCCGGATCCGATTCGTCCCGGGTCGAGCCCTCGACGGTTGGCTCCGGCGGCGGCGGCGAGCCGCTTTGGGGCTCCGATGCGAGATCCGAGGCGATGTCAGCCAACTCGTCGATGACGAGTCCCGCTTCCTGTTCGTGAAGCTCCCGAAACGCCGTCAGGCGCGCTGCAATTTCAGCGAGCCCCGCGTCTCGGAGCTCCTGCACAACGGCGCCAAGTTCCGCGCTGTGCAGGCCGGTAAATGAGCGCAGCTGCTGCCGCGCCCGGCCCAGGCGCGTCACCGGGTGCAGCGGGCCGAACGCAGGCGGATCAGGTTGGGACAACTGATCGTTCCACAAGAGAGCCGGCCTGACTTGATATTCCCCGCCGAGCGGTAGTGTCAGGCCCGCGCGTGACGTCTCGATTCTCGAAGAATGCTCGAAGCGATTGCAATGCCACCCTCGCAGAGATATCCTTCGTCATTAGATGGATCGATCCGAGCGGCGCTTGGACGCTGTTGGAGGTTTCGCGCGATGCCTTCAGTAGGACCAGTCGAGCTCGTCATCATTCTTTTCGTGGTGACGATCGTGTTCGGGATCGGCTGGATGTCCGGCACGGTTGAGTCGCTGGGGAAAGGGATCCGGCGGTTCCGGGCTGAGGTCCGCGGGGACGATTCTCCTCCAAGGGACTCGGGGCGGAGGGACGGCTAACAGCGCCGTCTGGCCCGCCTTGAAGGGGCTCTGGGGCTCAAGTCTACGGCTCGACAATAATCAGCCCGGACATATCGGCGTGAAAGCCGCAGTAGTAGCGGAACTCTCCAGCCTCGTTTAGCCTCAGCTTATACGTCAATCCCTGGGTCATCGGCCCCGAATACCACAGTCCGTCAGCCGCCCTCGTGTCGTGAGACCTATTCCCGACGTGCCGCCAGGTGACTTCAGTTCCGATCCGCACGCTTAGCACGCCCGGCCAGAACGCGTTGTCCCCAATCTCGATCGCGTCACCAGTCGCCGTGCCTAGCACCGGTGTTGCCATCCCCGTCGGCTGGCTTTCCGGGGTCGGCGTGAGCAGCCGCACGGGGGGCCAAAGGGGGAGCTCTTGCGCAGCGGAGGAGGCCGAGGCGTCACGGTCGACGCGAACGTCGGAGCAGCCCCCAAAGAAGGCCAGCAGCAGAATCCAGGCACCAGCGTAGCGCACGTCAACCCCGTACGTGAGGGTTCCGTTTAGCCCCTCGGACTCAAGGAACACGCGAATCGGGCCAAATTGCCCAACGTTCAGTCAGGCGCCGCTGAGACGAGCGATCGAGTTCTGTGTGGCTGCGGGACGATCAACTGATCCAAGGTCCGATGTAGGCCCTTCCAGAGCGGTGGTCACGGCTCATAATATAGGGGACGGATAGCGATGCCGTTCGCACGGGTTCCCAGCAGCCCACTAGCGTTTTGGGAGGGATGCGTTGGCCACCGAAACAACATGGAATCAGGACGAGTGTCCCCATTGTCACGCACGCCTGTCCCCCGCAGACGTGAACCGACTCGAGTGGCTAGCCCGCTCAACGCAGTGGGCAGGCAAGAGAACGTGGTGGACACTGGCTTGCGGGGATCGCGTCGAAGCACGGGTTGATCGCACAGCTGGGGGGCTGCATCTTCAGATCGAGTGACGGGCAACAAGGGGAAGAGCCCGAGGCGGGAGGGCCGACGCAGGTAGCCCTCTTCTCCTAACGCTCGACGATGATCAGGCCGGACATTTCGGGGTGTTGGGTGCAGAAGTACCGGAAGTCGCCCGGCTGTCCGAACGTCAGCTCCTGTAAGGCGAGGCAGATGCCAGCAGGGGCGGCCGGGCTCTGGAAGAACTGGTTCGTTCGGGAGGGCTGCGGGACGTGGATTCGAACCACGATTAACTGATCCAGAGTCAGCCGTCCTACCGTTGAACGATCCCGCAATGGTCAGCCGAACGGGAGGATCATACCATCCCGAGCGGCACCATCCTGGCGCTCAAGTCTAACGCCGAAGCCAACTGAGCTGCCTGGGCAGGTGCAGCGTGGCTCTGACCACCCGCCGACCTTGATGTCGGCGCGGCGCCTCAAGGTGCGTTCTGACCGGCATGCGCGCTCGCCGATTCGAATGACACGCTCGCTGCCTGCTTCTTGGCCTCCGCGGAAAGGTGGCCCCAGAAGGGGTGCTCCAGAACGTCAACATTGAGGACGTTTATCGGCCTGCCGTCGAGGGCCCCTTCCAGATTCTGAGCTGGTGTCCGGCCTCGCTCCTCCGCAACCTCCTGCGTGTTTGCGCCCGAATGGGGCGTCATGATCACGTTATCCAGGCCCTTCAAGGGGAAATCCTCAGGCACCGGCTCCTGGGAGAAGACATCGAGGCCCGCGATCAGGCGGCCACTCTTCAGTTCGTCGATGAGTGCTCCCTCGTCGTACAGCCCCGCGCGAGCCGTGTTGACGACGATGGCTCCATTCTTCAGTAGCGACAACTCGCGGCGGCCCAGGGTGCCTCGGCTGCTATCTGAGAGCCGCAGGTGCAGGCTGATGGCGTCTGAGGCCCGCAGCAGGTCATCGAGGTCCCGCACCAGCTCCGCGCCGCACCCAGCGGCTCGGGCGGGGTTCCAGGTCGGGCTCCACGCGATTACTCGCATCCCAATGCCGGCGGCGAGCCGGCACATGATCTGGCCGATCTGCCCGAGGCCGATGACGCCCAGCGTCTTGCCTTTGAGTTCTATGCCGCGCTGGCCCTGCCACTTGCCGGCCTGGATGCGGTTGTGCACGAGCGGGATCCGACGATTGGCAGCCAGCAGCAATGCCAGCGACATCTCGGCCACGGCGTTGGACGACTGGTACGGCGTGTTCGTGACGAGGATTCCTCGTTCCGTCGCCGCGTCCTCATCGACCAGCGGCGCGGTCGTCCCCCGGATCGAGATCACTCGCAGGTGCGGCAACCGATCGAACAGCTGGTCCCCGAACTCGGACCGGGCGCGTATGTCGATCACCCCGTAGGCCCCGGCCAAGCGGCCGGCGAGCTCGTCCAGGGTGTTCGCATCGTCGCCGAAGACCTCGAGGTCGGTTCTTTCCCGAAGCCCGTCCAGGAGGTAGGGGAACTCATCGTAGAAGCCACCCCGGGAATGGTTGATCACGACGATGCGTGGCCGAGGTGAGCCCGTGCTCTGCATGTGTCCTCCCGGTTACCTCACGTTTTTCCCAGTGGCGCGCACTGGTATACACCACGTTCCCCGTCCGGCAAGGGCACGGTGCCCGAATGGCGCTCAGGACGGAGCATCCTTCCAGTACGCGTGGACGCGGGCAATCTCCGCCTCGAAGAACTCTCGGTTGTCCTGGCCCGCTGGCATCAGCCCGACCAGACGCGCGAGGTCGAAGAAGCCCTGACCGGGGCGCTTGACTCCAGCCATGACGCATACGGCCGAAAGCAGCGGTCGCCCCTCCCGGTGCTCAACTTCCGAGATGGCGCGTAATGAGGAGGTCAGGAAGTTCATGTCCGCGGTTCGGCGCACGTCGAGACCGATTCCAGCGCCCACTTGCGCGTACGTCGCAGTCCGGCCCGCCCTGGCGATCTCGACGAGGTAGCCGCGGAGTTGCTCACGGGTGTCGTTGGTCATCGGCAGGCCCTCAGGGATGGATTCGGGGACCCGGAGCCGGGTCCCAGCGGGCGACCGCCCGGGCGTCAGCGGGCAACGATTGTAAACCGGCGCGATTCGTCGTCGTGGATTTACCGAATCGTGTCTCCCGCGCGATGTGCCAGGGCCTAGCAATTAGGCGCCCTAATGGATTAAAACGGCAGCATTAGCAAGACCTCAGCAACGGTTACTGCAGAAAGCAATATTGACCGCGCTGCGATGATTCTGGAGCGGTGAAGCGGCGGGGGTATGCCCCGGCGGTGAGAGACGACGTGCGAGAGAGCGGTAGCGGGAATCCCGGCACCGACGGCGGATTCGAGCGGTCGACGATCCCGGAGACGAACGGTGACGGTCATCCGGACCGGAACGGCGGCCTGCTGACCGCGGGTGCGGCTTCCGCCACCGCGACCTCACCCCCCCTGGGACAGAGCTCGGGAAGAGGACCCGGTCCGGACTGGAGGCGGGGCCCGGCCGGTCCCGGCGGTGGCCGACCGGGCCAGTCCGCCTACGCCACCCGTGATCTGACATCCGGCAGCATTCCCAAGAACCTCGTGTTCCTGGCCTGGCCCCAGATCCTGGAGGGCCTCCTCCGCATCGTGGACCAGATCGCTGACCTGATATGGGCCGGGTTCCTGGGCCATCGCGCCATCGCCGGAATGGGAGCGGCGCAGCAGTACACCGGGCTGGCCTTCACGGCCCGCATGGGCATGGACATGGCCATGCGGGCAATGGTGTCTCGGGCCATGGGCATGGGCGATCCAGCCCTGGCGAGCCGCGTGGTGATCCACGCCATCGCGATCACGCTCATGTACTCCGGGATCCTCGTGGGCGTGGGGATCCTCCTGACCGAGCAGCTGCTGCGGCTCATCGGGATTTCGGAGGCCGTCATCGCGGAAGGCGCCGCGTACATGCGAGTCCAGTTCATCAGCCAGGCGGCCATAGGAATGCAGAACCTGACCAGCCACGCGCTGGCCTCCTCCGGCGACACGCTCACCCCGCTCAAAGCGACGACGCTGTCCCGAGTCATCCACATCTTTCTCAGTCCGGCCCTCGTCTTCGGGCTCGCCGGCCTCCCCGCGATAGGACTTCCGGGCGCCGCGCTCTCGAACTTCATCGCCCACATGGCCTCCCTGGGGGTTCTCGGCTGGGTCCTGGTCCGCGGAACCTCGCGCCTCAAGTTGACGCTCCGGGGCTTTCGGTTCGAGGCCGAGATTCTGAAGCAGCTGCTCAAGATTGGCCTCCCGGCCTCTGTGAACGGCATGGAGCGGGCAATGGCCCAGCTGCTCATCCTCGCGCTGGTGGCCCCGTTCGGCGACTTGATGGTGGCGGCCTACACGCTCAGCCGCCGCGTCGAGATGGTGGGCCAGGCGGGGTCCATGGGTCTGGGCAACGCGACCGGCACGATCGTCGGCCAGAGCATCGGCGCCCAGAAACCGGAGCGGGCAAAGCAGACGATCCTCTGGGGCGGCGGCTTCGCGATCGCGATGAAGACCCTGTTTGTGGTACCGATCGTCTTGTTCCCGATCGCGATCCTCTCGGTCTTCACCCGTGACGCCGAGCTGGTCGAGATCGGGCGCAACTGGATCCTCATTCAAGCCGTGGGCTACATCCCGACCGGCGTCAACATGGTGTTGAACCAGACGTTCCAGACGGCGGGCGCGACGTTCTTTGTGATGCTGGTCACCCTGGGCTCTCTATGGGGAATCGAGCTGCCTCTGGCCTATGCGCTCTCGCACTGGACCGACCTCGGGGCACTGGGGATTGCCTGGGCGATGATCGTTCCCATGGTGCTGAGACCGTTTATCTACGTTCCCTACTTGCTCTCCGGCAGATGGCTTCACATCAAGATGTTCCACTAGGAACCGCGCGGCGGGGTGCTCGGCGAGTCCCCGCTACGCACGGTTTCTCAGTCTGGACGCGGCGTGCCGGTCACACAGCCGGGATTCTTTTCCCTGACCTGGCGCGCCGGCTTCGGCCTCGGCGTTGCCGGGCCGGTCACACGTGGGGAGCGAGCGTATACTTTCGCGGGCCGCTAGCTCAATGGCAGAGCAGCTGACTCTTAATCAGCGGGTTCGGGGTTCAAGTCCCCGGCGGCTCACCAAATCCCGAGGAGCGCTCAACGCGCGGCGGTGAGGGACGGGGTCGGACGCTCGGACAGCAAGTGGAGAATTTTTCCGGACTCGGTGACCCGGGGCGGCTCGCGCACAACGGTAAGCAGACCGGCCCCACGCCACATCAGTTCCGCCACCCGTTCCGCCCCTGTTCCTCGCCCAATCGCTTCCAGGAATGCATCGGCGACTCCGGGCTCATCCATCGGCCCCAATCGGGGATGCACCACGAGCCGAATCCTCGACCCGCCACCCTCGGATTCCGTCTCGACCAGCTGGTAGTCGGTCGGTCCACCGCCGAAACGCGCGGGGAGCTGCTCCTCCAGCACCCGAACGACATCCGTGTCCAGGAACGTCATCCCGCCCGCGGTGAGCTTCTCGAAGCTACGGATCGTGTGGAGGTGCGCAGTCCAGCCGAGCTGCTCGAGCGGGCAACCGCAGGGCCGCTGGGAAACCACGGCCGCATCGCCGATCGAGACGTTGAGCAGAATGAGCGGGGCCGTTGCCCGCAGGGATGAGAACAAGAGAGCGCCGGCCGGCAACCCATCGCGGCTGTCCTGGCCTCCCACCTGGATGAATGCCTGGGCATCAGCCATGAAATGCATCTCGTCGGCCTGCTGGGGCGCCAGGCAGCCCCGGGCAATGTTGCCGGTCTCCGTAGAGCCATAGCTGGGGACCGCCTCGACTCCGGCGCGATGGAACGCAGCCATCCGCTGCGGCGTAGCTGGCTCGCCACTGACGGAAAACTGGGCCCCGGCAATCTCGATGCCGGCCGCGGCGGCGGCCTCGCAAAGGCGGACACCCAGGCTCACGGTGGTGTGGATGTGGGGGGTGCCCACCGCTCGGAGCACCCTTTCCATCCAACGGACTGCCGGCGTCATATCGGCCATCGGGACGTATGCGGCGGCCGGGATTCGCACGCCCGCCGCGAGACCGCTCCAGTGCAGGAGTCGCCCGCTCCAACGATACTGAGGGTCCAGCCCCGGCGCCTCCGGATCCACCGGCGAGAACCAGCGAGCGAAGGGCTCCCCCGCCGCCGCGTATTCCAGGAGGGTCATCAGGGCATAGCTGCCGGGAACTGTCAGTAGCCCCTGAGACCAGCCAAAACCGTCCCTAGCGTACAGGTGCAGGATCCGGTTCATCCCCCGCTCACGACAGGTTGCCAGATCTATCCGAGCGGTTCGCCCCTGGCTGCGGGTCCCGGGACGCCTCGCCTCGACGTACTGACCCTGGAAGGGGCTCTGCAAGTGGGCCGGTTCGAAGGGCAGGGTAAGACTTCCGCGGACGACCGGCTGGCCCCGGCACTCCGCCACGGTCAGATACACTCCCTGGCGATACAACGCACGCAGAGCTTCCTCCAGTCCTTCGCCGTGTACCAGACGCTCCAAATCCCCCGGCTCACAGCCCGCCATCCGCAGCAGCGGCAGGTAGGGACTCTGGGGATAATCGTAGATGGCCTCACGAGCCAGGGCGAGGAAGTCGTCCTCTCGGTGCCCCAGGCGATGGCGCAAGGTGGAGAGCGCCTCATCGACGGTGACCGGATCCCGGAGGAAACTCCGAAGGCCCATGACAAAGCGCAGGCCGCTGGCCACTCCGGCGAGGGTGGGAAGCGACCGTAGCATCACGAACCTCTTCTCTCCCGCCCCGGTGGTAGAGATCAAGTGGGGCGCACCTGCACCCCGTCCGCCTCAGGCCTGGTGGGCGGGGTGCAGGTCCGAGTCTTCCTGTCCCGTTGGGCGTCATCGGCACCGCGAAGGACGCCAAAGTGGCAGAACCTCCGCGGGGTTCCGGTCCGCAAACCTAGGGTACTACCTCGCCTGGTCCCGAGACCTCCTCAGCCAGAGCGACCGCATTGTCTCACGGCAGCGCCTACGGATTCTCGGCCAGCTCGGCCGTTGCCTCCCCATCGGCCGCGGGGTCGGGTTCAAGCGGACCCGCCGCGACGCCTTTCCAACTTTGAGCCCAACCGTGGGTCAGCTCCAGGTAGGCATTGCCATAGGAGCGACTGGGCTCGATCTGGGAGCCCTCAACCCACTCATTCCAGCTCGTGATGATGATCCAGTCGGCGCCGCTGGCCGTCGCCGCCTGCCAGGTCTCGTCATAGTAGGCGCCGCTCGCCCGGTCGCGGCGAAGAGCACCCGAGCGGCCAGTCAGCAGGTCGTCGTAACCGGGCATGACCGTGGCGACCCACAGCTTCCGGGTCCCCAGGGCAGCCGCCTGTTGACGAGTCCGAGCGCCGTAGCTGTTCAGGGTTCCCAGAACATTGCGGGACCAGGCGATGCTATACGGGTAGATGCCGTCGAAGACCTGGAGGAATTCGAAGCGATCCCCCTCGCCGATCCATAGCATCTCGCGATTTGGGTCGACCTCATCGCGCACGGAGCGCCACGCCTCTGCCGGAGAGCCGGACCCGTCGGCCGGAATCGCCTCGAGCCGCCAGAAAAAGATGACCGGCCGACCCTCGTATCGCAGGTAGCCGGGCTGACTCATGTGGGTGTCCATGGCGTAGCGAAGGCCGGAGACGACGGCCTCGCGCGACCCGAGGAACGGGCTATCCGTCTCAAAGCCAACGGCGAGGGAAATGCCGCGGCTCGCGGCGAGCGGCAGCATCGTGCCGAGATTCCAGTCGGTCGGGTTACGGGGCCCGAGCCACGCAACGTTGAACGCATCAATTCCGGCAGCCCGGGCCTGGTCGACGTGCTCAGCCATCGCAGCAGCATCTGCCGACACGTAAAGCTGGACGGGCAAGTCCGACGTGATCCCAGCGCTCCAGGCATCCATGTCGTACCAGGAGTAGTAATGGGCGACGACCAGGCGCTGGGCGGACACGTCCGCTGCCTGCGCAGGAACGGAGGGGCCAAAGGCCAGACCGGACGCGGCAAGAATGAACCCGGCCCGGGCGTAGAACGCACGCGCCGGCACCGCAGAAGAAGTCAATCAGTCGCCTCCAACCCGGCCCGCTGAGCCGCACCCATCGGCGAAGTCTGGACGCCAGGGCAACAGCCGTAAGAAAACGCCAGCGAACTTCCCCCGTTACGCACCAGTGCGGACGCAAGAATGATTAGAAGCCAATGCCCCTCACGGCACCACTGGCAATGAAAATGGGAACGGGGTTGAATGAGCTCGGTAGCGGGTGAAGCGAGATCGTCACGCCTTGGTGCTGTGAGCCCGAGGATTAGATGGATCCCGGCGGCCCCCTC
>JACQOR010000051.1 GCA_016202435.1 Chloroflexota bacterium
TGCCAGACGTCGTGATAGAGACCTGCACGCTCGATCTCTTGCGTGACTATCAAGTCCGCGCGGCGGAGCAGCGCCAGGCGCTCCTCGGTGATCTCGCCGATGATGCGCACGGCAAGTCCGGGTCCTGGGAAGGGATGCCGCTGGATGATGCGGTCTGGCAGGCCCAACGTACGACCGACTTCTCGAACCTCATCTTTGAACTGGTACCGGAGCGGTTCCACCAGTGTGAACGGCATCTGTTTCGGAAGACCGCCAACGTTGTGGTGCGTCTTGATCTTCGCGGCGTTCGGATTCTCCGGCGTAGCGCTCTCAATGACGTCCGGGTAGAGCGTCCCCTGGACCAGGAACGGCGGGTTTCCCAGTATCTGTGCCTCGCGCGCGAAGACGTCGATGAAGAGACCGCCGATGATGCGGCGCTTTTCTTCGGGGTCAACCACGCCTTCCAGGGCAGGCAGGAAGACCTCGCGGGCGTCGACCTTGCGCACGTTGAGATCCAGCGCCTCGCACCCCTGCATGACCTCGTCGGCCTCCCCTTCGCGCAGCATGCCCGTGTCGACGAAGAAGCACGCCAGGCGATCGCCGATCGCCCGGTCCACGAGGGTAGCCGCCACCATGGAGTCGACCCCGCCGGACAAGGCGCAGAGCGCCGTTTCACTGCCAATCTTCTGCGAGATCGAGAGCACGTGGTCGTCGATGTAGCGCTGTGGCGTCCAGTCCGCCGAACAGCCGCAGATGCGGTAGAGGAAGTTGTGGAGAATCCGGCCGCCCAGCGGAGTGTGGACGACCTCCGGGTGGAACTGAAGGCCGACGCTTCCGGTCGCGTTGGCAATCGCCGCGAAGGCGCAGTTCTCGCTTTCGGCGATGGCATGGAACCCCGGTGGCAGCACCTCGACTTGATCGCCGTGGCTCATCCAGACTTCGATCTGGCCCGGCAGACCCTCGAACAGGGGATGGCCGGAATCGAGCACTCGGATGCGAGCACCGCCGTACTCCCGGCGAATCGCGCGTTGGACGGTGCCGCCGAGGGTGTGGGCCATCAGCTGCATGCCATAGCAAATGGAGAGGACGGGTACCGGCGAATCCTTCAGCCAGTCGGGGAGGGGCGGCGCGCCGGCGTCGTAAACGCTGGCGGGTCCGCCGGACAGAATGGCGCCCTTGAGGTTCCTATCGAGTCCGCGCGGGTCCACACTAGGTGGAAGCAGCTCACAGTAAACGTGCGCTTCGCGGACCCGCCGGGCGATGAGCTGCGCGTACTGGGAGCCGAAATCGAGGATGGCCACGAACTCCGGTTGGAGCCGCTCAGCCATGAGTCATCACCCGCCTATTATAGTTGGCCATGGGCATTCTCTACCTCGTCGGAACGCCGATCGGGAACCTGGAGGACATCACGCTCCGGGCGCTGCGGGTCCTCGGCGCAGTGTCCTTTGTGATGGCGGAGGATACCCGCTCCGCGCGCACCCTTCTGGGTCACCATGGCATGACAAAACCCGTCACGAGTTTGCACGATTTCACCTCAGGGGCGAAGCTGGCTCGGCTCGTCGAGCGTATTGCGCAGGGGGAGAATGCCGCGTTGATCTCTGAGGCCGGCATGCCCGGCATATCTGACCCGGGATACGCCCTGGTCCGTGAGGCGCGGGTTGTCGGTTGCGAGGTGACGTGCGTCCCGGGCCCCTCAGCGGTGCTGACTGCGCTGGTTCTCTCGGGCCTACCGGCGCACGCGTTCCACTACGTCGGGTTCCTCCCCAGACGAGCCGTGGAGCGGCGCCGAACGCTCGCTCGTCTGGCGGATGAAGCAGACACGGTGGTCTGCTTCGAGTCCCCCCATCGGTTGGTGGGAGCGCTGCGCGACGTGGCGGCCACGTTCGGCGAGCGACGGCCGATGGCCGTGGGACGCGAGCTGACCAAACGCTTCGAGGACGTGACCAGGGGAACGGTGGCCGAGGTTCTTCAGAGATTTGAGGCCGAGCGGCCGCGCGGCGAGTTCACCCTGGTCCTGGGCGGTCTCGGCGGAGCTGCCCCCGGAGCAACGACCGCGAACCGAGACACGGAGGACCTGTCGGCCCAGCCTGATTCGCGCAGAACCCTGGCAATCCGGACTCGTGGGACCGGCGGCATGGGCCGCCGGAGGGCCGTAGCGCCCGCGGGCGGGGGTTCGGGTGCGACAGCCCCCACCTCGAACGGGCGGTTGGGCGGGCTATGAGGGAGTCACCGAGATTGGATTGGTTCGAGAGCGGGGGCTTCTACGGTCCGGACTATATGGCCATCTTTCCGGGCGAGGCCGATAGCGGCGGGGCGGAGGCGGACCGCGCCGTTCGGCTCCTCGGGTTGACCGCCGGCCAGCGTGTGCTCGACGTCGCCTGCGGCTACGGCCGCCATGCGCTCCACCTGGCGCGGCAGGGCTTGAGGGTAGTCGGTCTGGATTTGAGTGCCTATTTCCTGGGACTCGCGGTACAGCGGACGCGCGATGAGCTCGTCCCCGCCACGTTCGTGCGGGGTGACATGCGCGTGCTTCCGTTCCTCCAGGCATTCGACGCCGCGGTATGTCTTGGTGGTTCGTTTGGGCAGTTCGCCAGCGAGGACGAGGACCTGGCGCTCCTCAGAGAGACGGCGCGGTCCCTGAAACCGGGAGGAAAGTTCCTGCTGGATGTGGCCAACCGGGATGGCATCCTGTCCCGATTCATTGGCAAGGATTGGGACTTACTCGAAGACGGTACCGCGGTGCTTCACGAGCGGCGCTGGGACGCCCTGCTGGGCCGGGTCGAGGGCCGGGATGTGGTCATAGGGATCGACGGGAAGAAACGGGAGTACGAGCACTCGATGCGGTTGTACGGAGCGCCGGAGATCGGCAGTTTGCTCGGTCGCGCCGGCTTCGACGTCCTGGCGCTTTACGGCACGCTCGCGGGTTCCGCGTTCGGATGGGATAGCCCGCGTGTCAATGTGGTGGCCCGACGCCCCAACTGAGCGGTCAGGAGATCGTCACCCGGTCTCGCGACTCGCAGGTTCTGGTGTCGACGCTCTTCCGCCGTGGCGAGCACCGCGCGGTAAGCACCGAGATAATGTCGCGCCATCGTCCGTGCGGAAAAGCGTTCTTCCACGTCACGGCGGCACTCGATCCGATCAATCGTATGCACCTGGCGGCAGGCCTCGACCATCTCGTCGATCGTGTCGCAGAGGAAACCGGTGCGGCCGTGCTGGATGATTTCGGGCGTGGAAGCAATTCGGCGGGCGATGACTGGCGTGCCACAGGCGAGTGCTTCGGCCATTACGAGACCAAAAGGCTCCGGCCAGTTGATCGGGAAAACCAGCGCCATCGCATCTTTGAGGAGGTCGTATTTGCCGTGGTCGTCCACTTCGCCGACGAACTCGATGAGCGGGTGAGACAGGCGCGGCTTCACCTGCTCTCGGTAGTAGGCCCAGTCAGCGCGGACCCAGGCGTTGTCCAGGTTCTCCAGCGGCATGCGCGCTGCGATTTTCAGAGGGATCCCCGTCTTGAGAGCCACGTCGATTGCTTGATCAACCCCTTTCTCCGGCGAGATCCGTCCCAGGAAGGCGAGGTAGCCGCCTTTCCCAGGGCCTAAGGGCAGGTTCTGGGTCTGGATACCGTTGTAGACCGTTGCCACCCAGTTGGCCCAGGGGAGCGGCCTTCGCTGACTGTCGCTGATGGAGATGACCGGTGTCTCGGGGAACTCGCGGTACAGAGCCTGCAGCTCTGGAGCGTCCAGGCGGCCGTGCAGCGTGTGAATGAACGGCGTCGTGGAAACCCGTCCGTAGGGGAATGCAAAGAAATCCAGGTGCGAGTGGATGATGTCGTAGTCAGGCGCATCCCGCAGCACTCGCGACAGCTCCACGGTGTGCATCACGTCCGCGGAGCAGGGCTCGTCCAGTTTCCAAAGAGCTTTTTCGACCTGCGGAAGTAAGCGCGCTGGAGTGTGGGAGTCGCCGCTGGCGTAGAGGGTGACGTCGTGCCCCAGGGCCGTCAGTTCGGCAATGAGGGCGGCGATGACGCGCTCGGTCCCACCGTAGAGCTGTGGCGGAACGCTCTCCACCACTGGCGCCAGCTGGGCAATCCGCATACGACGGCGACCTCCGGGGACAAGGTTAGCTCGCGTCGTCACGAAGTGGTCACTGTGGTCACTATATTGTAGCGATGACTGCACGGCGCGACAGTTGCATTCTGGAATTCAGGTGTGAGGCAGACATGAAAACACGATGAGGTGTCGGTGAGAATAAGGTCGTCCACGGCAGCAAGCCCAACATGGTTGAGCCCGGGAAGGTTCGAGAATTGTTCGATGAAAGCTGAAGCCACGGTCGACGCGCGGGGCACGCTGTGCCCGGTGCCGATCATTCGCGCTGCCGAACGGATGCGTTCCCTGGAGGCAGGCGACGTTTTGGAGGTGCTGGCCACCGACGTTGCCGTGCTCGAGGACCTGCCGGCGTGGTGCGCCGCCACCGGCCACGAATTCCTGGATTTCGAGGTCGAGCTGCCCGTGTACCGCGGCTACGCCCGGTGCCGCCGCGGCAGGAAGTGATCCTGAGTTCAGAATGACAGCCAGGCGTACTTTTGATCCAGCGGAATATAATTGAACCCCCTGGCTGGAGGTTCTCACCATGCAGCGGACTGTGGCGGCGCGTGACCTCGCTGTCCTCGCGATTCCACCCGCCGAGCTCCGCCGGGTAGTGGCGGTGGCACTCGATGAAGACCTCGGATCCGGCGACATCACGACGGATAATCTGGTTCCCGCGACGACGGAGGCGCGGGCCGCGGTCGTCTTTCGCACCGCCGGGGTGGTGTGCGGCATCGGCGTCCTCGAGGAAGTGTTCCGCCAGCTAGACGAGAACATTGCGGTGGACCGCTACCTGCCTGAGGGCGCTCAGGTGCCAGCCGGTACGACCGTGGCGTCGGTGCGAGGCACAGCGCGGGCCATTCTGAAGGGCGAACGGGTGGCGCTTAACTTCGTGCAACGGATGGCGGCGACGGCCACCGCCACGGCGGAGTACGTGAAGGCCGTTGCCGGCCTGCCCGTACACGTGATCGATACCCGGAAAACGACCCCCGGTCTGCGGCACCTGGAGAAATACGCGATTCGAGTCGGCGGGGGCCGAAACCACCGCTTTAATCTTTCGGACGGAGTCCTGGTGAAAGACAACCACCTCGCTGCCCTACGAAATGAAGATATCGGAGCGGTCGAAGCGCTCCGCATGCTGCGGGACCGCTTGCCCCACACGCAGCGCATCGAGGTCGAGGTGGACCGCATCGACCAGATTCCCGAGGTGCTGGAAGCCGGGGTAGATATGATCTTGCTCGATAACATGACCCCGGCTCAGGTCCGCGAGGCTGTACAGCTGATCGCCGGCCGCGCGGCAACCGAGGTTTCCGGGGGCGTGCGGCTGGAAACGGTACGGGCGTATGCCGAGGCGGGCATCAATGTCGTGTCAGTGGGGGCACTGACCCACTCTACTCCGGCGCTCGACGTCGGCCTCGACTTCGAGCTGGAGTGAGCGACTGACTCTTCTGCCCCTTTTCTTTCCGGGAGAGGGACCTTCCGCCCCCTCTCCCTCTGCGAGAGGGCTGGGGCGGCGGTGAGCCGGCCCCCGTGAGACCGTCGTGATCTGGCGGCCGGTCACGGGCGAGCCGGGCACCCGAGTGCTGTTCGTCCGCCATGGCCTCGTGCACAACCCGACCGGCGTCATCTACGGTCGCATGCCCCGCATGCGGCTTTCCGAGCAGGGTCGCCAGGACATCGAGCGGGCGGCTCGGCTCCTGGCACTGCTACCCATCTCCGCCATCTACACCAGCCCGTTGCTTCGGGCCAGGCAGTCGGCGTCCGTCCTGGCTGAGCCGCATCCCGGAGCGCCGATTCGGCAGCTTTCCTGGCTCATCGAGGTTCGAACCTCCTGGCAGGGCCACGATTTCAAGGAAGCCCAGGAAGCGGTCCAGAACTTCACCTACTACGATCCGCCGAAACACCCTGGCGACGAGACGATTGACGATGTCTTTGGCCGCATGGATCGGGCGCTCCGCTACGTGGTGGGACGGCATTCCGGCCAGATGGTCGTTTGCGTCAGCCACGGAGACCCTATCAAGATCCTGGGAATCCCCTATTCGGGGAAGGAGCTAACCGCCGAGGCGGTGCTCGCGCCGGATCCGCCGGAAGCCTCGGTGGCTGCGTTCCAGTTTCTCGAGGCGAACGCGCCTCCGGTGTTGGACCTGTGGATCCCGCGCGCCGTTATCCGGCCCCGGATCGTCCCGCGCCCCCAGGCACCGCCGGCGGCCGCGCCGCCGGCTTGACGTGTTGGCCCCGGGCGAAGACTTCCCCTGCGGGAGATCCCTCGCGATGTTCAGGACGATAGATCGAGGCTCGTGACGAGCCTTGCGCCAGCGCTGCGCATCGCGGCTAGGGCGCGCTCGCCGTCGCCGGGCTGCAGCTCGACGGGGCGGATGGCGTCGGTAAGCACGTAGGTCTCGAAGCCATGCTCGACGGCTTCGATGGCGGTGGCCTTGACGCAGTAGTCCGTGGCGAGGCCGCACACGAACACCCGACGGATACCGCGGTCGGTCAACCGCTGCGCCAGGTCCGTGCCTGCGAAGCCTGAATAGCCATCCAGATCCGGATTGGTGCCTTTGCGCACCGTCTCCTGGATACCGGCGGCGTTGAGGCTCGGGTGAAATTCCGCCCCGCGAGAGCCGGCCAGGCAGTGGTAGGGCCAGGGACCTCCCAAGGCCTGGAAATACTTGTGCTCCGGGGGGTGCCAGTCCTGCGTGGCGATGACGTGCCGAAATCTCGGCATGACCGCATTCACCGCGCCGAAGATCTCGTCCCCCCCGGGCACCGCCAGGCTGCCGCCAGGACAGAAGTCGTTCTGCGGGTCCACCACGATCAAAGCGTCGTGGTCCGCGACCGGGATTTCCGAGACGACTGATTGTGTCATGGGTGCGCCTCCACCGCGGGCCACTGCCTACCGGCCAACTCTCGCCTCAGCTCCAGGAGCGCCGCCGTCTTGTGGGGCACCAGCGGGCTCGGTGCCCGAAGTTGCCGCGTCGTATCTGGTAGGACCCCGATCTGTTCACCACGGCGCGCTTGAAGCGCTGCCAGGGGCTCCGCTGGACTCGTGCGTTGGCCGCTGCGCATCACCTCAACCAGTAGGGGTTGCGTGTTCGCGGGCGACGGCTCATCGGCGAGGCCCAGCCAATCCTCGATGCCGAGATCCGTGCGCCGTCGCCACACTTGCTTGGCGCCTGGCCAGGTGGCCTTGGCCTCAGAGAACTTCATCCTGGGGTGCCCGTCGTAGCTCACCAGCTTGTAGGCAACGTCCAGGTGGGGCGCATCCGCAGAAACGCCGAGCAAGGTCCCCACCCCGAAGCCGTCGATCGGTGCGCCGGCACCCACGAGGTCCTCGATGGCGTACTCATCGAGACCGCCGCTGGCGAAGACGGTTGCGTCCCTGAGCCCGCCCTCGTCGAGCAGGGCGCGGGCCTCGCGGCTCAGGGACGCGAAGTCACCGGAATCGAGCCGGACTCCGGCCAGCCGATGTCCGCTGGCCGCCAGCTCCTGGCCCACGGTGACGGCGTTACGGATGCCTTCGATGGAGTCATACGTGTCGACGAGCAACACGGCTCGCTCCGGATAGGCGGCGGCGTAGGCCCGGAAAGCGGCCGGCTCATCCGGGAATGCCTCGATGAAAGAGTGGGCCATCGTGCCGGCAGCGGCAATGCCGTAGGCCTGCGACGCCAGCACATTGCTCGTCGCTTCAAAGCCCCCAATGAACGAGGCGCGCGCGACCTTCATGCCGGCTTCCCCACCATGCGCACGTCGTAAAGCGAAATCCACGAGGCGGCGCCCCGCTGCGGCCTGAACGCAGCGGGCGGCCTTCGTGGCAACCAGCGTCTGGAGCTGGATCTGGTTGAGGAGCATGGTCTCAACGAGCTGAGCCTCGACGATGGGAGCCGTCACTTCCAGGAGCGGCTCGTCGGCAAAGCAGACCGTGCCCTCGGGAAGGGCACGCACGCTGCCGGTGAAGGTCAGCGAGCGGAGTCGTTCCAGGAGCGGAGTGGTAAAGAGATTGGTGCTGTCGAGGAAGTCGAGTTCCGCGCCGCTGAAGCGGAAGCTCTCGAGGTAGGACAGCACGTCGTCCAGGCCGGCGGCTACGAGATATCCGCGGTTGGGCGGCAGATTACGGACTGAAAGACTGAACGTCGCGAGCCTGTCCATGCCTTCGGCCACATAGGTCTGGGCCATGGTGAGCTGGTACAGGTCCAGCAGCAGTCCGGACTGCACGTTCCCTCCGCCGCGACTTTAGAATTGTATTGCAGGCCTCACCTAGCCCAGGATGTCGAAATCTTCGAAGGCGTCGGTCGGGTCCACCCAGTCCACGTCGACGCCGCTGACTCTTGCGCCAGGCGGGCCAACGCGGGTCCAGCCGAGGACCGACTCTACCGCTGATCTAGGGCCCTGCAGCATCCCCTCGACCGAGCCGTTCTCCAGGTTGCGGACCCAGCCCTTGAGGCCCTGGTGGCGCGCTTGCTGCCAGAGGCTCACTCGGTAGCCGACACCCTGGACCCGGCCACGTATGACCACGTGGGCAGCGACGTCGGGCATGCTGCTTACGGCTCCGCGGCGATCCGGATCAGCTCCGCCGCGATGGCGTCCATCAGCTCGATGGCCTGAGGATTCACGCGGCTCGAGACGTCGCAGGCGAGATGCCAGCACGGATCGTCGGTCCAGTAGAAGAAGATGCCCGGCAAACCCGCCTGGAGAAACGGCCCATGGTCGCTCATCCGGGCAAAATTGGGCGGCATGACGACCGGCTCCCAGCCCTGTGACCAGGCTCGCGCCAGCGCATGGCTGAGCCAGGGCTCCGATCCATGAAAAGCGGGCTGCTCACCTACCGAGAGCATGTCCATGCTGATCATGAGCCGCAACCGAGCCCGGTCCAGAAGGGACAGGTTGTCCACCAGGTGCTGGCTCCCGAGCAGGCCGAGCTCTTCGGCGCCGAAAGCGACGTAGCGGACCGCCACGCCGGGGATTGGGTCCGCGGCGAGCAGACGCGCCAGCTCGATGACCGCCGCCGTGCCCGACGCGTTGTCGTTGGCGCCCGGTCCGGTCGGAACGCTGTCGTAGTGGGCTCCTACGATGACGAGTGGCAGCCTCGGATCCTCGCTCGGATACCGGGCGACCACGTTTTGGGTCGTGCCGGGGGACCGGGCGCGGAAGCGGAACGGATCCACGTCCACGCTGTACCCCATGGAGGCAAACTGCTCGGCGAGGTACTGGGCGGCTTCGCGATCCGCCTCGGAGCCCGCCGGTCGGACGCCGATCTCCTCGCTGAGGTAGCGCACCGTTTCCATCGCGCGCTCGCCGAGAGACGTCTCGCTCGCTTCAGTCTCGGCTCGCGCGCCTGCTGGCGCCAGAAACGCGAGCACAAGCAGGCTTGCTGCTGCCAACACGGAAAGCCCGGGGCCCCGAGAACGGGGCCCCGGGCCAAACCTTGGATCGCGTCGGGGGCTCGGGGGCGAAGCCCCCAAGATCAAACGAGTGGGAGGGCGGGAATTCCTCACGGCTCGACTCCGAGGGCCCTCTGGTAGAGGACCAGGGCGTTCTTCAGGAGCATGGCACTGGTGACCGGCCCGGTGCCGCCCGGTACCGGAGTAAAGAGGCCCGCTCGCTCGGCCGCCTCGGGAGCGACGTCGCCGAGGACGGTTCCATCGACCACATTCAGGCCGAAGTCGATGACCGCCGCGCCGGGTCGAACCATTTCCAGTCCCACGAGACCGGCGCGGCCCGCCGCGCAAGCCAGGATCTCGGCCTCCCGGGTGATGTGGGGGAGGTCACGGGTACGAGTGTGGCAGATGGTGACCGTGGCGTGGCGCGCCAGGAGGAGGAGCGCCATGGGCCGGCCGACGATGGCGCTGCGCCCGATGACGACCGCGCGCGCGCCTTCGATGGGGACCTTATGTCGCAGCAGAATCTCGAGGCCGCCGAGCGGAGTCGCCGGAACGATACTCGGCGTGCCCTGGGCGAGGAGCCCGGCATTTAGCGGATGGATGCCGTCGAGGTCTTTCTCCGGGTCTAGTGCGCCCACCAGTTCGCGCAGGGGCAGGTGCTCCGGCGTCGGCGTCTGAATCTGGATGCCGTGTATCGCTGGATCGGCGCTCAGTCGCCCTATGGCTTCTTGGGCCTCGGGGAGCGTCGCGTCGACCGGCAGTTTGTGGACGTCGACGGCAACGCCGGCGGTTTCGAAGTTCCGCTTCAGGTGGCGGGTGTACAGGCTGGCACCGGGGTCGTCGCCGGCCTGGATGACGGCGACGCGGGGTGGGATACCCCTGTCCGCCGCGACCTTGGCGAAGGTATCCCGGCTCGATTCCTGGATCTCCCGCAAGATGGCGTTGCCATCGACGATCGTCGTCACTGCTACCGCCTCTCCCTCCGGGGGAGGCCGGCCGCTGCCCGCCTCAGGCGGGCGAGGACGGGTGAGGGGGTGTGACGCGCGCAACGAGTCATGAGGAGGCCCGGGCCCGCACGGCCTCCAGGACGCGAGACGTGAGTACGTCTACGTCCGTTTGCGCCAGGAGCGTTCGAGCCTGCATCGTGGCCGCGAAGTCGGTGTCGGCCAGCGACGCGATGTTGTAGTGAGCCTGAGTCAGCCCGCCACGCAGGGCGGCGGTGGCGAGGTGGGCCGCAACGGCGACGTCGGGGAGCACGGTGGGGTTGCCGACCTGGGCGATTTCGAGTGCCAGGTCAAGAACTCCCCGAGCCTTCTCGGCGGTTTGGATGGGCACATCGGTCGCTCCGTGCATCGCCGCCTCGATGGCTTCCTTCCGCTTCTCCCGCTCCTTCTCGGTGGCGTGGGGCAGGCGGTATGCTTCCCGAACCGCTCCGTAGGCCTCGGCGTCGGCATCCGCCAGGCGCATCAACCGTCCCCGCAGATCTCCGGTATGGCTCAGCAGCGCGGTGACCTCCGCCTCAACCGCCGCGAAACGGGGTCGCCCCAGAGTGAGGTTGCACACCATCGCCAGCATCGCCGCTGCCTGCGCGCCGGCCAGCGCGGCGAGGGCGCCGCCGCCGGGCGTGGGGTCCGAGGAGCTGAGCTGACTGAGGAATTCGTCAATCGTGAGGGAACCGAGACTCATTGTCGGCCATTCTATCAGCGGCCTTGCTGGCATAAGGCCCGGACACTCCTATAATCCACGTGGTGATCCGAGGAGGCACCTGCCGACTCATGAGTGACCAGCGCCCAGTAGGTGTGTTCGATTCGGGTCTTGGGGGACTCACGGTCCTCCGGGAGATCACCCGACAGCTTCCTCAAGAGCAGTGCATGTACCTCGCGGACTCCCGCGAGGCGCCTTACGGTAACAAGAGCGTCCCGGCGCTCCAGGAGCGTTGTGAGCAGGTGACCGCGTTCCTGATCGACCAGGGCGCGAAGACCATCGTGGTCGCCTGCAACACCGCCTCGGTGACGGCCTTGGCGTACCTCCGGGGCCGGTTCACGATTCCGTTTGTCGGGATCGTACCCGCGGTGAAACCGGCGGCCATGATGACCCACACGGGCACGGTTGGCGTACTCGTCACGTCGGCCACCGCCCAGAGTGACTCGCTGGCGCAGCTCATCGCGTCGTACTCGCACGGGTCGCAGATGATCCTGCAAGAGTGTCCCGAGCTGGTGGCTCTGGTGGAGCATGGCCAGCTCAAGGGCCCCGAAGTCGAGAATTCGCTGCGCCTGGAAGTCGGGCCCCTTGTGGCCAGGGGCGCCGACATCCTGGTGCTGGGCTGCACCCACCTGCCGTTCCTCAGCGAAGCCATTGGGCACGTCGCCGGACCGGCGGTACGGCTGATCGACCCGGCGGAAGCGGTCGTGCGGCACCTGGGCCACGTGCTGCAGGAGCACGACCTGCTGAACCGGGGGGCGGGTGCTCCCCCCCGGTATTTCACCACGGGCGACCCGGAAGAGTTCCAGCTCCGCCTGGGCCAGCTCCTGGACGAGCCCCTGGCCGAAGTGGCGCACGTAGAGCTGTAGAAGGCTCCCACGCCGGTCGACGTATCGCCGGCACGGGTCGGTATCCGCGAACGTGCCGCCCTTAGTCCCGAATTGACGTCGGGGTGGTCAGAAGCGGGCGCTACTTGGGAACTACGTTCGCCGGCCACTGGCTTGCCGGGGGTATCGAGGGCGAAGCCCCTATGCCAAATAGGCGGGTGGGTGGGCGCTCTGATATCATCGTCCCCGGAAAGGAGGTGATGCCTGTGAGTGACCAACCTATAGGCATCACCTCGGGGAAGGTGAGCTAGCCGCCCCCCGGGGTGATGTCTGAACAGAAAAAGGCCGGTCCGCCAGCGGCGGACCGGCCTTTTTCTGTACGCCGGGCATGTGCCCGTTCTCGGAGGTGGAAGTCCTCTACGGTCTAGGGAACCGGAACCGTTAAGCGAAGGCGAGGGCGTCACCGTGAGGTGGGGTCTGAAGGAAGCCGGAGCCA
>JACQOR010000052.1 GCA_016202435.1 Chloroflexota bacterium
CCATCTGGCGCGCACCGGTCGACCCGGACCTGTACTGGTGGACATCCCCAAAGACGTGCTGCAGATCGAGGCCGACTTCTCGTATCCAGCGAAGCCGAATCTGCCCGGCTACAACCCGACCACTCAGCCCAACGCCCTACAGGTGCGCCGGGCTGCGCGCCTCATCGAGGACGCGCGGCGCCCGGTCATCATCGCCGGCCACGGGGTGCTCATCTCGCGAGCCTGGGATGAGCTTCGCGAGCTCGCCGAGAAGCACGAGATTCCGGTGATCAACACCCTGCTGGGTCTGAGTGGCTTTCCGGGCGATCATCCGCTGTTCCTGGGAATGCCCGGCATGCACGGTACCGCCTATGCGTGCTACGCAGCCGACCAGGCCGATCTGATCATCGGCGTCGGCAACCGCTTCGATGACCGGGCAACGGGCAAATACTCGGCCTTCGCCAACGGCGCCAAGGTCATCCACATCGACATCGATCCCGGAGACATCGGCAAGAACGTCTCGGCGGACGTGCCGATCGTCGCGGATTGCCGACCCGCGCTCCAGGCGCTCAACAAGGAAATCGGCCAGTGCGCCGACCATTCCGCCTGGCTCCAGCAGATCGATCAATGGAAAGAGCAGTACCCGCTGCCCAAAGCGCCCGAAAACGGTGCGCTGTCCCATCGGCAGGTGATCCGCGAGATCTGGAACGCGACCCAGGGCAAGGCGATGATAGTGACGGATGTGGGCCAGCACCAGATGTTCATGGCCCAGGAGTACCCGTTCCTCGTCCCCAACACCCACATCTCGTCCGGCGGTCTGGGCACCATGGGCTTCGCCCTTCCCGCCTCAATAGGCGCTCACTTCGCCCGCCCCGATGAGCCCATCTGGTGCTGCGCCGGCGACGGCGGCTTCCAGATGACCGTTCAGGAGCTGGCGATCGTCAGGAAGTTCAACCTGCCGATCAAGATCGCCCTCTTCAACAACCAGTACCTGGGCATGGTCCGACAGTGGCAGGAGCTCTTCTACAACAGCAACTACGTGGATGTGGATCTCTCTGGTCCGCCTGACTTCGTCAAACTTGCGGACGCCTACGGCATCCCCGGGTGGCGAGTGGATCGCCCAGATGAGGTAGTCGAAGCCATCCAGCGCGCTACGGATGAGTCCGGGCCGGCCCTCATCGAGTTCACCATCGATCCCGGCGAAAACGTGTTCCCCATGGTCGTCCCAGGTACGGCCCTCGCGGAGGTGATCCCCTTTGAGAATCACGCCCATGGCAACCGGTAATCGGCGATGAAGCACACGCTCGTGGCCACCATGGACAACAACCCGTTCGCGTTCAATCGGGTCATCAGCCTGTTCCGGGCGCGAGGATTCGTCATTGATTCGCTGACCATCGGACAGACCGACGTCCCGGACCTCATGCGGCTGACCGTCGTCGTCGACGGCTCCAAGACCGCCGTCGAGCAGGTCATCAAGCAACTCTACAAGGTGGTGGAGGTGCGGAAGGTCTCGGATCTCTCCGACGACCAACCCGTGATGCGCGAGCTGGCCCTGATCAAGGTCACCAGCAAGCCCGCCACTCGCGGCGAGATCATGCAGCTCGTGGACATCTACCGGGCGCGAATCGTAGACGTGGCGCTCAACTCGGTGATGATCGAGGTCACCGGCGACCCGGAGAAGATCGACTCGCTCGTCGCTCTGCTGCGCGGCTTCGGACTCAAGGAGCTCGTGCGCACCGGCGTGGTGGCCATGGTGCGCGGGAGCAGCGCCAGGGAGGCGGCCCAGCTCCGGGAAGTACCCGCCTGGGCGTGATCACCAAAGGTCGTTCTGAGGGCGCACCCGAAGCACCCGTAGCCTCGTCGCGGAACGGATCTTCGCCTGCGCAAGGATGACAAGAGATAACTGGGAGAACTGATGGCGAAGATCTACTACGACGTTGACGCGGATCTGGCCCGACTCAATGGCAAGAAGATTGCCGTCATGGGGTACGGCAGTCAAGGGCACGCCCACTCCCTGAACCTCAAGGAGAGCGGCTGCGACGTCGTGGTCGGTCTCTACGAGGGCAGCAAGTCGTGGGAGGTCGCCAGGAACGACGGGCTCGACGTGACCACCGCCGAGACCGCGGCGGCGCAGGCCGATGTGATCATGATGCTCGTGCCGGACCAGACACAGAAGGAGCTGTACGAGCGGTCGATCCGTCCTCACCTGCGATCCGGAAAGACCCTGATGTTCGCCCACGGCTTCAACATCCATCATCACCAGATTGTGCCGTCCGGCGACATCGACGTCTCGATGATTGCTCCCAAGGGCCCCGGGCACATCGTACGGTCCACATATCAGGCGGGCCAGGGCGTTCCTTGCCTGATGGCCATCCGCCAAGATGCGAGCGGGCAGGCGACCGATAACGCTCTCGCCTACGCCAAGGGGCTCGGCGCCACCCGAGCCGGAGTGCTCACCACCACGTTTGCCGAGGAGACTGAGACCGACAATTTCGGCGAGCAGGCTGTGCTGTGCGGTGGGCTTGAGGGTCTCATCAAGGCCGGCTTCGAGACGCTGGTCGAGGCCGGCTACCAGCCCGAGCTGGCTTACTTTGAGGTCTGCCACGAGCTGAAGCTGATCGTCGACCTGATCTACGAGGGTGGCCTGGCCCGGATGCGCTACTCCGTTTCGGACACCGCAGAGTACGGTGACTACGTAGCGGGTGCCATCATCCATGACCAGGTCAAGCCAATCTTCGGAAAACTGCTGAACGACATCCAGACCGGGACCTTCGCTCGCACCTGGATCCTGGAGAACCAGGCCGGTCGCCCGAATTTCCTGGCCCAACGCGAGATCGAGGCTCGCCACCCGATCGAGAAGGTGGGCGCCGAGCTTCGCAGCATGATGAGTTGGCTCAGGAGAGGCGATCATTGAGCGCAGTGATCGCCTCTCTGTGACGGACCAGAGGAGGACCGTGATGGACCGGCTGTATGTATTCGACACCACTCTGCGAGACGGGGAGCAATCTCCGGGCGCCTCGCTTACGTCGGATGAAAAATTCGAGATCGCTTTGCAGCTTGCCGATCTGGGCGTCGACGTCATCGAGGCGGGGTTTCCCATTGCCTCACCGGATGATCTGGCCGCCGTCCGCCGCATCGCCAATGAGGTGAAAGGTCCGCTCATCGCGGGGCTCGCACGCTGTCGGCCCGAGGACATCGATGCCGCCTGGGAAGCGCTCAAGGACGGCGAGAACGTCCGCATCCACACGTTTATCTCGACGTCTGACATCCATCTCCAGCACCAGTTCCGCATGACGCGCGATCAAGCCCTCGAGCAGGCCGTGGACATGGTGCTGCGCGCCAAGCGCTACGTCTCTGATGTCGAGTTCTCGCCGATGGACGCGACCCGCTCGGACTGGAACTTCCTCTACCAGATGCTGGAAGCGGTGATCGAAGCCGGCGCCACGACGGTAAATATCCCTGATACTGTGGGCTTCATCACGCCCATCGAGTTCGGTCAACTCGTTGCGTCGATCCGCCAGCACGTCAAGAACATCGAAAAAGCCGTCATTTCCGTGCACTGCCACAACGATCTCGGCATGGCCGTTTCGAACTCCCTGTCGGCCGTGCTGAACGGCGCGCGGCAGGTCGAGTGCACGATCAATGGGATCGGCGAGCGAGCCGGCAACGCCGCGCTCGAAGAGATCGTCATGGCGACCAACACCCGGCCCGAAATCTATGGGGTGAAGACCGGAATTGACACCAAGCAGATCTACAAGACCAGCCGCCTCGTATCGACCCTGACCGGCATAGTCGTCCAACCCAACAAGGCCGTCGTGGGGTCGAACGCCTTTGCCCATGAGGCCGGCATCCACCAGGATGGCTTGCTGAAGGACCGCAGCACCTATGAGATCATGGACGCCCGCGATGTCGGCCTCTCCCAGAGCACCCTCGTTCTCGGCAAGCATTCCGGGCGCCATGCGCTCCGAGCCCGTTTTGAGGAGCTGGGCTACCACCTCAGCGACGAAGAGCTCAACCGCGCATTCGTTCGGTTCAAGGAGATCGCGGACAAAAAGAAAGAAGTGACGACCAAAGACCTCGAGGCCATCCTGGCCGACGAGATCTCGCAGGTGCCGGAGGCCTACCAGGTCGCAATGTTGCAGGTATCCTGCGGCTATCCCGCCGTTCCCACCGCGACGGTCTCCCTCAAGCTGCCCAACGGCGATGAGCGGACCGAGGTGGCGACCGGGACGGGTCCGGTGGATGCCAGCTATCAGGCCATCGCCAAGATCGTAAATCTGCCGGTCCGCCTCGCCGAGTACTCGGTACGGTCCGTGACCGGTGGCATCGATGCGCTCGGAGAGGTCTCCGTCCGAATCGAATCGGGCAACCGGACTTTCCACGGCCGGGGCGCAGACCCGGACATCATTGTCGCCTCTGCCAAGGCCTACCTGAATGCCCTCAACAAAGCGGCCGCCGCGCCCCAGGAAGCGCCCGAGCGCACCGACCTGGGCGTCGCGGGAAGGGTCGGGGTGTGATCAGACCCATTATCGATGAAGACAGAGTTGCGCCCGGGAGAGATTCAATGCCGTCGCCTCGTCTAACGACCCGCAGGGGGCGCCGGGGCGAAGCCCCCGCCTTCAAATGGGCGGGCGGGTGGGCCCACCCATGAGCCAGAAGACCCTCTATGACAAGGTGTGGGAGTCCCATACCGTAGATACGCTGCCCACGGGGCAGACGCAACTCTTCATCGGCCTGCACCTCATCCACGAGGTGACCAGCCCCCAGGCCTTCGCCATGATGCGCGAGCAAGGTCTGAAGTTAGCCTTTCCAGAACGGACCTTTGCGACCGCAGACCACATCATCCCCACCGACATGCTCGAGCGGCCGTTCCAGGATCCCCAGGCCGAGGAGATGATGCGGGCCATCGAGAAGAACACGAAGGACTACGGGATTCCCTTCTACGGCATCGGGAGCGACCACCAGGGCATCGTCCACGTGATCGGTCCCCAGCTCGGGCTGACCCAGCCCGGCATGACCCTCGCCTGCGGCGACAGCCACACGGCCACCCATGGGGCATTCGGCACCCTCGCTTTCGGAATCGGCACCACGCAGGTACGCGACGTTCTGGCGACCCAGTGCCTGGCGATGGACAAGCTGAAGGTCCGCCGCATCAACGTCAGTGGGCCGCTGAGCCCCGGCAGCTACGCGAAGGACGTCATCCTCTCGATCATTCGCCACCTGGGCGTGGGAGGCGGCAAGGGCTACGTCTACGAGTACGGCGGGTCGGCCATCGACGCGATGACCATGGACGAGCGCATGACCATCTGCAACATGAGCATCGAGGGCGGCGCGCTCTGCGGTTACGTAAACCCGGACGGGACCACCTTCGACTACTTGCGCGGCCGTGCCTTCGCCCCCCAGGGCGAGGCTTTCGGCCGCGCCATCCAGTACTGGCGCTCCACAGCCTCCTCCAATGATGCTGTCTATGACGACGTCGTTGAGATCGATGGCTCGGCGATCGAGCCCACCGTCACCTGGGGGATCAACCCCGGCCACGGCATCGGCATCTCCGAGAAGCTTCCCCAGCCCGAGGAGTTAGCGGATCCCGCCGGGGCGAGGCGCGCCTACGAGCACATGGGCTTCGAGCCAGGCAAACCTGTCCTGGGCATCCCGATCGATGTCGCCTTCGTGGGCTCCTGCACCAACTCGCGCATCTCAGACCTCCGAGCCGCGGCCAGCGTCGTCAAAGGCCGTCACGTGAATCCTCGCGTGCGAGCCATCGTCGTTCCGGGATCCCAAGAGGTGAAGCTGCAGGCCGAGAAAGAGGGCCTGGACCAGATCTTCAGCGACGCTGGGTTCGAGTGGCGCTCGGCCGGCTGCTCGATGTGTCTGGCGATGAACCCCGATCAGCTGCGCGGCCGAGAGATCAGCGCCTCCTCTTCGAACCGCAACTTCATCGGGCGTCAGGGCAGCCCCGAGGGCCGCACCATCCTCATGAGCCCGGCCATGGTGGCCGCCGCCGCCATCAACGGCAAGGTCTCAGACGTTCGGGAGTACCTCTAATGCCGGCATCGGGTAGCCAGATCGGACAGATCGCGGGCACGGCGGTCCCCGTCCGGGGCGACGACATCGATACCGACCGCATCGTGCCCGCGCGGTACCTGAAGGAAGTGACCTTCGACCACATGGGCGAGTACCCGTTCATGGACGAGCGATTCGACCCCCAGGGAAACCCGCGGCCGCACCCCTTCAGCGACCCGAAGTACCACGGCGCCTCCATTCTCCTCGTAAATGCCAATTTCGGGTGTGGCTCCTCGCGCGAGCATGCGCCACAGGCCCTGTACCGCTTCGGCATTCGCGCCATCGTGGGCGAGTCATTCGCCGCCATCTTCGCGGGCAACTCCCTCGCGATCGGACTGCCCACCGTGACCGTGCCTCACGAGAACATCGAAAAGCTCATGGCGATGGTCGAGGCTGATCCCACGGTTCAACTCACGTTGGACCTGGAAGAACAATGCATCAACTCTCCGGGTGGCGTCATCCCGATCCAGGTACCGGATACGGCGCGAAACGCGCTCACCCAGGGCTACTGGGACTCCGCGGCCACGCTCGCGGCCAACGAGTCCAAGGTGAGACAGACCGCGGCGAGGCTGCCCTACTTGAAGGGCTTCAAGTCCTAGTGGCCCGCAACGAGGGCCGCCAGCCCTCACCCGCGCCCACCCCCAAGGGGATGGGGCGCAGGTCCTGATGGGGCGCGCGAGAATCGCCGTTATGGGCGGCGATGGCATAGGTCCGGAAGTAACCACCGAAGCCGTTCGAGTCCTCGAGACCGTCGCCGACCTATTCGGACATCACTTCGAGTTCTTTCACGAGCCGGTCGGGGGCCACTGCATCGACGAGCACGGAGTCGCGCTGCTGCCCGGGAGCCTGCGTCGCGTCAAGCGCGCCGACGCGTTGCTCTTCGGCGCAGTCGGCGGGCCGAAATGGGACGATCCGCGTGCGCCGACGCGGCCAGAAGACGGGCTCCTGGGCGTGCGTAAAGGCCTCCAGGTCTTCGCCAACCTGCGCCCGGTCCGCGTCTACCCCTCCTTGCTGGACGCATCGCCTCTCAAGTCGTCGAAGCTGTCCGAGGTCGACTTCGTCGTCGTGCGCGAGCTCACGGGTGGCCTGTACTTCGCCAAACCCAAGCGGGTGTGGGAGTCCCGCGGTCAGACCCGAGCGGTCGATACGTGCGCGTACTCCGAGGCTGAGATCGAGCGCGTGATCACAGTAGCCATCAACCTGGCCCGCGGGCGCCGCTCCAGGGTCATGTCCGTTGACAAGGCGAACGTGATGGCCACCGGCCGTCTGTGGCGCCAGGTCGCCACCCGCATGGCCGGCGAGAATCCGGACGTGAAGATCGAGCACGTGCTCGTCGACAGTTGCGCGATGGCCCTGGTCACTCGACCCGAGTCCTTCGACGTCATCGTTACCGAGAACACGTTTGGAGACATCCTCACGGACGAGGCCGCCGTCATCACCGGCTCGATGGGGATGCTTCCGTCCGCGAGCCTGGGATCGAGTGCGCTCGGAATGTACGAGCCCATCCATGGCTCGGCCCCGGATATCGCCGGAAAAGGCGTCGCGAACCCCTTGGCCGCGATCCTCAGCTCGGCGATGCTGCTCCGTCACTCGCTCGGACTCGCCTACGAGGCGCGACTTGTCGAGCAAGCGGTGGACGAGGTGATCGCTGAAGGCGCGCGCACTGCTGACATAGCGGCAGGAGGATCTGCTATCAGCACCACCGAAATGGCCAATACTGTGGTCACAACCCTGAGAACGCTGCACTCAACAGCGCGATAATGCGCCGCGCGGCGGGTATAGTCCCTCTTACGGGTGTGTCCCTCCCAGATGAAAGAAGCGGCCGAGGGCTTGGCACAGCACTTCATCGCCCGGCTTCCCACTGAACGGGGCGAGGCATTGCGGCACGCCGTCCGTAAGCGTGAATTCCAGGCCGGCGAGACGATTTTCCAGAAGGGCGATCCCGGCGACGCCATGTACGTGATCGTCCGGGGCCAGGTGAAGGTCGTTCTGCCCTCGGGGGACGGGAACGAGGCGTTACTCGGCACGCTCGACGACGGCGACTTCTTCGGCGAGCTTTCCCTGATCGACGGCGAGCCGCGCTCGGCGTCGATCGTCGCCACCCAGCCAACCGAGACGATCGTGCTCCTTCGAGAAGGCTTCCAGGACTTCTTGCGGCAGAGCCCCGAAGTGGCGATCGAGATGCTCCAGGTCCTCAGCCATCGGCTCCGCCAGAGCGACGAGTTCATCGCCGACGCGGCCTTCCTGGACGTACCCGGCCGCCTGGCGAAAAAACTGCTGGAACTGGCCGGGAGGTACGGCCGACAGGTCCCGACCGGCACCGCCATCGGGCTGAGAATCACTCAGCGCGACCTGGCCGCGATGATTGGCGCGACCCGCGAGAGCGTAAACAAGCACCTGCAGTCATTCCGCGCCCAGGGCCTTATCTCAATGGATGACCGCCGCGTCGTCATCCACGACCGCGAGCGCCTCGCCCGGCGGGTCTACTAGGCCTACTAGTTCCTCTCCTGCCGCGGCAGGCGGGGAGTTAGGCGGGCGGGCCAGGACTCGTCCCTTTCCTGCCGCAGCGGGAGAGGTGAGGTGAGGGCACCCCTCCCTCTCACCGTTCCGGGTGATAGGTGATCGGCGGCGCGTGCCGATGGAACAACCGCCGGTGCTCTGGACTCAGGCGCCGAAACGCCTGCGGCGTGAGCGTCACGCCCTGGTGCGGCAACCTGGCACACACGTTTACCGCCTCACCGATTACGTCCAGTCCCGCCACACTGCCCATCTTTCCCATGGTCAATTTGCCGAAATGGAGGTTTACGTTGAGTCCGCTGTCCCAGCCGCGTTCCCGTAACCACGCGTCAATCTCGCGTTTGAGCGAGAGGAGCGCCATGATCCCAGGATCGGCTTGCTCCTCCGGGAAAACCACGAGTGCGCCATCGCCGATGTATTTCACGACCAGGCCTCCGGCCGCTTCAACGGCCTGGTCGATGATGTGGTACATCTCGTCCAGCAGCGCAAAAACCTCGGCGCTTTCCCGCCCCTGGGCGTTCTGAAACCAGCGAACGCAGTCGGTGACGCCAATCAGCACTTTGGCTTCGATGGGCCCGTCGAGGGCAGGCAGGAACGCGGCATGCATGGGGGCCTCCTCAGCACGTTTGGTGCGTATACGGCCGGCCCAGAAGTCCGGCAGTGGGTGCCGAGATCGTCAGCCTTTGTGTCTGACAGTGAGCCCGATTGTAGCGGCACGTCGAGGCTCTGCCCGGACGGCTAGGCCCGCACCTAGCCATTTCGGTGATGCGGGCCGGTCGGCTGGGCGGTAAGGTGAGAGCATAGCTTCCGACTAGAGGAGACCCGCTTCATGGCGCCCGAAGTCAACCCCAGCCTCCTGGCTCAGTTCTCCGATGAGCTCGCCGACGCAGTCGAGCGCGCGGGAAGGTCCGTCTACACCGTGCAGGGCGGAAGACGGCAGCCGGGCAGTGGCGTGGCCTGGCCCGGCGGCTACATCGTAACGGCCGACCACATCCTCTTCCGCGATTTCTTCTGGATCCGTTCCGGTGGCCCGCGGCGGCCACCTCCTGGCGCCCACCCCTTCACGGTGCGATTTCCGGAGCCAGAGCAGCCTCAGGAATTCACGGTCACCGGCGCCGACGGCAAGAACCTGGCCGCGACGCTCGTGGGCCACGACGCCAGCTACGACCTCGCCGTGCTCAAGCTCGCCGAGGAATCCGCCCTCCAGATCGGCGATCTCGCGCCGATAGGCTCGATTCGCCCCGGCAACCTGGTTTTCGCCGTCGGCCGGCCCACGGCCAGTAGCGTCTCCTCTAGCTTTGGCGCCGTGAACGCCGTCGGCGAGCGTTGGTGGACCGGCCGCGGCGGCGTAATCGAGGGCTACATCCGAGCCGACGTAACCATGTACCCGGGCTTCTCCGGCGGACCGCTGGTGGACGTGCAGGGCCGCGTCGTTGGACTGAATAGCTCGCAGCTCGCCCGGGAGCACATCGCCATCCCCGCCGCCATTGTCGACACCCTGGTCCAGAAGCTGGTCTCGGGCCAGCAGGTGCGGCGCGCCTACCTGGGGCTCAGCTCCCAACCCACGCACGTCCCGGAGAGCATCCGCCAGAAGGCCGGCGTCGACCAGGAACGCGGCCTGCTGGTCATCTGGGTCGAGCCGGAAAGTCCCGCCGAGCAGGCCGGCCTGATCGTCGGCGACGTTCTGCTCCGGCTGGCAGGGCACCCGGTCACCAACGGTCGGGAACTCCTGGAGGCGCTCACTCCGGATCGAGTCGGAAAACCGGTACAAATGGTGGTCCTGCGGGGCGGTGCCCGGCAGGAAATGACCGTCACCCCGAGCGAGCGCGGGTAGGAAGGGCCCCCCTCTCCCAAACCCTCCCCCACCAAAGGGGGAGGGAGAACCAGGCGCAAAGGAGCGAAGTGACCGAGGTTTTCCGCGACGGTGGTGGCCCGTGGTTGCCGCCTTCAGGGACTGAGTCTGGTCGCAACCGGGGGCCACCGCTACCCGTGCTGCTGGTTGCGGCGCATCCCATCGTGCGCTCTGGTCTAGCCCGGATACTGCACGGCCGATCTGACCTGGAGCTGGTGGCCGACACCGACGGGGTCAAAGGCGCGCGGTCCTTGCTGGCCGCGGCTCAGCCCCGGGTCGTCCTCTTCGCACCTGAGGACGGGTCAGATGAGATCGGTGAGCTGATCGCGCTGTCGGTGCAGGCGGAGGTCCCGGTTCTGCTGGTTTACGGCCCTGACGCCGCCGGCTCTCCCGAGCTGGACGTACCGGGCGTTCTCCACGCCAATGCGACGCCAGAGCAGATCTCAGCCGCGCTCCACGCGGTTGCCGTCGGACTCAACGTAACGGGAGCGAGGCAGCCCCGCCGGAGTTCCGCTCCCCAGGAGTCCGGCGCGGCGGACCTCCCGCTCACCGATCGCGAAATGCAGGTGTTGCAGCTGGTCGCCGGCGGCCTCCCCAACAAGGGCATCGCCCGTCGCCTGAACATCAGCGAGCACACCGTGAAGTTTCACGTGGGCTCCATCCTGGGCAAGCTCGGGGCTGCCAGCCGCACCGAAGCCGTAACCGTCGCCGCGCACCGGGGCCTGCTGACCCTGTAGGTGGAAGGACCCCCACTCACCCGTCCGCTGCGCGGACCGGCCTCTCTCGCGAGGGGAGAGGCGAAGCTCTAGGTGACTGCTGAAAAATGCGATCCGGCTGAGATGCCGAGGTGGCTCATGGATGGCGGTGACTGGGTAGGTTAGCGATGGGCTTCAGGTCCTCCCGGGTGGAGGGCCGATGCTCGGGCGGGAAGATCCCCAGC
>JACQOR010000055.1 GCA_016202435.1 Chloroflexota bacterium
ACCGGTTCCACCGGCTCCCAGGGCCCCACCGGCTTGAATGGGGCCACCGGTATCAGCGGCGGGCTGGGCAGCGAGGGCAGCACCGGTTCCACCGGCTCCCAGGGCCCCACCGGCTTGAATGGGGCCACCGGTATCAGCGGCGGGCTGGGCAGCGAGGGCAGCACCGGTTCCACCGGCTCCCAGGGCGCGACCGGACTCACTGGACCCACCGGCATCAGCGGCGGACTGGGCAACGTCGGCCTCGACGGTCCCACCGGCTCTCAGGGCCCCACCGGGCTGACCGGCGCCACCGGTATCAGCGGCGGACTGGGCGACGTCGGCAGCACCGGCTCCACCGGATCTCAGGGCGCTACCGGCTTTACCGGAGCGACCGGCGAGATCGGGCCCACCGGGAATTCGGGAATCGATGGGCCCACGGGGGCCAAGGGCGCGACGGGCAGCAAGGGCGAGACGGGGGCCTCAGGGCCCACCGGCAACACCGGCACCCTGGGCTCTCTTGGACTCAAGGGAGCGACCGGAGTCGCGCCAGCGGGACCAACCGGAAGCGAGGGGGCGACCGGAGTTGGGCCCAGCGGACGTACCGGTGCTCTGGGGGTCAAGGGCCCGACCGGTGGCAGTGGCGCCACGGGAAACACCGGTGCGACGGGTACCGGTGGCCCCAGTGGAGCCAAGCCATCGGGAGCGACCGGGGGGTCGGGGCCGACCGGTACGTTCGACACTCAGATCATCACCGGGACAACCGTCACCTCGGCCGCGAACGCCGCGCCCGGCACCAGGATCACCGGAACGGCGAGCTGCCCAACCGGCAAGGTCCTGCTCGCCTCGCGGGGAAGGGTGACGACGACCCCCGACAGCACGCCCGGAGACCTCGTGCCGGCGGCCCTGGAAGCCGCTTATCCCAGCTCCACGACGACCGTGACGGCCCGGGCCGTTGCCACTGCATCGCTGGGAAGCGGGCGGACGATGAGCGTGACTGCGTACGCGGTCTGCACGCTGTAGATTCGAAACGCCGAAAAAAAGCCCCCGCCCCACATTCGGTGGCGGGGGCTTTTCCGTGCCCGAGGCCCGCAACGAGGTCATCCTGCCCCAGCCACGGAGACCCCTCCCCCCAGCCCTCCCCAGCCAGGGGAGAGGGCAACAGAACGCCCGGCCCTCGCGAGAGAGGCCGGTCCCCGAAGCGAAGCGCGAGAGGGGGATTCTCGGAGGTTCTTCAGTTACGGGACGCTAAAAATGCAGCCGAACGGCCGTTCGCCGGTCGGAGGCCGACACGGGAAGGTGTCTGGGGAGCAACGGCCTAAGGCACGGCGGCCGCGCCGGCGGGTGCGGGTTCCGGTGCCGGGGGAACTCTCGAGGCGAGCGCCGGCTTGAGCTCCACGGCGCGGGTGAGTGCTGCCTGGGCCTCCAGCTCGCTACCGACTGAGCGCAAAGCGAAGCCCAAGTTCAGATGGGCTTCGGCGTAGCTGGGATCCACCTCCGTCGCGCGGCGGTAGATGTCGATCGATTCGATGACGGCGCCGGCGGCATTGCGAATGATCGCGAGGTTGAACAGCGCCGGGACAAAATTCGGGTCGCTGGCGAGAGCCAGGCGGTAGAAGTTCTCGGCGGTTACCCGTCGGCCGGCCGTGTCTTCGATCACTCCCAGGTTGTAAAACGCGTACTTGTTTTGCGGTTCGAGGTCCAGCACCTCGTGATAGGTGGCGGCGGCCTCGTCCAGACGGCCGTCGAAGTGAGCCTCGAGCCCGCGCTGCAGCGCCTCGGCCGCGAGCTCTTCTTTCGACTTCCCCAGCCCGCAGGCACCGCTGAGGACGACGGCCAGGACAACAAGGATGATCGATGCGGCTCGCAAATTCTCGCTCCGGTGGAAGTTTCGAGCGAAGTATAGGGGCAGCACGGTGGCCCGAACACTGACCGACGATACCGGCCGGGCCCCACGCCTGCTGTGTCGGCGGAGGCGGGGCCGCTGGTAAGACCCGCCGTCGCAGGGATACTCGCAGGAGGGGTCGTCGCCCTGGCTGCCTGGGCGCCCGCCCTACGTCTCTGGCCGCTAGTGCTGCTTCCTATCCTGTTCACCCGCTTCCGCCGCTCCGCCGTCGTCACCACAATCAGCGCTCTGCTGTTCGTTATCGTTTTGGCGCAGCTCAGCTCCACGCTCTCAGTCATCTTCACGGTGCAAGAGCTGCAGTACGGCGAGTCCATCATCTACGACCAGGCCGCCCGAGTGCTCCGCGGTGAGCCGCTCTACCTCCCCCACGATCGCCCGCCCTACTCGCATACCGCGTACACGCCCCTCTACTACTGGCTCGTGGCCGAGCTTCAGGGTCTGCTCGGTCCGGGGTTTCTTCCCGGTCGAATCCTCACCTGTATCGCTGGTCTGGCGACCGGCGGCGCTATCGGCTACGTGGTCGCGCAGCGGACCGGCTCGCGCTGGGCCGGCGGCCTCGGGGCGTTTCTTTGGCTCGCCCTGGGACTCCCCTGGGTGTACCCCACGGGCGTGTTCTACCCCGGTGATCCGCTCCGCACGCTCTCCGCGAACGTGTTCGCCCAGGTGCAGCCAGCCTATCCCAACCTCCCCTTGTACAAGGAGGACCTCCTCGGGGTAGCGCTGTCAGTGGCGTCGATTGCATTGCTGGTCCGGGGGCGGAGCCCGAACCTCGTCTACGGGGCGGCGATCCTCGCGGCCCTGGCGTTCCTCACGAAGCAGACGTACGTTTCCGCCGGCCTGGCTGGCGCCCTCTGGCTCTGGGGAGTCGACCAGAAGCTCGCGGCGCGTTTTGCGGCCGTCGGTGGGGGTCTCACCCTCGGCGTCAGTCTGGCCCTGGAGGTCACGAGCGGCGCTTATTTCGAGAACGTGCTGTTCGCCAATGTGAATGCGATTCGACTTGACGTGCTGGCAGCCAACCTGCCGACGCTCGTCCAATTCCAGGCCGGGCCGGCTCTGCTGGCGGCGTACTTCACGTTGAGGCAACTGCGCCGCGATCGAGCGAGTGAGGATGGCCTGCTGGCGTACTTCTGGATGGCCTCTCTGCCGCCCACGATCGGTATCACGAGAGTGGGTTCGAGCAGTAACCACTGGATGATTCTCGCGGCCAGCAGTGTCTTGCTGGCTGCGCTCCTGGTCTGGAGACACCTCACCTCGAATCCGCGACCCCTGACACGCTTCCTCCTACCGGTACTCCCGCTCCTCATCACGCTTTTCCTCGTGTCACCACTGGTGGGCGCTTCGCGGATGCGGCCGAGCCTCCCGCCCCCGCCGGACCCGGTCTTTGCGCGGGAATATGCCGCGTTGGTGGAGCGCGTACGCGTGGAGCCGCGCGGCGTTCTGGCCCACGTCCTGGACGTGGTCGTTCAGGGCGACCACCCGATCTTGCTCGAGCCCTATGTCTTCAGCGTGCTGCTGGGCCAGGGGCATTGGGACCCGGGGCCGCTCGTCCGTCGCATCTGCACCGGACAGGTCGGTTTGCTGGTCTTTGTGAATCCCCTGGAGCTCGGCACGGGTTCGTATCACGGCGACCCCTACTGGCCCCTGCCGGTTCTGAAAGCCCTACAGGAGAGCATGGTCTTCGAGCGCACGTTGGCCGGCCAGTATCTTTACGTGCCCCGCGACCCGCCACCCGGGATCGGCGCTGAGGGCTGCGCGACCTAGCGGCGCAAGTTGCTCGACACGCCTGCCTCCCTGACCGGGCGGTCTTGTGTGATCTATGCGGTCGGCATCACGGCTTGCCCGCCACGACGACGTTGTGCGCGGCGAAGACACGCAGGCCGGGCGTAGACTCCACAATCGCTTCGGCGCGCCTGGCGATTGGCATAAGCGAAAGAGGAATGAAGTCCGGAATAAGCCCGAGCCGGCGCACGGAGACCGTTCGCAGCCCAGCCGCCCGCGTGCCCGCCAGGATTTCCCGGAGTGGCACGAGACGCTCCAACCCGGAGTCCTGGGGTACCCGCCGCATGAGTATTGGCCAGTACGGGTTTAGCGGGTTGTGGTCCCAAAGAAGCACGTGCCCGCCGCGTCGCACGACGCGCGCCATCTCAGAAATCGTCCTGGCGACCCGGACCCGAGTCTCCAGATGGTGCAACGTGGCGACCGACAACGCCAGGTCAAAGGTGCCGTCTGCAAAAGGCAGCGCCGTGGCTGATGCGGCGAAGACCCCCGTAAGGCCCCGGCGCGCCGCCTGAGCGAGCATCCCTGGAGAGAGGTCGACCCCGTTTACTTCGTAGCCTGACTCTGCGACGCGGGCAGCGAGAGTGCCCGTACCACAGCCGACGTCCAGTACGCGGCCGCTGAGAGCTACGCTGTGGATAAGGCGGAGGCGCTTCTCAAGATAGTGTCCCACGACATGGGACGGAAATACGTGATCGTACTCGTCCGCAACATGATCGTACAGTTCCTGGACGTGCTCCAGGTCTGGGACCTCAGCTCCCGCTGGCAACAACACGGGCACGCCCTGGTCGCGATGGTAGATCGCTGAGCATTGCTCGCAGCGCAGATCCTCGCCGATAGATGTCAATGCGCCATGGCACGCTGGACAGGCGAGGAAATCGGGGGCCTCTAGCAGTGCGTCTGAGCTCGACTCAGCCATGGGGCTGTGAAGAAACTTCAGGATTGGTTCGCGGAACTCCGATTCGGTAGTTGAGCCAGGAGCGGCAGACCAACAGAATCATCCAGAAGCCGAGACCTATGGCCTGCCGGATATCGCCCGTGACAGACGATTCGCCCACGCGCGGGAGGTAGTTGACCGGAATCTGCGTGATCCGGAGCTTGCAGATCAGGCTCAGGAGCATCATCTCGAGGCCGAAGGCGCTTCCCCCGACGCTGAAACGGGGCTGAAGCACGAGTAGCGCGGGGCGGGTGATGAGTCGCATCGTACAACCAACGTCTGAGAGGCTGATCGAGTTGAAAAGGAATTCCATGAGCTTAGCAACGGCCCAGTTCCCCCACCGGAGGAAGAAACCCATGTTCGCGCCGCGCCAGATGAAAGTATTGATCGTACGCGTGCCGTAGACGATATCCACATCCTCCGCGAAAACGAGGAGCTTGAGGATGTCTCTGGCGAGGAACGTACCGTCGGGCTCGCAGACCACGAGGTAGTCGCCGCTCGCCTCGCTCAGCCCCCGCTGAATGGCGAATCCGTACCCCTGGCGC
>JACQOR010000057.1 GCA_016202435.1 Chloroflexota bacterium
GCCCGAGCCCGACGAGGCCAAGGGCGATCCCCAAACCCCTGATCCTGGTCAAATGTGCTCCGTTCGCAGGATTCCCTTTCGGCAAGGCCGGAGAGGCAACTGATGTCGTCAGTCGAGGCGGTCGGCGGGCCGAGAACCTCGCACTCGTCGTTCCGTGCTTTCAGTCTCCGCGCCAGCCGGTGGTGGGAAGACTGAAGGGAAGTTCGCCTTTGAGGAAAGGGCCAGGCACGACCGGAGAGTATAATCAGCATACCGAGTGCGTGCCGGAAGGCATGGATCCGGACTCAAGGGCGACCGGCCGGGAGGAATATTGGCAGCACCTGTGCACGTATCTGAAGCAACTTTCGAGAATGACGTTCTGAAGTCGTCAGAACCCGTGCTCGTGGATTTTTGGGCAGAATGGTGCGGTCCCTGCCGCATGGTCGCTCCGGTGCTCGAGGAGATTGCGAAGGAGCAAGACGGCAAGCTCAAGATTGCCAAGCTGGATGTGGACGCCAATCCCAGCATGGCGCAGCGCTATAACGTCCTGGGGATTCCGGCGATGATCCTCTTCAAGGGTGGGAAAGAGGTCGACCGGGTGATCGGCTACATGCCGAAGCCCAAGCTCTGGGAAAAGCTTTCCCGGAGTCTGTAGACACAAGTCACTGGCGATTATCGTCCTCCCGTCTCGTTGCGGCCCTTGAAGACGGCGAAGAGAAACCAGAGGGCGGGCACGAGCAGGAGCATCCCAAACGGCACTGTCCACAACAGCGCGCTAAGGGTGGCGGGTGGGGCGGCGGAGTTGACCAGCGTCAAGTCTGGATAGACGAGATAAGGCCATTGAGCGATGGCCCAACCGAGCAGCAGCAGCAGCACTTGCCCGGTTGCAAGAATTCGTGCCAGGCTGAAGCGTCCTTGGAGCAAACTCACCGCGGAAGCGGGCGCCAGGAGAATCCCGACTGCCACGATGGGGCCGGCGCGGGGACCCGTCAGCTCCGCCCACAAGTGGGGCGCCTCCGCATAGGTCAGGAACAGGGTGCCGATGGATAGGATGCCCGCGACAACCCAGGCACCGAGGGCTCGTCGGCGGAAGTCTTCACGGACCTCTCCTCCGGTTTCAAGGGTCAGGTAGACGGCGGCAAGATAGGAGCAGATCGATAGAGCCAGTGGTCCCATGATGAGGGCGAGAGGACTGAGCCAGGCGAGTGGGGCGATGGGCGCTGGCGCTCTCGCTTCCAGTCGCAGTTCGCCGCTGGAAACCGCCGCGAGGCAGGCTCCCAGAAGCAGCGGCGTAATGACACTGGCTGCCCCGAAAACCCATCCCCATCCAGTGGTCCAACCCGTCGCTGCCTGACCATGAGCACGGAACACGAACGCGGCGCCCCGTAACGCGATCCCGGCGAGCACCAGGTGGAAGGGCCAGTAGAGTGCGATGCTGAGAAATCCGAATGCGGCCGGAAAGCCGGTAAAGAGAATTATTATGAGGAAGATCAGCCAGACGTGATTAGCCTCCCAGACCGGTCCCATCGCTCGACCAATCGCGGCGCGGTGCTCGTCCGCTCGGGGTCCGCTGGCAAAGAGGTCCCAGGTGCCTCCGCCGAAGTCAGCGCCGCCCAGGACCGCGTAGGCGAGAACGGAGAGGAGAGCGACCAGTCCGGCAAGGTGCGGCAGCGCCTCAGAGGGGAGCGTGTCGGGCTCCATACTCCCCCGACGCAGGCTCCTGCTCGCTGGCGGCGAGGCGGCTCAGCAGCCACACCAGCGTGATGGCAAGCGCGCCGTAAAGCACGGCGAAGCCAGCAAGGGATGCGCCCACCGCCGTAACTGGGGTGACGGCGTCGCGCGTTCTCATCACGCCATACACCACCCAGGGCTGACGTCCTACCTCGGTCACGATCCAGCCGGCTTCCAGAGCAATGAAACCCAGCGGGCCCGAGATGATCAGCGCGCGCAGGAGCCAACCGCGGCGGGTCCAGTCGAGGCCGTGTCTATGATCCCGCCAACGCGCCAGCCAGTACCAGACAGCCACGCCCAACATGGTGAAACCGGCGCCGACCATGACCTGGAAGGCTGGGTGGACCACTCGAGTCTCCGGCCACTCATCGCGTGGGAACGCCTCGAGGCCCAGCACTTCTCCTTGCGGGTCCTGGGTGGCGAGCAGGCTCAGACCTGAGGGGATCTCGATGACCCAGCTGGTTTGCATCGACTCGGGATCGGGCCAGCCGCCGATGCGCAGGGGCGCGCCGCGCTCGGTTCGGAACTGGGCTTCCATGGCCGCGAGCTTGGCGGGCTGAGCCTCGTGGGCGCGCCGAGCCAGAAGATCACCGACCAGAGGTTGGATAAGGGCAGTGGAGCCGCCCAGCATGAGAGCAATGGTGACGGCAAGTCGGTTGTATGCCCCTCGCTCCGGACGACCGCGGCGGAGGAGAGCCCGGGCGTACGTCCCTGCCGCGGCGAAGCCGACCGCCTGGTAGGTGGAAAGCGTCGAGTGCGTGGCCATGAGGCCCCAGGCGGGGTTGAAGAGAGCGGCGAGGGGGTCGACCTCCGTCGGCATGCCGTCCGGTCCGAGGGTGAAGCCTACTGGTCCCTGCATCCAACCATTCGCCGACACCACGAGGATGCCCGAGGCCGTGCCGCTCAGTGCCACGGGCCAGCCGCACAGCCAGTGGACCGAGGGCCGCAGGCGGTCCCACCCGTAGAGGTAGAGGCCGAGAAAGATCGCTTCGATGAAAAAGGCATAGGCCTCGAGGGCGAAGGCGAGACCTATCATAGGGCCGGCGAAAACCATGAAGGTGGGCCAGAGCAGCCCCAGCTCGAAGGACAAGGCGGTCCCGGAAATGGCTCCGATCGCAAACAGGACGGCCGTAACCTTGGCCCAGGTCTTCGCGAGCTGGAGCGCGGCAGGGTCGCCGGTTCGTAGCCAGCGGCCCTCAGCCATGAGCATCATGAACGGCATCGCCATGCCGACAGCGGCGAAGATCATGTGAAAGCTGAGGGACACCTCCATCTGCCAGCGAGCTGCCGTCAGGGCGTCCACGTCTTCCTCGATTCATCCTGGGCTCGGGGCTGCGGTCGCGCCGGTCCCAAGTTTGGCTCGTTCATTGTGCAGTTTCCTCTCAAGAGGACCGGAAAAGAGGAGTCGAGAGACTGACGTGCGTCTTCCGCGAATTGGACCGCTGCCTGGCTTGGTTTGGGACGGAGTTTGGGTGAGGCGGTTTGTCGATCAGTCCGGCATGGCCATCTGCCGAAGATCGGTGAGAACCGCCGACTGGAGAGCCGGAGTACACTTTGAAGGCCGCCGCGAACCGCATGCCTCTGCGCCGTCGGGCCTTCTTGTGCCGGGGCGGTCTTCGTGCCAGGCGCCAGCGCGGAGTAAGGGAGGGCGGGTCTTGAGTCCCGAAGGTGCCTCTCTCGGCAAGACGGGCGGAATCGTCTTCGTGCTGTCAGGGCCGTCGGGTGTGGGCAAAGACAGCGTGCTCGAGAAGCTGCAAATCCTCGAGCCGGACCTGCACTACTGCGTGACCGCCACCACCCGGTCCCCCCGCCCCGGCGAGCGTGACGGCGTGGACTACTTTTTCCTCGGCGAGGAAGAGTTCGTCCGGCTGCGTGATTCGGGAGGCCTTATCGAGTGGGCCCAGGTCCACGGCCGTTTCTACGGTGTTCCAGCCGGGCAGGTTCAAGTCGCGCTGGACCGCGGCCAGGATGTTCTCGCGTGCATTGACGTCCAGGGGGCCATGACCTTCCAGAGTCGAATTCCGTCTGCGGTGCTGATTTTTCTCGCGCCCGGGTCGCCCGAAGAGCTGCGGACCCGTCTTTCCCGCCGTGGGACGGAGGATGGGGCTGAGCTGGAGCTGCGTCTCGCTAACGCCCAAGAGGAGCTCGCGCGCGCTCGCGAGTTCGACTACCTGGTCGTCAACCGAGACGGTGGACTCGATGCCGCCGTGGACGCCGTACGCGGGATCATCCAGACCGAGCGGCTGCGGGTCAGTCCTCGCTATGCGTCTCTTGGAGCGGTCAACGCCTGAGCGCCGGCGGGTTGCGCTCGTGCTGGGTGGCGCCCGGAGTGGGAAGTCAGCCTTCGCCGAACGCCTGGCAGTGACGTTGGGCGAACCGGTCCTGTTTCTGGCGACAGCGACGGCAATCGACTCTGAGATGCGGGACCGCATCGCGGCGCACCAGGCGAGCAGGCCCGATAGCTGGCACTCGATCGAATGTCCAACGGACGTTGCATCGGCGATCGGCCGGAGCGGGGCTGCCTGCGGAACCCTTCTCCTGGACTGCCTGACCCTGCTGGTGTCGAACCATCTGGTTGGCGCATCGCATGATCAGCTGTCGGATGACGTGGATCCGGGGCCGATCACCCAGGCAGTAGAGCGCGAGGTGGCCGAACTCCTGAGTGTCGCTGAAGCTACCGGAGCTAACCTGATCGTCGTGTCCAACGAGGTCGGCATGGGCCTGGTTCCACCCTATCCGGTCGGCAGAGCGTTTCGCGATCTGCTCGGCCGCGCGAACCAGCAAGTTGCCGAAGCGGCCGATGACGTGTACCTGATGGTCGCGGGTATCCCTATGGAGCTAAAGAAATCGCCGCTGGCCTGAGCGAAACCCCTCACGCCACAGCGGGCGTAGTCACCACGACCGAGTGCAGCCCGGTGGCGCCATTCGGGATCTCGTCGTGCAGTTCAGCGATCTGGGCAGCGCCCGTACCATCTGTCGCCCGCACCAGAACTCGATGGCTTGCAGTTCCGGCGGGAACGTCCCAGATGTAGAGCCACTGGACCCACGTGTATGGCCCGAGCGGAGGTTTCACCAGGGCCGGATTCCAGGTCTGCCCGCCGTCTGTACTCACTTCCACCTGCCGGATGCCGCGCTCGCCGGCGACGGCGATGCCCCCTACGAAATTGGGGCCAGGCAGCACGATGGAGCGTAGTCTCGGCAGATCGATTCGGGAGGTCGTATTCATGACGGCGACGTCGCTCCAACCGCGCTGTTGCCAGTACCCCAGGTAGTCGTACCCGACGACCTCGATGCCTGTAACCCATTTCACGTTCTTCATGCCGTAAATATCCGGAACGATCAGACGAGCGGGGAATCCATGGGCCCGGGTGAGGGGCTGCCCGTTCATCTCGTACGCAAGAATCGTACCCGGGGCGAGCGCCTTTGAGATCGGGATGCTCTCGGAGTAGTCGTCAGCAGCTTTCAAGATGACGTCGACGGCACCGGCCTGGAGGCCGGCTCTCTGGAGGAGGCTCGCCAGCGAGACGCCCCGCCAATCCGCGTTTCCGATGAGATTTCCCCCCACGGGGTTGCTGATGCACTGGAGGGTGAGGAACTGGTTCGCCGCCGGGAGCGTTTTGATCTCGTCGTAGGTGAGCGCGTACGGGGTGTTGACGGCCCCGCCGATTGCTATCCGCCAGGAGGCAGCGTTGACGTCGGGATCGCTCAGCACGTTCTTGGACACGACATAAAAATCTTCCACGGACGTAATCACCGGACTCAGGCCCGGCAGGCCGCTGGCCAGGGTTTGAGCCAGGTCCGTCCCATCGGGAACCGCGGTCGCTGCGATCGTCGGGACTTCCGGCGGCGTGAGCACCGAAGCGAGCCAGCGAAACGCACCGATTCCGAACGCAACTCCTCCGATGGTGAGGAGAGATTGGCGCACGAAACGACGTCGGGCGACGGAATCTTCCCACGCGAAAATGCCCACGGGATTGAAATGCCGCATCAGCGCGACGTAGGTCACGAAGAAGGCGGCGGTTCCCGCCCCCAGGCTGAGCAGGGTGGCACCTGTCCCAGCGCGAGCGTGAGATCCAAGCATGCCGGCCCCCAGACCGGGCAGCCCAACGACTCCAATGACGATGACCGCTACCGCCAGAGCGGCAGCGCTCTGTACCATCGGAAGGCCGCGGCTTGCCGCCACCGAGCCGAACGCGGCTCCCACCGCCACTTGTCCGCAAAGCACGAGGCCGAACAGCAGGAGCTTGGCGGTGGCGCCCAGGCGCTGTATGAGGGCCTCGCTGATCGCGATCGGGGTGAGGCCGGCAATCGCCTCGGCTACGGTCTCGGGAAGGCTGGGCTGGCCAGCGGCCTGAGCGAGCAGCAGCATAGCCGCCGAACCGGCGGCGGCTGCGAGCGCGCCGGCCATCGTCCCACCTTCGTGTCGGGGACTGATGGGCGGAGGCGATCCCATTCCGGTCAGCCTCCGGTCGGCGCCTCTAAAGAGCGGGGGCAGTCTTCACCCATGATACAATCCGGGCCAAATCCCTGGTGCGGATTGCCGAGTGGGCGCTGTCCTTGTGCTCAATCAGAATTATGAGCCGCTAAACGTTTGTAACCCGCGGCGCGCCGTCGTCCTGGTCGATCTGGGCAAAGCCGAAGTCCTCGAGGTGGATGGTCTGGTTTTCCGGTCCCCCAGTCGCGAAATCCGAGTCCCTTCGGTGATTCGGCTTCATCGCCTGGTGAAGCGCCCCCGCCCGCGAGTCCGACTGACCCGGCGTGAGGTGTTCTTCCGGGATCGCTACACGTGTCAATACTGCGGAGTGACCACAAGAGAGCTCACAGTCGATCACGTCGTGCCGCGGCACCGCGGCGGGGTCCATGCATGGCACAACGTCGTGAGCGCGTGTCACGCGTGCAACCATCGCAAGGGCGGCCGGAGCACCGAAGAAGCACGAATGCCTTTACACCGCGAGCCCTTCGAGCCGCGGGCGACTCCTCGCTACCTCTTCGGCCAGTACGTGGGCGTCAACTCGGATTGGGACAAGTTTCTCCCCGTCATAGACGAGTAGCGGACGCGTCTGGCATCGCGGCAGGTAGTATCGAGTAGCTCGTACCGGGCGGTAGGTGGGCCAGGGCCTGACGGAGCTCACCTTCGCTGGCTCCGGTGACCTCCACTCGCAATGGCTCAGGGGCCTCCGACGCGGGAAGCTCTGCCTCTCCGCTCGCGCCCTCGGCGACATCCAGTTGCAGGACTCGCCAGTGATACGCGCCGAGGCCGGAAGCAACCACGATCGCGGACGCGGCCGGTGCGATGCTCTTGGCGGTTTGGCCGAAACTCGCCGCCAGGACCGAATCGACGACGGTCTTGATAAGCGCCGCGCCACCAATCAGGAGAGCCAGCACGCAGGCAGCCAGGGTGGCAAAAAGGTAGAGCCGCCGGCTGAAGGCGAGTCGCTCGTCCGGGGCGGGTGATGGTTTCCAATGGAGCAGCCACATGGGAAGCCCTACCGCGATGAGCGTCAGCGAGAAGCTCAGCGGGTCCCGCCAGGTCGGCAAGGACGGCGGAATGACGACTTCCAGCAGGGCGTACAGCAGGTTGCCGAGTCCCATTGCCACCGCGGCCAACGAGAGTAGAGCGACCAGATGCTGATACAGACGGCGGACGCCGGCTTGCCGAGGGCTCTCGGCCTCGGCCGTGTCCCGTCGGAGCCGATGTCGGGTAGCGACCCACACACTGCCGAACACCAGTACGGTGCTCAAGGGACGAGCCAGGACGTCGAGATTCAGCGCCGTAATGCCCCCCGGACTCTCCACTCCCAGCGCCCTGGCCAGGAGGTAGTACAGGAGGCGGCTCGCGTCCCCCAGGACGATGGCAACGCTGAGGGCCACGATGAGAAAGCCTTGCACGGTGTGGAGGGTCGACGCTCGATCTTCGGCGAGAACGCGACCAACAGCGGTCCCGCGAGCGAGGCCTACCCAGACCGCCAGCCACGAGAGGGTGGCCCCGAGCGTCTTGGCCAGAGCAACAGAGGTGCCGAGCGTACCCGCGGAGGTCAAGGCGCCGTGCAGCACGTCGCGCGCGCCGAAAAGACTCATCACCACCGCGACGAACTGGACGCCATAAACGTACCAGCGGCGGAGCGTGGCTGAACCTGCGGTCTCCCCCACGTCCTGCCGGTCCCCGGCCACCACGGTTGAGTGGTAGCTCCAGAGGATGAGCATCAGCGCAAGCCGCCAGGCCGACGTCAGGGCTCCCGGTCCATCGAGTCGGGTACCGGCGGCAGCGGGCTCCAGCAGCTCCTGGAGCAGCTGACTCGCGAAGATCGCCGAGGCAATCGTGAACGCTGCCACGACCGCGTAGAGATAGAGCCGGCGGAGGGTGGAAGCGCGCTCGGCCGAGTTGCGCGCGGCGAGGCGCTGAGATGCACTCCAGTGGAAGGCCCAGATCGGCAGGCCGACCAGCAAGACCGCGAACGACGTGGCCAGGGACTCGCGAAAGTCCGGTCCAAATGGGGAGACCCCGAGAGCCAGCTCGATCACCGAGCTCCCGAGCCACGCGGCACCGCCCGTGAGCATACCGAGACTGACGGCAGAGACGATGAAGAAATAGAGGCGGCGGACCGCCAGCACTAGCGGTTTCCCCCCTCGTCTCGCCGCGGTCGTTTGGGGCGAGAACCGACCGCCTCGAGAGCGACCCTCCCGTTCAAAGATCTCAGACCAGGTCGAAGAGGGGTGGCGCCACCGTGATCCGCCATCCCTGCGCCGTTTGCTTCAGCTCAAAGACGCGCGTCTGAGAATTGCGGCCGCTCCCGAA
>JACQOR010000058.1 GCA_016202435.1 Chloroflexota bacterium
CAGTTCTTCCCCTCGAACGTCTTCCTGCTGAAGGAAACTTCCGCCTCCAGACAGCGCCGCTCCAGCGCATCGAGATAGGAGTCCGAGATGAGCTGAAGCCCAAGGGTGATGAGGGAGTCATGAATAGCGCGCTGGCGCTCCAGCTCCCGCTCCTCCAGATACTCCTCCGGCAGGGTGGCCTCCATCTGCCGGAAGCGGCGCTCGTGCATGCGGGCCGCGTAGACGTGGCTGCCGACGAGTTCGGCTCCGAACGATCTCGCCAGGGATACGGCAGCGGCACCGCAGGCTTCGCCAAACGGCGAGTTGTCTATCGGCACGCATACCTTCACGGGCATCCCGCCTCAGTCTCCTTCCAGCCGGCCTTGGAGGATTCGAGAGAGCAGGGGCAAAAGGTCGGCCATCGTCTTGTCCTTCATGAAGAAACCGGCCGCTCCGACGTTGATGGCCTCTTCCCGCCATTTCGGCTCTTCAACAGCGGTGACCATGACGATCGCGATGGACGGGAGCTGCTCCCTAATCTGTCGCGCCGCCCCGAAACCATTGATGCCCGGCAGACCGACGTCCATGACCACAACGTCAGGCCCGTAGCGGCTCGCGAGAGAGACACCCTCTTCGCCGCTCGCTGCTTCAATCACCGAGCGGACATCCAGCGAACCGCTCGCTTGGAGGATCACCGAACACAGCATCTCTCGAAAGAGTGGGTGGTCGTCCACCACGAGAACCGCATGGCTCCTACCCAGCCCGCGCCTCAAAGTTGGCCTCCGCGATTGTTGGCTTCCCGGCCGCAGACGTGGGGCACGCAGGTGGTTTCCCTCGTCGTTCTCAGGCCGGAGGTGCTGCAACGACGATGCGCCACACGCTGACGGAGGGGGCAAGTGTCACGGGTGATAGCCACCTTGGCTATGCGACCCCTGCAAGCGGCCACCAACCACGCTCCCAAGAACGCTCGCTACCAATTGGAGGAGTGGCCAAACGAAGAAGAACGTGGAGTCTCCGATGCCAAGCCCCGGCAAGGGGTCGGGAAGAATTCCGGCCAGCTCACCACCGAAGAGAATGAGCGCCACGAGTCCGAAGTAGAGAATGGCGAGCAAAGCGCCATAGAGAGGCTCCGCTTCCTTCACCCGCCAGCCCACAAACGCTCCCCCGACGAAAAGGGAGACCACGCCGGCTAGGCCCACCCACCAGACGCTCGGCTGAAGAGCGAAAAGGAGAGCGCCCAACAGGAGCGTGCCGCCGAGGCTCAGCGCCCAGGCCCGCCAGATCTCCCGCCAGGGAACTGGCACGGCAGGAGACGCCACCGTCCGCTCATCCCGGGCCATGACGTCCACCAGTTCGCATGGGCCAAGCAACTGCCACGCCCGCGAGTGCGAAGCCGACAAGCAGCGCAACGGCGCTCAGGACGCGAGCAATCACCGATTCCTCGCCCCCCTCGCTGTAGCTCCCCGTCCATGCCAGCCAGAGCCGTATTCCCATTGCCAGGGCGATGAGCACACCACCCAACAGCAGGGTAAGCATCCGCCCACGCACGTCCCGCAGCATTTCACCTCCTCCCACGACGTCTGCCTCACCGCGGTGACAAGAGAAACGCGACGAGGTCTTCGATCTGCTCACCAGAGAGGCTCTGGCCGAAGGCAGGCATCATCGGCACGTACTCTGGCACTGTGAATTGGTGGTTGGCTCCCTCGGCTATCTTCTGACGCAGGTAGTGCTCCGCGCTCAGTCCGGGCACGCGGTCGCCTGCTCTTTGCGCCACACGGGTCAGATCCGGCCCACGGGTGCCACCACGTCCCGCGATTACATGGCAACGGAAGCAACCGACGTCGTCGCGTTGGAACAGAGTCCTCCCCCGGTCCGAGGTCTCGCGCGCTGCCGCCTCCTCAGGGCTGGCTGGCGGCAGCGCGAACTGTGGGTACGAGACACCGAAGGCGACGAGCGCCCCCACGGTAACCAGGTAGACGGCCACGATGCTGCGGAGCACCCCGCCCACGCTCCGCGGCTGGGCGATGCGGTCTTGTCGAAGAAGCCAGAAAAAGGCGCCGCTTGCCAGGAGAAAGGCGGTAAAAAAGAATCGGTAGACGAACCCGAATTGGAGCCCGCTCTCGTCCGGTGCCAGCGGAAGCACGAGCCAGATGACGAGCAGGATTGCCAGCGCGGTGCCGCGATATCCCCGCAGACTTTGCGCCAGGCGCGTCAGTGGGGCGGCTTGCCGTCCGTCAATCATGCGTTGGAGAAGCGTCACTCTTGGTGTTCCTCAGCCGGCCTTGCCGAGTTTGAAGCCGACCCAGAAGATGAACGCCATGAGGGTGAAGAAGGTGAGAGTCGCAACCCCGACCATGATGCTGGTGTGGGCCAGGGGCGTGGCGTACCAGTATGGGGTGACGTCTCGAAACACCGTGTAGACGTGCCAGTCCTGCCGCGCTAGCTCGCGGATCGCCCCCATCAGACCCATGGTGTACACAGCCACCGCCGGCACGAACACGAGCGCATACTGCGCTTGCGGAGCGATGGCCCCCCACTCCAGGGTGCCAGCCGCGATTGCTCTCCGGTAAATCATGTAGGTGAAAAACGTGAAGAGGATAATGGCTGTCACCGCCAGGGCTTTGGCCATCATGAGACCGAGGAACGCTGCCCGCTCCGGGATGACGATGGAAAGGGGATCGACCCCCAGAGGAATGGGAGTCGTAAGGTCTGGAAGGAAATTCTGGGGAATGACCCAGATCAATGCGGCGGTCAGAATCACCAAGAAGGTGGGCTGCATATATCCCAGGTAGGGTTCTGCACCGCGTATTCGGCGGATGCTCATCCACACGTAATAGTTCGCGCCGAGGAAAAGAAGGCTCACGAGAAGTCCCTGCATCACGAAGAATCCCGAGAGCTTGTCGGCCATCATGAAGGTGGCGATGGTAGCGTCGTACAGGAAGATCTCCTTTGCGTAGACGTAGCCTGCGAGGGGCAGCATCATGAGTGTCCCGACGCCGATCAGGTTGCCGATGAACCCCATCCAGTCATAGAAGGCTCGGTCTTCTTCGCTGCTCGCAGTAAGGAACATGAATGCCGCGAAGAGGGCCACCATGAAGCCGCCGAAGGTGATGTTGGCGATGAAGCGATGCAGGTTGAGCCCGGTCCACGTGGCCGTATTGACCATGGTCCAGAAGCCGGCTGCCTCCAGCGATTCCGGGGGCGTCAGCATGTAGGCTCCCACCGTGTTCATGAGCACCATGACTGCTGTGCCGACCACGTTCAGGGCTATTCCAACGGAGATGTGCAGTCCCTTCCTCGGCGCCAGTGGCTCCCACGTGTACCAATACAGGTACATGAGGATTGTCTCTACGAAGAAGAGGAGCACATAGAGAACGAAGACTGCGCCATAGGCTTCGAGAAGGTGGGCCATGACAGCGTTGTAGGGGCCCATAAGTACAAAGCCGAAGGCAGCGCCAGTAAGAGCCGTGAAACTGTAGGCAATCGTCACCACCTTCATCGTCTCGTGTGCCAACCGCTCGAAGCGGGCGTTCCCCCGACGATGCCCTCGCCACTCGCAGATGACGACGAAGATCGGTGCGCCCAAGACGAACGCGGCTAAGAAGAGGTGCAACTGCGCGGCTAGCCAGACCGCGGATCGCGCGCCGATTACAGGGACGTCCATCGGCAAGCCTGCCCGCCCCTCGTCAGAACTCGACGCCGGCTTTCGGAGGCGTCGCCTCGTTCCTCGCGAATGGCCAGCTCACCGCGCCACGACCATCTTCCCCTCCATGCCCCGTTCGTCGTGGTTGCTGATGGGACAGGAGATGCGGTACTCCCCTGGCGCTAACGTCACGGTCCATTCCCCGGTCCTTCCGGCCCCCACCTTGGGCGCTGTCTCATCAGCACCCCCGCCCTGGATCCGGAAGTCGTGCGTGTAGCGCCCCTCGTTCTTGAGAACGAAAGTCGTGGGGCCGGCGAGCACGGTCACCGTATTGGGGTTTAGCGAAAAGTCCCGCAGCGTGATCTCGACGCGGCCTTGCAGGACCGCGGCGGAGTCCACCGTCGCCGCTAGAAACCTGGAGGTGCCGGAACCTGGTTCCCGCTCGCCAGCCGCGGCTCGGCGAATTGCGGCACCCGGCTGCGATACACGTAGCTCTTCCGCCAGCGGATGCGGGATGCCAGGGTACTCACACGCGGTCAAGACCAGGGCGAGACCCAGCAGCATCACTGCCGTGGCCGCCACCTTACCTACATTTGCACTTCCGTCTTGACTCATCTGCTCATCCACTTAGTTCCACTTGCTGAAGGCGGGTGCATGATCCGGTTCGGCAGGTTCCGGTCCGGCCCCGCTCCAGTCTGTTCCCAGTGACCCATCCGGAACTGGGTCGGCGGCGCGCCTGGGCTCGCCGCCGACCTAACCGCTCAGGCTTACACCTACAAGGCGGTTATGACCGCCGTCATAGTGGGGTCGTGGGTGGTGCAGACGAGCGTGTAGTAGCCTCTCTGGGAGGCCGCGAACGTCAGCGTGTAGTCACGGCCCCGGTTCAACTCCTGTTCCCTAATCACCTCCGACCCGTCGGGGGCCTGGACCCAGACCTCGTGCTTATCCCCGTTGACGGAAAAAATCCGAAGGCTCACGGTGTCCCCCTGGAACACCGTCATGGCAGAGGGGACCCAAACGTAGGAGGACACTTCCCATTTCGTGGGGTCGGCCGGGTCCGCATCCCCCGGCCCCTTGTATCGGTACCCGTCGGAAAGCGTTGCGGGATCGTCGGACGGGGGTGCCAGGGAGGCGATCGTAGTGGTCCCTTTCAACTCCGCTCCGGTCACGGCGAACTCCACCGCGGTGCTCCGTTGCGCGGCCCCCGCCCCGGCGCCCCACGCTGCCACGACCAGAAGCAGCAAGATTGGGGTGACCACAGCCAGGATTGCCCGAAAACGCCGGTTCATGGGAAACCTCCTCGTTGAACTTCGCAGCTCCGGCTCCTTTGTCCCACAGAAGGGCGTTACAGTCCCGTAATAGGTGCGCTACGATGCCGTAACAGTTGTCAGGGACACCACAGGGGAGGGCCCGAAGGCCCTCCCCTGTGTCAGCCGGAGATCGACGACAGCTAGAGCGACGCGGCGAGCATGACCCCTAGTCCCGGTCGGGTCAGGATGTACCGTGGGTGAGAGGGGATCTCCTCCACCTTGCGCCGCAGGCGCCACAAGGTGACCCTCAGCAAGTCCTGCTCCCCTTGATAGCCCGGGCCCCATACGCTCTCCAGCAGCAGTCGCTGGGAGAGCACTGTGCCGGGCCGTGAGGCCAGGCACGCGAGCAGGTGGTACTCAGTGGGGGAAAGGGACAGTGGGCGGCCGGCCCGGGTGACCTGCTGGGCCGAGAAGTCTATCTTCAGGTCTCCCACCTTGAAGCCCGCTTGTGGCGTCGCCACCTCGGTCAGGTGGGCCCGGCGCAAGACCGCCCCAACCCGGGCCAGGAGCTCCTGCGCGGAGAACGGCTTGGTAACGTAGTCATCAGCGCCCAGCCGCAATCCCCTGACCTTGTCCTCCTCCGCACCCTTGGCGGTCAGCATGATGATCGGAATGGTGGAGACCTCTCGAATACGCCGACAAACTTCAAAGCCCTCCAATCCGGGCAGCATGATGTCCAGAACGACGAGCTCCGGGACCTTCTCTCGCAAGAGGGCCAGCGCGTCCTCGCCCGTGGCGGCACCCGTCACCCGATAGCCCTCAACCTCGAGGTTAAAACGGATGAGCCCCAGGTACTGTGGCTCGTCGTCCACCACCAAGATGTGTTCACCGGCCATCAGCGCGCGTCCACTCGGGCCCGCGTCACGGCTCCGGGGCCTTGCCGTCGGCGTCCTCCGACGGAAGGGTGAAGAAGAACGTGTTGCCTCGCCCAGGCGCGCTTTCCAGCCACATCCTCCCACCGTGGGCCTCGACGATCCCGCGGCAAATGGCCAGCCCCAGCCCTGTGCCCCGGACGGAACGCCGCCGGGCATTCTCCCCCCGGAAGAAAGGCTCGAACATCCGTTCCCGTTCAGCCTCCGGTATCCCCTCGCCCTGGTCTGCCACAGACACCAGGCCGTACCCGTCTTCGCGGACCACCCTCACCTCGATGGAGCTGCCTGGGCTGCTGTAGGTGACGGCATTGTCCAAGAGGTTGTGCAACACCTGCTCCACTCGCAGGGGGTCGGCCACTACGACGAGGGGTTCCTGGGGTACGTGGTCGGCGAAGGCGTGCTCCTCTTGCTCCAGGGTGGCCCGGAACCGGTCCAACCCTTGTCGCACCAGCGCCCCCAGGGCAACGGCCTGCTTTTCCAGAGGAAGGCGGCCCGCCTGAAGGCGGGACGCGTCCAGGAGCTCGTCGATCATCCGCTGCAGCTTGACCGTCTCCTCGGCGATGACCTGGAGGAACTGCCGCTGGGTGGGCTGCTCAATAGCAACGTCCTCTCGCTGCAGGGTAGTGGTATACCCCTTGATGAGGCCCAGGGGCGTGCGCAGCTCGTGCGAGACAGCGGACATGAACTCGGCTTTCAGGCGCTCCATCTCGCGCCTAGCCTCCAGTTGCCGCAACTCCTCCAGCAGGCGGGTGTTCTCAACGGCGACGGCCAGCTGGTGACAGATAGCCTCCAGGGTCTGGCGCTCCTCCTCCCCTAGAGCTGCGCCTCCGCCGCGGGAGAGGTAGAGCACACCCAGGGTGCCCTTGGGCGACGTGAGGGGCAGGACAGCCAGGGCCTGGGATTCGGGGCCCCTGCAAGGGGGCCGAAAGGCCAGGCGCTCTTCCGCATCGAGGTAGAGAGGACGTCCGCTGGCCGCGACTACTCCGCAGGGACACTCGCCCAGGGCGACAGCACCGTCCTGGCATGGGAAGTCCCGGTAACTGCCGCGGCTAGCGGCCACGGCAAGCTGGCCATCGGTGCCATGCAGGAGCCGAAGAGCGGCAGCTTCCATCCTCGTCTGGTCCAGCACTGCCTCCAGGCAGCGCTCGAGCATGGCGCAGAGGTCCGGGACTTCGTTGGCCGCCGTCGCCACCGCGGTCACCGCGGCCAGGCGGCGGTTGCTGAGGGACAGCTCCGCCGTCCGCTCCTGGACCCTGTCCTCCAGTTCCTCCCCCCATTGCTTCAGCCGGTCCATGGACTCCTTGAGTTGCGTCCGCATGGCTTCCAGGCTCTCGGCGAGGACGCCTATCTCGCCCCCCTCGCCCACCCGGACCGGCTGTTCCAGGTCGCCTGAGGCCATCCCTCCCGCGACCCGGGTGAGCGTTTCCACTGGGCGGACCAGGGCCCGGGCGCCCATAAGCGTGAGGCCCCAGAGAAGGGCGAGGGCCAGCCCTCCTCCGAGGAGCAAGTTGTTCCTGAGCCGGTTCACCGGAGCAAAGGTGTCCCAGTCGGTACCCCCTACCGCCATCCCCCATGGAGCGCTAGCGAGGGGTGCGAAGGCCATGACATGGTGCTCCCGCTCTCGCCCCTCGGGTACGGGGTGCCATGGGTTGTAGGGAGTGTTCTCCACGGCCGGACCTCTCTGCCGCGCCATGCGCAGATAGAACTCCAGGTGCTCGCCGGGCCGTAGGAAGGCTCCGTAGTCAGTGGAGGCAATGACGAGACCACGGCTGCCGATCAGCTCGGCGTGGCCGGTGTGCCCCAGGTCTCTGGCGTGCTGCAGCGGGCCCAGCACTTCAGCACTGGACGCGTCCACCAGCCCGCTCAGCATGGCGCGGAGGGTGCCGTCCGGATTCAGGACCGGGACGGTCAGCGCTACCGCGGGTCTGCGGGTCGCTGGCTCCACGAAGGGATAGGACACGCTTCGTCGCAAGGTGTCCATCACCTGCCGGATGTGGGCCTCCTCCGAGAGGTCTACGCCCCGGAGCAGTGCTTCCGGAGGCTCTGACAGCACCACGTGGCCCTGTCGGTCCAGGAAGTAGACACCCAAGGAAAGCGTCCCCACCCGGCCATAGGCGTGGGCCAGCATGTGGTACTCCTCTACCAGGGAGGGCGCCTCGGGGTCGAAGGAGGCGAACCCAGTCGCCTTCTCCAGCTCATAGAAGGCCCGCTCCAGCAGCCGGTCCAACTCCCGCGCCCCCATCTGGGCGATGACCAGGCGCTCCTCGAGAACACGCTGGGTGCTGTCGTTCACCGCCCGCATCGCGAGCAGGCTGAATACGCCAAATAGCACCAGGAATCCCACGGTCACGGCGATGACCAGCCGCGGCCACAGGCTCAACCCCCGCCACAGGACGAGAATCCTCAGGGCTTTCCCGGTCCTCTCATGTGAAAGGGCTCGCCTTCCGCATCCGACGGTCGGAAAGACGGCCACCAGAGGTGTCGCACGGGATCTCGACGCGCTTGCGGTCCGGGTCTGGCATCTGGGCTACCGCGCCGGCGGATGTCGCCGTCGAACGCGGGCCAGCCGCACCCGGCGTCGAACTGGTCGTCCGAGCGGCAGAGTTGGCCGTCGCACCGGTGCCAGAGGTATGCGCCTCTCTCCAAGAACGCCTCGTACCCGCCGACGAACGCTGGTTCTGTGCCCTCGAATTCAATTACGAATCGTCCTTCGGGGCTGAGTTGGCAAGACGACTTGCGCTGCACATCATAGTCGGACCCCAGGCAAAGCTGCCGTGTGTGTCCGCGATTCTTCCCCTACTCGGCCGACTTTCAAGCTCACGTCGTGCAGCTTTCGGTTGGCTGCCGGAGCGCGAAGGGCGTGCGCTAGCAACGTGGCGTCATGAGGCAGCGATGATGCGGTCGTGGTGGGGACCGACGTCCGAGCTAACCACGCTGTAGCGACAATGACAGGCGCTAGCTCTGTGCGGTTCCTCGAGCCCCACCCGTGGGCTGACCCGGAACCGCATCCGGCCCGAGCTTGCTCAGGCGGAGGTCGCGCATGCGGGGGGACATGGTCAGGATGATCAGCCCGATACAACACGCGACGACGCTGATGAAGAGGGAGGTTTCGGTGGGCCCAAACAGATCGGCCGCCGCGCCGGTCGTCAGGCCGCCGAGGCCCAGGGAGAGCGGCTGCACCTGGAGGGCGGCGGCGATGCGGCCGCGGAGCTCGTTAGGGGCCATGAGCTGGAGCACGGTCTGGTTCGTCGTGCCGTAGACTGACTCGGCGGCGCCGGCGAACACGAGGCAGACCAAGGCGAGGTACAGATTGCCGGTGAGGGGGCCAAGCAGTGCGTAGGCAATGTGGGCGACGCTGTACACGAACAGGGCACCGAGCTGAAGGAGCCCCCGGCGGTCGACGCGGTTCAGGGACGCGGTGAGCAGACCGCCGAGGAACCCGCCAAACCCGATCGAAGACACCATGAGGCCGAGTGAGGTGGCACCCGCTCCGGGCCCAGTGGTCCCGGCTTCGAAGATGTCCTTGGCGTAGATGGGCAGGATCACCATGTGCGTGGGGATGAGGAGGAGTCCGGGGAGCATGCCCATGAGCAGCAGGAGCCGGGCCTGCGGGTTAGTGAGGACGTAGCGGTACCCCTCCGTCATGTCGGCGAACGACGGCCGTTTCGGTACGGACGCCGGCCGGGGCGGTAGGCGGAGCGCCCACACGGTCCACAGCACGCCGAGGTACATGAGGCCCTGCACCAGGAAGCTGTTGCCGGCGCCGAACGTCACGATGAGCAGTCCGGCGACTCCCGGTCCGATGGTCCGCATGCTGCCGTTGGCCATGTTGTTCAGGGAAATGGCGTTGGGGATCACGTCTCGGGGAACCACGTCGAAAACCATGGTCTGGCGGGCGGGCATGTTGAAGCCGTTGGCTATTCCGATTACGAGCGTGAACGCGAACAGGTTCCAGACGGTCGCCCAACCCATCAGGAGCGCCGAGGCGAGCACAAAGCAATTGAGAAACAAGCAGACCTGGCTGATGCCGATGATGCGATTGCGACTGAACCGGTCCGCAGTCAGCCCGGTCGCCGGAGCCAGGAAGAAGGGGGTCATGGTGCGCAAGCTATTCACGGCGCCCAGCAGGCTGCCCGAACCGGTCAGGTCGTAGACGGCCCAGCCCAGAGTGGTCTGCTGAATCCACTGCCCCATGGAGGTAAAGGCATTTCCGGTCCACAGAAAACGAAAGTTCCGGTATTGGAATGCGTGGAAGGTGCCCATCTGCGCGGGCTCAATGCCCTCACCCGCTCTGCCATCGCCGGGGGTTGGACGATGCTGGCCACTTTCCGGCGCAACGACGCGAGATCGGGCGGGCTCGTTCTGCTCCGTTGGGACCTCCAAGCTGGGGATGGGGCCTCTGGCAGGAGATGTCGAGTCCGCCACTATAACGTGCCCTATAGCAAATCGCTTATTGGAGAGGGACAAGGGGGTCTGTTCGTTCTGCCGTACCTGGCGGGGCCGCGCCGGGCGGTCATGCGCGGGTCTCATCGCTAGAGGTCCGGATTCAGGTCCCATCTCGGAGTGGTGCTCGTTTCCAGCTTTCGAAACGAGGGGTTGAGCAAAGCCACCGCGAGGATGAACGCGACCACGATCACGCCGGACCCGGCGGCGGTGAGCGGAGCCCCGATTTGGTCGGCCGCAAACCCGGCCGGCAGGGATACGAGCGGGAACAGCGAGAAGGACATCATGTAGACGCCCATGATGCGGCCGAACAGCGCGGGATCGGTCGCGTCGAAGACCAGCGTCTGGTTGAGGACGCCAAACGCGCTCCCGGCGAAGCCGGATACGGCCAGGGCGACGAGGACGAACGGGAACGAGACGATCTGGACGCCGAGGCCAATCGCGCACAGGCTGACGCCCCACAGCAGGCCGATGATGAGCTGCAGGAGCGCCCGGCGCTTCACATCACCAAGCGATGCCACGTAGAAAGATCCGGCCAGGGCGCCGACGCCTGCCGCCGTGAACATCAGGCCCAGGCCGGCGGAATAGTGGTCTCCCAGGAGGGCGCGCGCGAAGACCGGCATGAGCAAGCTCGCAATGGGCATGCCGAACAGCATGGGCACGGTTCCCATGATCATCGCCGTGAGCAAGATCGGCGAGGCCTTGATGTATCGGAAGCCGGAGAAGATGCCTTCGCCCGCGGCGGTCTCGGCGTCGCTGCGGTAGTTGCGGCCCCATCGACCCCCTGCGGCGTCCTCCGCATCGTCGGCGCGATACCGAGCCGGAATGCGCAGCAGGAGCACCAGAGCCCAGATGTAGCAGGCAGCCACGACCAGGAACACACCGCCGAAGCCAACCAAGGGAACCGCGATGAGCATGCCCGCCAGCGCGGGACCGGCCACCCGCGTGGCGCTCATGCCCGCGTTGTTCAGCGCGATCCCGTTGGTCATGTCCTGGGCCCCGGTCAATTGGGGCAGCAGCGACTGTCGAGCCGGCCCATTGAACGCAAAGGCCGTTCCCTGAACCAAGCCGGCCACCACCAGGTGCCACAGGTTTATGAGGTCCAGGAAAATGAGCGCCGCGACGGTGAGCGACAGCATGCACATAAGCGCCTGGCTGGTAATGACGATGTTGCGCTTCGGCCAGCGGTCGGCGGCCACGCCGCCGAGCATCGAGAACAGGAGCATCGGGAGCGCCATGGAGACGCTTACCACCCCCAGGAGCGTCGCGGCGAGCTCCGGCGAGGTTTCGCGCGCCAGCTCGTAGCCGAGGTTGCTCTTGGCCACCTGCTGCATCTGCATCGCCGTGAAGGACCCCAGCGTGCCAATCCAGAGAAAACGGAAATAGCGATGCTTGGCCAGAGAGGCGAACATGTCCCGCCAATTGCCACGGTTCTCCCGGGCGTCGGGTGGGATCATCTCGAGAACGGCGGCCGGTGGCGGGTTTCGGTTCGGGGCCTCGGTCCTCGTTTCCGTCGCTGAAGCAGAGGCGGACGATCTTCCGGCCGAGTGCTCTTCTCTGCCTTCGGGGGTCTTCATGGCGCCTCGCGATGACCGCGGCCGAGAATCCGGCTGATCCGGCACTGGGCCGCCCCAGTCACCGATTCGAATCGATCAAGGGTGAGTGCTTATTTAGCTAGTCTAACGACTTTCTGGGTGAGATGGGTGCTGAGCGCAAGGAGGGCCAACCAGAAGGGAACGTGGAATATTGGAGGATCTCGCCTTCGGCTATCCTACGCGCTGTGACGAGCACCATCGCAATCGTCGGCGGGACCGGCGCCGAGGGCCGAGGCCTCGCGAGGCGATTCGTACAAGCGGGCCGGACGGTGATCGTGGGCTCGCGCCAGGCGGAGCGGGCGCGGGCGGTCGCAGGCGAGATCAACGACGAGCTGACCACCTCGCTGGTGAGTGGGGCGGAAAACGCGGAAGCGGCCCGCCCGGCGGACGTGGTCGTGCTGACGATTCCGTTCGAGGGGATGGCGGAGGCGGTGAGGCCACTCGCAGCGGCGCTGGAGGGCAAGTCGGTGGTCAGCGCCGTCGTGCCGGTCGAGTTCGTCGGCGGCGTCCCCCGCCTGCTGCACGTGGCGGAGGGTTCGGCAGCGCAGCGGTTGCAGGCACTGCTGCCCGAAAGCAGGGTCATCGGCGCCTTCCACCACCTCGGCTCGCACACGCTTGCAGACTTGGAGCAGCCGGTGGCCGCCGACGTGCTGGTCTGCGGCGACGACGTCGCGGCGAAGCGCGAGGTAATGGCCCTCGCCGGAGAGCTGCCGGGCGTGCGCGCTATTGACGCGGGACTCTTAGAGAGCGCTGGCTACATCGAAGCGTTTACGGTCGTGCTCCTGCGGATTAACCGCCGCTACCGCGCGCACGCGGGCCTGCGGATTACTCGGCTGCCAGAATCGGCCTTGGCGGGAGATGAGGCGTGAGACCTCCAATGGATCCTCGCTCGGAGCTACGCATCATCGGCTTGCGCGGCATCCCGGAGGTGCGATCCCGCGATGACCTGGCTCAGCTCATTCTCACCGCGGCCGAGGAGCAGGGGCTAGCTTTCGAGCCTGGCGACATCCTGGTGGTCACGCAGAAGATCGTTTCCAAGGCTGAGGGCCGCGTCGCAGACCTCGAAGAGGTGGCGCCTTCGCCTTTTGCGCGGGAATACGCCCGGGTCTGGCAGAGGGACGCCCGGCTGGTCGAGCTCGTTCTGCGTGAGGCCCGCCGCATCGTTCGCATGGACCGAGGCATCATCATCACCGAAACCCGCCACGGATTCGTGTGCGCCAACGCGGGCATCGATCGCTCGAACGTTCCGGGCAACACGATCGTGAGCCTCCTGCCTGATGATCCGGATGCTTCAGCAGAAAGGATTCGATCTGCCATCGTTACGGCCAGCGGCTCCGAGATCGGGGTCGTCATCTCGGACACGTTCGGCCGTCCGTGGCGCGAGGGAACGACGGATGTCGCCATCGGCATCGCGGGCCTGGAGCCGCTGCACAGCTACGTGGGCGTCGAAGACCCGCACGGGTACGAGCTGCGAGCCAGCGTGAGCGCGGTGGCGGACGAGCTGTGCAGCGCGGCCGAGCTAGTGCTGGGCAAGGTGAGTGGCATCCCGGTAGCGCTGATTCGCGGCTTCGCTTTCACGCCCGCCGTGGCCACCGCGGCTTCGCTGGTGCGTGGCCCGGCGACCGACATGTTTCGCTAGCGGACATGGCCCGCTGCAGAAGGCGGATAAGCTTGGGGGTCACCTCAATGCTGGCTACGCGGGAACAGGCGGGCATGGCCCGCTGCAGAAGGCGGCTGCTGCAAAGGGCGGACCCACTTAGTGGTCACCTCGGCGCCGCTGGCGCGGAGGGGTGCCGAGCACAGCAAGGGGTTTTAATAGGGAGGTAGACGAATGCCACGAGCTGATCGGCTATCGCCAGGAGCGGTAAAGCTCCTGCAGGAAAGGCACCTGGCAATCATTTCAACTTTGATGCGGGATGGCTCGCCGCAGGCGACACCGGTCTGGGTGGACGTGGAACCGGACGGAAGCCACATCCTGATCAACACCGCCGAGGGGCGAATCAAGACGAACAACGTCGACCGAGACCCGAGAGTGGCGGTGACGGTGGTGGACGCGCAGAATTTCCAACGGACGGTGGTGGTTCGGGGCAGAATCGTAGAAAAGCGCGGCCCCGACCAGGGAGCCAACGAGCACATCAGCATGCTCGCGAAGAAGTACACCGGCAGGGAGCGCTATTCCTTCCGCGGCGGGGAAACGCGCGTCATCTTGCGCATCAAGCCCACGCACGTGCTCGAACACGGCGTCGAAAGCTAACGAGCCGGCGAAGCCCCTCGCTCCTTCTGACCACCCCGACCAGGTCCGGCCGATAGCTGTCTGACTTGCCTCAGCTGGCTGTGGGTGGCGCCGGTGAAAATCGGCCGTCTGCTCGGATCGCTCTTTTTCTTGGTGCGTTTTGGGCCCTCCAGTCGTTATTCAGAAGGAGCCAAGCGTTTCCGGGAAGAAGGGGGTCATTTTGGCGCGACTTACAGGCGGCGCAAGGGGGCGGAACAGGATAGCCGTCCTATCGATCAACGGCCCGGCGACGAGCTTGGTCAGAATTCGCAAGTCGCTGAGGAGGTTTTTCATGTCACGTCGCATCTCCAGGTTTGGAGCAGCGTTCGCTCTGCTGGGGCTGGTTGCGCTGCCCCTGGCACACGTCGTCGCGGCCCAAGCGCTCCCGCAGGTGAGCGTCACTGCTACCGACTCTACCGCGACCGAACCCGGGTCGAACACCGCTGCCTTCACCGTCAGCCGGACCGGAGACACAACGGCCGCGGTTACCGTGGGGTACGGAGTCGGCGGGACGGCCACCGCCGGAACCGATTACATGACGCTGTCCGGCTCGGTTGCGCTTGGGGTCGGGGAGAGCACCGCGACGATCACCGTCACGCCGCTCGACGACCTGCTCGACGAATCCAGGGAGACGGTCGTCCTCACGCTGCTGGCCGGGTCGGGCTACACCGTAGGTTCGCCGAGCGTAGCCACCGTCACCATCAGGGACAACGACGGCACCGACGAGGGGGCTGCCCGCGGCAGGAGAGCAGGGACCGCGCGGCCAGGCTGGGGCTGGGGTGACGAGAACCACGAGCACTACGGGCCTCCCGGCCACAGGTGCACGGTCGCGGATCCCTGCGCCGATGATGACCCAATCTCGGAGGCGAGCGACCGCCATCCTGGGAAGCCGGACGAGGACGAGCTACACGAAAGTCGCGGCCGCGAAAGAGCTGCCAACCACGGTAGCCAGAACCGTGGCCGGGGGCGAGGCCACAGGTAGGACTACGCCGCGAGGACAAGATGACGCTGCCCCCGGCTCGACCAGAGCCGGGGGCAGCGTCGCCAGCGCGACGGGTTTACCGCCTCGGAAGGGCCCGGCGGAGCACCATTCGTAGGGCACTTTCGCAGACTTCCTGCCCAGGAAGCTAACTGCAATCAGTCGCTGCTGCAAGGTTGTGCACTTTCCGTCCATCTCATTGCGATTTATCTGTGGCAACATGCCACTCTCGCATGAAGTTTGATACGATTTGTGCAGCCGTATGTGACCTGGGTCGGCAAGGCCCGGTTGATGCGCAGGGACACGGATCATGGGCGACGGCGAGGCTAGAGTCATCCATGGGGACGCGGGTCAGATTCTCCTCTCCATCTTCGAGGGGGGTGGGTCAGCCCGATTCCGCCTCTACTTCCGAGACCCGTCGGGGCAGGCAGTCCCGCCGCCGGCCCGGCTTTTCTCGGTAGAAACGTTTCGGGTCGACGGTACTCGCGAGACGTTCGATTTCGTGCCCCTTGGGGACGGGTACCTCGAAGCAACCGCGGGGCTCGCGGAGCCACACGAGTTCGAGGCCACGCTCACGGTCACGGGCGGCGACCGCGATGACACCTACGAGCTACTCTTCGTCGAGCACGACCACGCGCCGGCGCACGATCACTCGCGAGGACTCAGGGCCTTCGTTCTTGGGGCGCTGCACATCGATCACGGCTCTGGCGCGGATGGGCATAGCCACGGCGCGCCC
>JACQOR010000054.1 GCA_016202435.1 Chloroflexota bacterium
CCCCTGGAGGTCCGAAACCGATGAGTGTGTCGTTCGAGCCCCAGATCCACGGCGCGACGAGCGACGTGTTTTCCACGCTAGCGCCCGGGGGATACGAGCAGGTGATCTATTGTCAGGACCAGGACTCGGGACTCCGGACGATCATCGTGATCCACGATACGACCCTTGGTCCGGCTCTGGGCGGAATCCGCATGCGCCCGTATGCCAGCGAGACCGAAGCTTTGCAGGACGTGCTCCGACTCGCGAAGGCCATGACCTACAAAGCGTCCGCGGCCGGCCTCGATCTTGGAGGTGGCAAGTCAGTCATCATCGGGTCGCCGGACGATAAGAGTGAGGCACTCTTCCGATCCATGGGCCGCTTCATCCAGTCTTTGGGCGGACGGTACGTCGCGGCCACGGACATCGGCACCACAGGCGAAGACCTGACCCATGTGAGGCTCGAAACCCCGTGGGTAACGGGCGTGCCGCCTGAGTGGGGCGGTCTGGGTGACACATCGATCCTCACCGGTCTCACCGTGTACCTGGGAATGAAGGCTGGCGCCGAGGCGGTCTGGGGGGCTGACTCCCTGAGCGGAAAGCGGATCGCGGTGCAGGGCGCGGGGAAGGTGGGGATGCACCTCATGGGGCACCTGCACAAAGAGGGCGCGAACCTCTTCGTCGCCGACGTTGCGCGGGAAGCGGCCGCCCGGGCTGCACAGCGGTTCGGGGCCAGCGTGGTGCCCGTGGATGAGATTTATGACCAGGACTGCGACATCTTCTCGCCGAACGGACTGGGAGGGGTCATCAACGACGACACGATCCCGAGGCTGCGCTGCCGGCTGGTCTGCGGGGGAGCCAACAATCAACTGGCCGAGGATCGGCACGGCCTCGCTCTCGAGGCCCAAGGCATCGTCTACACTCCCGACTTCGTCGTGAACTCGGGTGGCGTGATTAGTGCCGCCGCGGACCTGCGGGGCGCCCCGCTCGCGTGGGCGGAAGGCATTGCTCGTCGGGTAGGCGACACGACACGGCGCGTCCTGGCGCGGGCACACCGTGAAGGAATTGCTCCGAGTGTAGCTGCCGATACGATCGCTCGCGAGCGGATTGAGGGGATTGGCGCTACGAAGCGCATGCTCGTGCCCGGAGACTTGCGCCACAGGTAGGGGCCCACCCAAAAGCTGTGGGGTATCTCTAAGCGAGTAGCGGGTTCAGCGGCATCCAGTAATTAATGATGAACAGGCCCGCCGCGAAGAGAAGTGAGGCCGCGACGCGATGGACGTGAGGCACGACCCGGCGAAGAAACCGCGCGAGCGTTTGCTCGAAGAAGACCGCGACGACGAGGGCGATGGTCACCATGGTGCCCATCCCGAGGGCGTAGCTCAAGAACTGGCCAAGTGCTGGGCCGACGCCACCGGCGGTGAGACTCGTGCCGACGACGGCGAGAAACACTGGTAGGGTACAGGCCAACGAGGCTACCCCGTAGGCGAGACCGAACAGGAAAACCGGTGGCGATTGGCGCACATCCATGACGGCCATCGCCCGGCTCGCCTGGACGATGCCGAGTGAGCTATCGGTGACGATGGCCCAGGCGCCCAGCCCGGCCAGAAATAAGCCCACCAGGGTGCCGCCCACCGGGAAGAACGCGCCCAGGACTCGCCCTCCCACCGCGAAGATGGCGCCTACCGTGGCGAAGAGCACAACGAAACCCGCCGTGGTCAGGACCCCGAAACCAACCGCGGAGGCGGTCCTCTGCCACCACGGTCGCGCAGTGAGGGCAGACCCGCCCAGATAAAACGCCACCAGCGAAGGCAGAAAGAGGACGCCGCAGGGGTTGACGGCCGCAACCATTCCGGCTGCGTACGCGTAACCGAAGGGGAACAGCGGAGCCACTTCGGCGACTCCACCCTGGACGCGATAGACGCTGTTGCCGAGCATGATTAGTAAGAATGCGACACCGAGACCAAAGGCGAGGTAAGCGGTGGTGCGAGCTACCGGGCGCAAGCGTCGTGACGCTGCGAGGCTCACGATTTCAGGCCCCATTGGTAGCCGGATGCGGCGAAGTGGCCCGGGCGGCAGCTGCCCAGGACCTGAGCGACGCAACCATGGCCGAATGCACAGCAAGCACCAACAGCTTCGGGTCTGGGGTCTGTGTCGCCCCTCCCCTATGCACCGCGACGCCGATCATCAGAGCGGTGGCACTGTCGTCGTCAGTGCCGGCGGCGGCGAGGTCGGGCCGGGGACCCCAGCAGCCCAGTTTGGGGTTTATTCCTGGTTCGGGGCGCAGGCCGTAGGGAGCTGCCGCGGCGGTGGTGAGTTGCTCGCAGAGCAGGCTCCACAGCGTGTAGGCCTCCTGCGTCGAGACAGTCGGATACAGGTCTCGCAAGGCAACCAAGTTGCCGTCCTCGTCCAAGACCCAGGCCTGGACCACGTCGACGTCGGGGCCATAGTCAGAATACTGTCGGACGGGTGAGACCTGAATCGTGACCATCTGCGAGCCGAGACCCAGCTGTTTCGTGAGAGCGGCTGCAGTTCGATCTTCGGGGGACGGGCCGAAACTGGCTTGCGTTGTGGCCTCCGAGGAGCGGAGCATCTTCGTCCATTTTACGGGGCGGTCAATGACGCAGGCTGCATCCGAAGATCGCCGCAACCGCCGGCCAACGCTCCTCCGCCTGGACCGGGGCAGTCCCCTCACCGGAGAGAGCGCCGCCACTAGACCTCATGCTCCTGCGGGGCACCACTGACGATGAAGATCGGGCTATTTTCAGGTTAGATGGGAAGCGCCAACTGAGCCTTTCGGGCGAGGGGCTGGGGACAGTGCCCCTTCGCGCCAGAGAGCCCCTCGGCGGCACGGACCGCGCTGACCTCGTCCTCGATCCTCATCTGATAGCTCGTGGGTAGGGTTGGCCGGCCAGCGTAAAGGCGATCGCAGCTCGCGTTGACCTGCGGAAAAACCGCCACGGCATCCCGGAAATACTCGCGGACTCCTGGTGGCAGGCGGAGGGCACCAGTCCAGACATCGGAGGCGCCGTGGTCCGCGGCGGCCCGAACGACTTCAGCGAGCGACGAGGGCGCGTCAGTGAGTCCCGGAATTACGGGCGCCAGGAAGACACTGACTGGAATTCCGGCCCTGGACAACGTCCTGATGGTTTCGAGGCGGGCAGCCGGAACTGGAGCGCCGGGCTCCAGCTTCTGGAGCAGATCGCGGTCCAGGCTGATTAGGCTGATATTCACCGAGAAGCCCACGCGGTTCGACAGCTCCGAGAGCACATCGACGTCACGGCGGACCAGCGTGCCTTTGGTGCTCACGGAGCCGGGATTCGCTGCGTCTGCCAGCGCTTCGAGGCATTGGCGGGTGATTCGATATTGCCCCTCGATCGGTTGATATGGGTCCGTGCCAGTTCCAACAGCGATCGCCTCCCCTCGCCAGGAGGGGCGGCGCAGCTCGGCCTGCAAGACCTGGGGGAGATTGGTCTTCACGAAAATCTGAGTTTCGAAGGCTGAGACCGGAAGATCAAGGTAGGCGTGGTACGCACGGGCATAGCAGTAGGTGCAAGCGTGGCGACAGCCTTTGTACGGGTTGAGCGACCATTTGAAGGGCATGCCCTGAACCGCGTTGATCGCGGACCGGGCTTCGATTTCGTGGACGATCGGAGGGACGAGGACCATAGGCGCACCTCACTAGAACGGGTGTTCTTATAATAGAACGGGCGTTCTGCAATGTCAAGGAGGCAGCGTTGTGCAGGCCGCACAAGGCGAATGGCGCGATTTTCATGCAGGCTGGCTGTAGGGTCCGCCCGGCCGAGGGACTAGCATCTCGCTATCGCGGGGAAGCTCGATTCCGCGCGGGAGGGGGAGGTTCATTTGAGGCGAACGAAGCACATCGCGCTGCTGCTGATGACCATGTTGGGCCTGATGGTGGTTTTTGGAGCAGCGGCCGGAGCGCAGGGGGTGGCGCCCACGATGCCAGCGGCGGAACCCGCGGCGACCGTAGACACGGGTGACACGGCGTGGGTGCTCACGTCGTCAGCACTCGTGCTCCTCATGACGCCTGGGCTCGCCTTTTTCTATGGTGGTCTGGTCCGGCGCAAGAACGCGCTGGCGACGATCATGCAAAGTTTCATCATCATCGGGCTTATCAGTGTGCAGTGGGTCCTGTGGGGGTATTCGCTGGCTTTCGCGCCCGATGCGTTCGGTGGGCTGATCGGCGGGCTCGACTGGGTTGGACTCCGGAACGTCGGGGTCGAACCCAATACCTTCTACGCGGCGACGATTCCGCACCAGGCATTCATGATCTTTCAGATGATGTTTGCCGTGATCACGCCAGCGCTGATCACGGGCGCGTTCGCCGAGCGCATGCGATTCAAGGCCTTCATCTTCTTTACGCTACTCTGGGCAACATTCGTCTATGACCCGATTGCCCACTGGGTGTGGAGTGGCAGCGAGGGCGGTCAGCTGGGAATCTGGCGAGCGATGGGCGCTCTCGACTTCGCCGGCGGCACGGTAGTCCATGCCAGCTCCGGCGTCTCGGCGCTGGTGGCCGCGATCTATCTTGGCAAGCGGATCGGCTTCGGTGAGGAGCGCCTCGAGCCCCACGACGCCACGATGGTCGTTCTCGGCGCGAGTCTCTTGTGGTTCGGTTGGTTCGGATTCAACGCGGGAAGCGCGGTTGCATCCGGTGCCCTCGCAACGAGCGCCTTCGTAAACACGCACGTAGCAACCGCCATGGCGGCCATCACGTGGATGACCATGAGCTGGCTGCACAAGGGCGCGCCTAGCGTTCTGGGCGCGGCAGCAGGCGCCGTGGCCGGCCTGGTCGCAATCACCCCCGCCTCGGGGTTCGTGACGCCGCCAGGCGCCCTGCTCATCGGGCTGCTGGCGGGCATCGTGTGCTACTGGGGGGTCGCCTGGACCAAAGACCGGTTGGGCGTGGACGACGCTCTGGACGTGTTTGGCGTACACGGTGTCGGAGGCACTCTTGGCGCTCTCGCCACCGGAGTTTTTGCGACCACTACCATCAACGCTGCGGGTGCCAACGGCCTCCTGTACGGCAACCCGCAGCAACTCTTGGTCCAGTTCATCACAGTCGCCGCGACCTGGATCTGGGCCGGCGGCGTCACGTGGGTCATTCTCAAAGTCGTCGACGTCACCGTGGGCCTGCGTGTGGAGCCCCACGAGGAACTCGAAGGGCTGGATGCGTCTATGCATGGCGAACCAGCTTATGCGGTCGAAATCTAAGGAAGAGGGACGTTGATGGAAATCGTGGTCGGGCTAGTCTCATTCGCGGCGCTCGGAATCGCGTGGGCGTTGATGCCTTCGAATCGGAAGGCGGCGCGCTAGAGAGCCGATTGGAAGCCTGAGGGGACTCGCCCCCGGAAGTCCCCTCAGGCTTCAGGTGGACGTGAGCCGGGAGGGAAGCATCGGCCTGATCGCGTGGTCGGTCTCTCCACGGAGGACAAGATCGGCGATGGCCCTGGCAGTGCCTGGCGCCGGAACGATTCCATCTCGGTAATGCCCGGTGGTAATCGTTACGTTGTCCCAGCCAGGGACCGTACCGACGACTGGGAGGTCATCGCCGCAGCCGGGCCGCAGCCCTGCCCAGGCTCGCTCGAAGCGCGCGACCCCAAGATCTGGACAGAGGATGGCCGCCGAGCTGAGTAGTGACCCGAGCACTCCAGCCGTGAGACTCTTATCGAAGCCGACGCGCTCGTAGGTTGCTCTAACCACAGTTGTGCCATCGGCTCGCGGAAGCAAGTAGATGCCGCGACCGTACACGATCGCCCGCACCGGCGTCGGGACGGCCGTCAACGCCAGAACCTGGCCGCGGGCGGGAAAGATCGGGAGCTGGAGCCCCAGTGCTCGATTCCGAGCGCCTCCACGCCTACGGCAAAGTGCACCCCGCGCCGAACGGCGGCCTCCGCGAGAGCCTGTGTGAAGCGCGGGGGATGGATCTGTGTGGCCTCGGGGTCGTGAAGCCCACCCAAGACGCGCCGAAGATTCCGCGGCCACGCCCGCGCGAATCGAGAACGGTAACCCGCACCTGCTCGCGGGCCAGTGCGTAAGCGATGCTGCAACCGATGGCGCCAGCGCCGATGATGACGACGTCCGGTTTTGCCTGCGGCAACGAATCTCCGGCCGACTGGCTCACGAGCCAATCTAGCGAAGAGACGAGAACGTCTTGTTTCCGTCAACGAGCGGTCGCCGCCGAGCGAATAGGTACAATGACTGGCTATCGGAGGCGACTGGTGAGTTCTGCCGTACTTGTTGGCATGAGCGGCGGCGTTGACAGTTCGGTGGCGGCTGCTCTACTCGTCAAGGCAGGGGCCCGCGTTACCGGCATCACCTTCAACGTTTGGCCGGAGGACGATCGGCGCGCTGCCTTCCGTGAAGATGCGTGCTGTGCTCTGGGCGCTGTCGAGGACGCTCGGCGCGTCTGTGACCACCTGGGCATTCCGCACTACGTCGTAAACCTGCGCGACGTATTTCAGCGTCGGGTGATCGACAACTTCGTAGATGAGTATCGGCACGGCCGGACCCCAAACCCCTGTGTGCGCTGCAATCAGTTCATCAAGTTCGACGCGCTGTTGGCAAAGGCGGAGGCGCTGGGCGCTGGCTGGGTAGCGACAGGGCACTACGCGCGAACTGTGAAGCAAGCGAATGGCCGATGGGCTCTGCAGAGGGCGGTCGATGGGGACAAGGACCAGTCCTACGTGCTCTACGTGCTGAGCCAGGAACGTCTCGCCCGGGTGCGCTTCCCGCTCGGAAATCTGCGCAAGGAAGAGACCCGGCGGTTAGCCGCCGAATTCGGCCTCCATGTGGCCAACAAGGTCGACAGCCAGGAAATCTGCTTCGTGCCCACTCGCAATTATCGCGACTATTTGCGGGAGACGGCCCCGGACACCTTTGAGTCCGGTCCGATAGTCGACAGCGAGGGCCACGTGGTGGGCGAGCACCGGGGTGTTGCGCTCTATACCGTGGGCCAGCGCAAAGGTATCGGCCTCGCGTCGCCGCGGCCCCTGTTCGTGACGAGAATCGAGTCGGAAATCAACACGATCGTAATCGGGAATGCATCCGACCTAGTATCTCTCGAGGCCTATGCCATGGACTTGAACTGGATGGCGGTCGACGGACTTGATGGGCCCATGCACGTGTCAGCGCGGTCAAGGGCCCACGCGCAGGAAGCTCCGGCCGTAATCGAGCCATGGCGCAGCTCCCAGGTGAAGGTCACCTTCGACGAACCACAACGATCCCTGACGCCCGGTCAGGCGGTCGTGTTCTACGATGAAGACATCGTGGTCGGTGGCGGGACCCTCGCTGCAGGGCCCGGGAATGAGTGAAGACATGGCCGGACGACCGTCAGTCCAGAGGGACATGGATGGGAAACTTGCCGAACTAGAACAAGTACTTCGAGATGCGGGTTCGGTACTGGTTGCGTTCTCAGGAGGGGTGGATTCGACGTTCTTGCTCAAGGTTGCCTCTGGCGTCCTCGGGGATAAGGCTCTAGGGGTAACTGCGCGTTCTGCGAGCTACCCGGCCGGGGAGCTCGAGGAAGCCCAGGCGTTGGCGCGGTCCATGGGCGCTCGGCACACGGTGATCGAGACGCATGAGACGGAGAGCGAGCGTTACCTCGTGAACGCGTCGAATCGCTGCTACTACTGCAAAGTTGAGCTGTGGGACACGCTCGCGCCGGTGGCGCGGGAGGGCAGTCTTGCCGTGATGGTCGACGGCTTCAACGCGGACGATGTCGGTGACTTCCGACCGGGAGCAAAGGCGGCCCGCGAGCGCGGCGTTCGTAGCCCGCTGCTGGAGGTGGGGCTGACAAAATCGGAGATCCGCACCCTTTCGCGTGAGATGGGTCTCCCGACCTGGGACAAGCCAGCCATGGCCTGCCTGTCGTCCCGGGTGCCCTATGGAGAGCGGATCACGTTCGAGAAGCTTGAGCGCATCGATCGCGCCGAACAACTCCTGCGGGAGCTAGGATTTCGCGGGGTCCGAGTGCGCCACCACGAAGATCTGGCCCGTATCGAGCTGCCTCCAGAGGACATATCGAGGTTCTGGGCGGAGGGGTACGCGCCCGCGATCACACGGCGCTTCAAGGAACTTGGCTTCAAGTACGTTGCGCTAGACCTCGAAGGCTATCGTACCGGGAGCCTCAACGAGGTATTCACGCTGCGTCCCGTCCCCGCTCGGACCTCGGATGCTTCTGGCGGTTGACATTGGCAACACCGACATCAAGCTGGGAGTCTTCGATGGCTCGGAGCTGCGGGCATCCTGGCGTTGGGCGACTGACGCTGCCCGGCTGACGGACGAGTACGCGGTTCAGCTCGGCTGGCTGCTGGCCAATGTTGATCTTTCGCCCGACCACATCACCCGCGTGGCTGTCTGTAGCGTCGTGCCACAGCTCACCGGCACGTTTCGTCAGATGGCACACCAGTACTTGGGGGCCGAGCCGCTCGAGATTTCCGAGTCCACCTTCACCGGTATTCCGTTGAGGGTGGACAACCCCCGGGAAGTCGGTCCGGATCGAATTGCCAACGCTGCGGGAGCCAAGGCCGCGTACCCGCTGCCCGTCGTTATTGTCGACTTTGGAACTGCGACGAATTTCGACGTTGTGTCTCGGCACGGGGAGTTCCTGGGTGGCTGTTTCGCTCCGGGGATCCAGTCGGCCATTGAAGGTTTGATGAGCCGAGCCGCCCGACTGCAACGCTTCGATCTCGTTGCCCCGAGCCGGGTCATCGGCACCAACACAGTAATGTGTCTGCAGGCGGGCACGATCTTCGGATACGTGGGTCTCGTTGAGGGGCTGATTCGGCGGATCGAAAAGGAACTCGGCGAGGAAGCGCTAATCATCGGGACTGGAGGCCTCGTGGAAACGATTGCGGCTCAGACCGACACGATTCAGGTGGTGGACCAAAACCTCACCCTGACCGGCCTTCGCTACCTCGCCGAGCTCAATGAGCTCAGGGGAGCAGAATGATTCAGACTGGTCCGTCCCGGAACCCGCTCGGAGGACGGCACGTAGTGCTGGGTGTCACCGGCAGTATTGCGGCCTACAAGGCCGCGGCCATCGCGAGTGGGCTGACCCAGCAGGGCGCCCTGGTGGACGTGGTCATGACCCGGGAAGCGACCGAGTTTGTACGGCCCCTGACTTTTGAGGCACTCACCCATCGGCCAGTAGTGTCGGATGTGCTCGCGCTGCTGCCCGGGTGGGAGATCGCCCATGTGGCGATGGCCCATGACGCTGACATCTTCGTGGTTGCGCCCGCCACGGCGCATACGATTGCGAAGCTGGCTCTTGGTCTGGCCGATGATCCGGTGAGCGCCACTGGGCTGAGTACACAGGCTCCAGGTGTGTTAGCGCCGGCGATGGAGACCGGTATGTGGCAGCATCCCGCGACTCAGGCGCACATTGGCACGCTGAGGCAGCGGGGTTGGATCATCGTCGCTCCTGAGTCAGGGCGCCTGGCTTCGGGGGCCGTCGGTGAGGGTCGGATGGCGGCGCCGGAGCGAATCGTAGACGTCGTTAAGCATGTCGCGGCGCGGGGCGGAGATTTCGCCGGCTGGAAGGTCGCCGTTACTGCGGGTGGTACTCGGGAGGCGGTCGACCCGGTGCGTTTTCTTTCGAATCGCTCCTCGGGCAAGATGGGGCAGGCGGTTGCCGAGGCGGCAAGAGACCGGGGAGCAGAGGTCGTGCTCATTTCCACGGTGTCGCTTCCTCGTTTGGAGGGAGTGGAGCTGCTCGCGGTGGAAAGCGCGGACGAGATGGCAGACGCTGTGCTCGGCGCGCTGGACCGCGTCGATGCACTTGTCATGTCGGCCGCGGTCGCGGACTTCAAACCGGCCGCGAAGGCCGGTGAGAAGATCAAACGGCGCGACGGGACGCCGCAGCTTCTGCTGGTCCCGACCGTGGATGTCCTCAGCACGGCCAAGGCACGCCGCGCCGAGACGGGCCGGCCGCTGATCGTGGGATTCGCCGCTGAAACTCAGAATCTCCTGGCGAATGCTCGCGAGAAGGCTAGTCGCTGGGAGGTTGATCTGGTCGTGGCAAATGACGTGTCGCTGGAGGGCAGCGGGTTTGGGAGCGACATGAACCAGGTCACCATCCTCCGCTCGAGCGGCGAGAATCTGGATTTGCCGTTGATGCCCAAGATTGACGTGGCCCACCGGCTGCTGGATGAGCTCGTCAAACTGCGACGCCGCTAGGAGGGGGAATTCGGGGCGTGGTGGATAAGGACGCGGTGCGGGAAGCGGTGAATGCCTTGATCCTGGCCATCGGCGAGGACCCCACGCGGGAGGGTCTCCTCGAGACGCCGAGACGGATTGCCGAGATGTACGAGGAGATTTTCCAGGGCGTTGATCAGGATCCTCGGGCCGTTCTTCAGGTTGGCTTCGAGGAACGCCATGAGGAGATGGTCATCGTTCGGGATATTCCGTTCTATTCGCTGTGCGAACATCATTTTCTGCCGTTTTTCGGGACGATCCATGTCGGGTACATTCCCAAAGGACGTGTCGTAGGGATCAGCAAAGTGGCGCGATGCGTGGAAATCCTGGCCCGCCGGCCGCAGCTCCAGGAGCGCCTGACGAGTCAGATAGCTGACATCCTCATGGAGGAGTTGCGACCCGGCGGCGTGGCTGTGGTTGGTCAGGCACAGCACCTCTGCATGACCATGCGCGGCGTCGAGAAGCCTGGCTCTCAAGTAGTGACGTCGGCGAACCGGGGAGTTTTTCGCAATAACAGCGTCACCCGGACGGAGTTCATGGCTTTGCTCTCCAACGGCCGTCACGTCGTCTGAGGTAAAGGAGCCGCCGCGGTCATCCTGGAGCGCGCGAGGTTTCTCCTTGGAATGACATAGCTCGCGTGCCGGAGTCATATCTCGGGTTGGGGTCGAATCTTGGCGACCGCTGCGAGAATCTCCACGAAGCCCTGCGCCGCATCGGCGAACTTCCCGGTACCCAGCTGCTGGAGGTGTCCCGCGTCTATGAAACGCAGCCGGTAGGGCCGGTGGCCCAGGGGTGGTTCTTGAACGCCGTCGTCCGGGTGGATACGGGCCAGGACCCGCGTGCTCTGCTTCAGTCAGCAAAAGCCATCGAGCGGACGATGGGGCGACTAGCTGGAGAACGCTGGGGCCCCCGAGTCATCGACGTGGACGTGCTCCTCTACGGCGGGGTGTCGGTACGAGAGGAGGGCCTGTCGATTCCGCATCCGGAGCTGTGGGACCGTCGTTTTGTATTGGTGCCTCTGTTCGACGTTCTGCCCGAGGGCGAGCTGAGAGACCAGGTGCGGCGGCGCATCGAGGAGTTGGGTGATGTTCCGGAAGTCCGACCGTTCGGCACTGGTCTCTGGCTATAATCTGATCAATCCTTGGTGCTGCTCTGGAGGTATTCTGCCCAGCAGACCGCGTGGGGGCCGGCCGGCTCCCCGGACCCGAAGACGAACCCGGACACCCCCTGCGGGGCCCGCAGCCCGCAAGGCAGATATGCCCGGCGAGGCTCAGCTCGCTGCCCCAGTAGCTCGGGCAGCGGCGCGAGGCGGGCAGACATCCTCGCTGCGTGGGGGGCCGCCGCCGACCCGCGGGCGGCCCCGGGAAGTCACGGTCGATTACGGGTACGTCGTTTCAGACCTTCGCCGGATCGCAATGATTGGGGGGGGTCTCGTGCTGCTCCTCGTGGCGCTTTCTTTCATCGTTCGTTAGGCCAGGAGTGGGCCCAGTCTATTTCGTGAGATGGTGACCACTATGCACATCGTTGTTTCCATCAAACAGGTGCCGGACACGTCTGAGGTGCGCATTGATCCTCGGACCAACACCATGATTCGGTCCGGCGTGCCGTCGATCATCAATCCCGATGACGTCCATGCGCTCGAAGAAGCCATCAGACTGAAGGAGCAGTTTGGCGGCAGGGTGACCGTCGTCACGATGGGGCCGGCTCAAGCCAGAGACGCGCTTCGGGAGACGATCTCCTATGGCGCCGATGAGGCAATCCTCTGCTCGGATCGGCGGTTCGCCGGTGCGGACACGCTGGCGACCTCGTACGCTCTCTGGAAGGCGATCCTGAAGATCGGCGAGGCCGAGCCCGTTGACTTGCTCCTCTGCGGCCGACAGGCATTGGATGGGGACACTGGACAGGTGCCGCCCGGCCTGGCCACTCGCCTCGGGTGGCCGCAGCTCACGAGTGTTTTCAAGATCGAAGAACTGGAGTTGAGCGCTCGTCGGATCGTCGTGCACCGGGCGGTTGAGGGAGGCGAGGAGATCGTGTGCTCTCGGCTTCCCTGCGTGATCACCTGTACCCGTGAGATCAACATTCCCCGCTATCCCAGCTTTCCCAACATGGTACGAGCGGCCCGCTATCAGCCGACGACGTGGGACAAGACCGACCTGGGGATCGACGATGACTCGCAGATCGGGCTTCGAGGCTCGCCGACCATTGTGAGCAAGGTATGGGCGCCGGGCCCCCGGAAGCGTGGCGCCACGGTGCTGATCGATGGGTCTGACCCCGAAGCGGCGGCGAGTCAGCTAGTCAGACTTCTCATGCACGAGCCATTGCTCGAGGTTGAGGTCGCGTCGGCCGGAGACAAGCATGACTGAGCCAGCCATCGAAAACGACACCGAGCGCCCCCCGGATTTCTCCGCTTACCAGGGCATCTGGGTCTACGTGCAGCACCGGGCAGGGATCGCCGTGCCCGTATCCTGGCAGCTCCTGGGTGTCGCCCGGGAGCTCGCGCAGGAGATCGGTGCGCCTGTCGCCTCAGTGTTGCTGGGTCACCAGGTTGGCCATCTTGCCCAGGATGCATTCGAGTACGGTGCGGACCGGGTGTACCTCATCGACGATCCGGTTCTCGAGAGCTATCGAACCCAGACGTATGCCCACGGCCTCGCTTTGCTGATCCAGCAGCACAAGCCCGAAATTGTGCTCTACGGGTCGACTGTGCAGGGGCGTGACGTGGCCGGTGCCGTGGCAACCCTGGTGAAGACCGGGCTGGCGGCAGACGCGACCGAGCTCTCCATCGAATCGGAGGGGCACCTGTTTCACGCGAGCCGCCCCGATTTCGGCGGGAAGCTCATGTCCACGATCCTCTGCAAGCGGCATCGCCCCCAGATGGCGACCTGCCGCCAGGGCGTGTTTCCTGTCCCCGCGCGAATCAGCGGTCGCACGGGCGAGATCGTCGAGGGCCGACTGGGCTTGAGCGAAGGAGACGTGGCCACTCAAGTCGTCGAGTTCATCCCCGAGACGCGCCATGTGGATCTCTCAAATGCAGAGATCATCATTTCGGGCGGGCGCGGGCTTGGAGGGCCCAGGAGCTTCGACATGCTCTTTGAGCTGGCGGAAAGCATCGACGCCGTCGTGGGGGCATCTAGAGCGGCGGTGATGGCGGGGTGGATTCCGTACCAGCACCAGGTGGGCCAGACCGGCCAGACGGTACGGCCTCGGATCTACCTTGCCTGCGGGATCTCGGGAGCCATTCAGCACCTGGTTGGCATGCAGGACTCTGACATCATCATCGCCATCAACACGGACCGGGAAGCGCCCATCATGAAGGTTGCCGACTACGCGGTGGTCGGCGACATGTTCGAGATCGTTCCGGCCCTCACGCGAAAACTCCGCGCTCTGCGCCAAGACGGCCATGCTGGCGCCTCGGCGAACGAGCCGCGTGAAGCGACTGAAGAGACGGACTCTGTCGGAGGCCAACCTGGCGGCAACTGATCGTTTTGATGTCGTCGTCGTCGGCGCTGGTCTCGCCGGGACGGCCGCCAGCTATCTGCTTGCCAAGGCAGGTCTGAGCGTCCTCTGTGTCGAGCGGGGTGAGGATCCCGGCACGAAGAACGTCATGGGCGGCATCCTTTACCGCCAGCCTACCGAGAAGATCCTTCCGGGGTGGTGGAAAGATGCACCCGTGGAGCGGCCGATTGTCGAGGAGCGGATTTGGCTGGTGACTCCGGACTCGATGGTGCAGGGCGGTTTCCGGTCCGCCCGTTACGGCGAGGAGCCGTACAACGCGTTCTCGGTTCTCCGAGTGAAGTTCGACAAGTGGTTCGCTGACCAGGCCGTGGGTGCGGGCGCGGTCCTCGTGACGGACACCGTGGTCGAAGATGTGCTCCGCGAGAACGGCCGGATTGTGGGTGTGACGACCGGGCGGGAGCAGGGCGACGTGCACGGGGACATCGTCATCGCGGCCGACGGGGTGAACTCGCTGCTCTCCAAGAAAGCCGGCCTGCACCCCGAGCTAGCCCCGCATCAGGTCGCCCTGGTCACCAAAGAGATCATCAATATGAGTCGGGAGAAGATCGAAGACCGGTTTCTGCTCAACGCAAACGAAGGAGCTACGATCGAAGTTTTCGGCGACTCGACTATGGGCATGCTTGGATACGGCTTCATCTACACCAACCGGGACTCACTTTCTATTGGCGTGGGCGCACTGCTTTCCGACTTGATCAAGAAGAAGATCAACCCAAACGTCCTGATGGAGCACTTCAAGAGTCATCCCATGGTCAAACGGCTCCTTGAGGGAGGCGAAGCCAAGGAGTACATGGCGCACTTGATTCCTGAGGGAGGTGCGGCCTCGATGCCGCCGGTTTACCGCCAGGGGATGCTGGTAGTGGGCGACGCCGCCGGACTCAGCAATCCGATCTACCGCGAGGGCTCGAATCTGGCGCTGATGTCCGCAAAGTTCGCGGCGCAGGTGTGTGTCGAGGCGCACGAGCGGGGAGACTTCTCTGCCGAGATGTTGTCCCGCTACCAGACTTTGCTTGACGAGAGCTTCATCATGGACGACCTCCGCGGGTACAGCAAGACTTCAAGCTTCTTCCAGGGGAAACCGCAGTTCCTGGAGCGCTACCCGGAGATCCTGGTCGACGCGCTCCATGAGTTTCTCACCGTGGACAACGTGCCCAAGCGGGCGAAACAGCGGCGGATCCTGCGGCAGGTGCTGAGTCGCCGGGCGCCGTGGGAACTCGCCCGTGACGCCGTTGGGGCTCTACGAGCGCTGACCTAGAGCGACTGGGCTTTACAGTTACAGGGGGCAAGTGCCCACGAAAGAGAGAGCATGGCCGAAGAAGACGTGAACCAGGTCACGCCCGGCGCGCGGGTAGAGGAAAAGCTCTACAACGTCCGCTTCAAGACTGACGAGGATCGCTCGCATCTCATCGTGCTGGACAACCAGCTATGCAACCGCTGTGTGGACAAGCCGTGCACGGTGTTCTGTCCTGTGACGGTGTACAAGTGGGAAAACGGCGAACACAAGATCAGCGTGAGCTATGAGAAATGTGTCGAATGTGGCGCCTGCCGCATAGGCTGCCCGTACTTCAACATCGAGTGGAAATACCCCAAGGGCGGCTTCGGCGTTCAGTACAAGTTCGGCTGAGCGCCGTCTCGGGCGCCTGCTAGTGCCGCTTCAGGCGGTGTTTTTCGACCTTGATGAGACGCTTGTCGACGCCCGCTCTTGCCATCACGAAGCAAATCGGCGCACGTTCGAGGACTACGGGCTCGACTACGCTTGGGCGCGCGCTGTAGCAGGAGATTTCGTGGGGATGCGACTGAGCGACTCGCTTGCTGCTCGGCGCGATGCGTTGGGAGTTTCAGAGTCCGCGCTTCCTCTCCAACAGCTTATGGAGCGTCGCGAACTCCACTATCTTCGGCTGCTTCCGCAAGCCAGCCGCTTGCTCCCTGGAGCAAAAGAAGCCGTGGTCGCTGTGCGCGAGCGTGGTTTGATAGCCGCTGTCGTATCCTCGTCAACCCTCCGGGTGATCAAGGAGGTCCTCGACCTTTTCGGCCTGACTGACCTGCCAAAATTCGTGGTTGGCGGCGACGAGGTTGAGCGGGGGAAGCCGTACCCGGACAGCTATGAGCTCGCCTTCGAGCGTTTGTGCGCGGTCCGTCAGGCGAACAAGCGCGAGGTCTTGGTGGTAGAGGACTCGGGGAGTGGCCTGCGGGCGGGCCAAGCTGCCGGGTTACCCGTCTGCCTGGTCCCTTTCGATCCTCCCCCAGAGGACATCTATCCTGAGTACCGGGTGGCCTCGCTGGAGGAATTGCCAGTACTGCTTGGGGGACTGGTGGTCGGCTAGCTTCTCGGGCAGCATGGGGTCAGCAGACTCGGGCCGTGCTGAGCGATGGTCTCATGCCGGAAGCCATGTGGACGTTGAAGGCAATCTCCGTGGCTGCGCCGGCCGGCCTACGTGGCGCGGGTGGCGCCGAACCAGCGAGCGGCCCAGTAGCCGTCGTAGATACTGGAGATCTTTACGCCTGAGCGTTCGTCGACTGCGCTGATGAACTGACCGCCACCCAGGTAGATCCCATCGTGCGAGAGGCCGGCCATGTAGGTGTTCTGGAAGAACACGATGTCGCCGGGCTCCAGTTGATCGCGCGAGGGGTGCGGCCCCGCGGAATATTGCCCCCACAGGCCTCGAGAAACCGGATACCCGGCCTGCGCCTGTACGTAGTACACGAAACCTGAGCAATCGAAGCCTGAGGGCGTGGTACCGCCCCAGGCATACCGTGAGCCGAGGAAGCGCATCGCGATCGAGGCGACGCTGCCGCCTGCACCCGACGACGGAACCGGTAGGCTCGCACTCGGCGCGGACGCCGTGAACATCGGCAGATTCCGAGTGACGACCTGCTGGTTGGCCTGCGCGGCTCCGGAAATCCCCGGAATCATCAGGCGGGTGCCGATCGACAGCCGGTCCGGATTGAAAAGGGAGTTCGCCGCCGCGATAGCGCTGCTACTGACGCCGAAACGAACCGCGATACTCGAAAGCGTGTCACCCGCTGATACCTGGTATTCCGTGGATGCCGGTCGTGTGGGGGCTAGTGGGAGCGGTCGGCCCCCAGGGATCAGCAGGTCTTTTCCCACCGTGATGAGATCGGCGTCGTCCAGATAGTTGAAGTCGATGATGGGACCGAGATCCACTTTGTAGAGGGCGGCGATCTCGGATAGGGTCTGCCCCTCACGGACCGTATGCACCACACCGGACACCGGCAGGATCGTGAGCTGGTCGCCTATCCTGATGGTGTCCGCGCTCCTGAGGTTGTTGGTTCCGACGATGGTTTCGGTATCGACCCCGAAGCGCTCCGCGATCTCGCTCACGGTGTCTCCCGGTGAGACCTCGTAAGTGGTGGGCGCTGGCGGACCGAGTGGAACGGCGGGAGCGGCGCTTTCGGTGACGGTCGCAGCCGCCACTTGAGCCGCAGCGGCTGGGGCGGGCCCGGATGCCGCCGCAGCAGCCTGAGCCGGTGAGGACCACGAGGTGAGCTTCAGTTCCTGGCCGGCGGCAATCACGTCCGGGCTAGCGAGGCCGTTGGCAGCGACCAGGACGTCAGGATCGACGCCGAAGCGAATCGCGATTTCGAGAAGCGTGTCACCCGGGGAGATGGTGTAGGCAACGACCGGCGGGGGCGGAGGGTCCTCGCGGAGCTTGAGGTTCGATACTTCGATGATCCCAACCGGCAAGGTCATGGCAGGTATGTCGAGCCGTTCGTCGGCCGCGTCGGGAGACAGGCCGTTAAACGCGGCAAGGACGGACGTGTCGATCTGGTACTGCGCGGCGAGGTCGCGAATGCTCGACGCGTCCGGAGAAAGGTCGATGGTTGTGGATGGGTACGCCGCCAGCGGACCCAGTAGTGCCCGCGCCAAGTCCGCCGGAGCCAGCGCCATCTCAGACCCCTCGGCCGACTCGGCATCCACGACGGCGGCCGGCTTTGGCTCGGGCATCACCGCTGGGGCGAGGGCAGGGCGCGCCTCCGTTGCGCGGTCGGCAGAGGCAGCGGGCAGCACTGGGGAAAGCGATGCGGAAGGGCGGTGCGCGGCCATGCCGCTCACGGTTGCCACGATAAGGGCGAGGCTAACCAGGGAGCCAAGAAACTGGGGGCCTGACACGGTATTGATGCGATCTGGAGACCCAACCCCGAGGGAGATCCGCAGCGTGCCTAGCTGCAGGGCTCGGGGGGGCAGCGATGCTGCGCGGTCAGCCAATATGCAACGCTTGGGGGGCGCGGAGGCGACACGCCATGCTGACCCCTAGGGACAGGATCGACGCGAGTCTAGCCGATCCTGTCCCTAGGGGTCAAATTGCCCGCGATCGCGAGGCACTGACCTGTAGGCACGAGGGCGCCGCCAGGTCGTTCCCGGGCGAGGGCTTGGGCGATGCTCTTTGCCGAGCTCACGTCCATGGGACACTCTGGCACTGCGCCTCCTCGATATCAGACCCGGTCTTCTTAAAGGGGCTCAGAAAGGAGGCGATCCAGAGAGGGAAATGCCTCGCGCAGCCGCTGGACGGCGCCATCCAGGTCCCCGAGGCGTGCTTCCGCGGCGCGGCTCGCGGCCTGCACCCGGGAAGGGGCCGTGCCCCCTGGGACGTCACGAGCGGCGATTGCACCTTCGGCGGTTATCCCCACCGCGTCCCTCTCAAACAGTGGCGAGGCCATAGTGAGCTCGTCGAGCGTGAGTTCGTGGAGTTCCCGTCCCGAACGCTCGCAAAGCTGGACGAGCTGGCCGACGATTTGGTGCGCATCGCGGAAGGGAATTCCTTTCCGGGTGAGGTAGTCCGCATAGTCTGTGGCCAACGAGAATTCGCCCGCTGCTGCCTGGCTCGCTCGTTCGCGGTTGATCCGGAGGCTGCGGATCATCTCGGTCGTGATGCCCACGCAGGCGGCCACCGTATCCACGGCATCGAAAAGCGCCTCTTTGTCTTCCTGGAGATCCTTGTCGTAGGCCAGAGGCAGTGCCTTCAGGAGCGCCAGCAGCGCGACCAGGTGTCCCATGACGCGCCCGGTCTTGCCCCGCACCAGCTCGGCCAGGTCCGGATTCCGTTTCTGCGGCATCATGCTCGAGCCGGTGGTGTAGGCCTCATCGAGCGTGATGAAGCCGAACTCAGCGGTCGACCACAGCACCAGTTCCTCGGCGAGCCGCGAGAGGTGCGTGGCGATCAGCGCGAGGGCCGAGACCAGCTCGACGACGAAGTCGCGGTCGGAAACGGCGTCGATGCTATTGCGCGTTATCGATGAGAACCCGAGCAGCCGGGCGGTGAGGTCCCGGTCGATGGGATAGGGCACGCCCGCGAGGGCTCCGCTGCCCAGAGGCATGACATCCGTTCGCCGGTAGCAGTCCAAAAGGCGCCCTGCATCCCGTTCGAGCATCTCCACGTAGGCGTGGACATGGTGCGAAAACAGCACGGGCTGCGCTCGCTGTAGGTGGGTGTAGCCCGGAATCAGCGCGTCTCCTCCGCGCGCGCCCAACTCGAGGAGGGCGCGCATCAGATGGATGAGCCCGTCTAGCTGATCGAGAATCGCCTCGCGACAAAGCAATCGAACGTCGAGGGCGATCTGGTCATTGCGACTCCGTGCGGTATGCAGCCTTCCCGCCGGCGCACCGACGAGCTCCGTGAGCCGCGCTTCGATCCGGGTGTGAATATCCTCCCAGTGAGGGGCAAAATCGAGTTGGTTAGTGGCCAACTCGCTGGCGACCTCACTGAGGCCCGCGAGAATGGCCCGGGCGTCAGCGATGGGGACGATGCCGCAACGGGCTAGCATACGGGTGTGGGCGGCGCTGCCCATGACGTCGTACGGCCAGAGACGGTGGTCAAAGCCGATCGCAGCACCGAACGCCTCGGCGCCCGACGCGCTCTTACCGCTGAACCGTCCGCCCCAGAGCTTCACTGGGCCCCCTCTCCGAAAGAGAATGCTCCAGCGCTGAAGCACTCAGAATAGCCGTTCCCGGGGCAGATCGTACAATCCTTTCATTGAGCCTCGCAGCCCAGGCAGCCCGGGCTATCCCCCCGGTTGTCCCCCGGGAGTTAAGGAATCGGATGCAGCGTCCGCTCGCGGTTCTCGCTTTTAGCGGCGGTCTCGACACCACCGTGATTCTTCACTGGCTCCTGCAGAGCGGCTGGGACGTCGCCACGTGGACCGCCGATCTGGGGCAACCGGGGGCAGATCTGGAGGAAGCGCGCCAGAAGGCCAAGAGGCTCGGCGCGGTGGACAGCTACGTTGAGGACCTCCGCTCGGAGCTGCTTGATGAGTTCTTCCTGCCACTGCTCCAACTGCAAGCCCGCTACGAGGGGCGCTATCTGCTGGGTACGTCGATCGCCCGTATCCCGACTGCCCGGGCGCAGGTGCGCTACGCCAAGCGCATCGGCGGGAACGTTCTGGTCCACGGGTCTACCGCCAAAGGCAATGACCAGGTGCGCTTCGAATCCATCTACCGAATCCTCCAGGAGAGCCCGGAGTATCGGCTGGATCGTTTCCAGATCTTCTCGCCCTGGAAGGACCCCGCGTTCCTCGCTCGCTTCGAGGAGGGGGGCCGGGACGTGATGCTGGCGTACGCGGCAGAGCACGGGTTGCCGGTGCCGGGGGGTTCAGCTGAGAGCCCTCCGTACTCGCAGGACGCAAACGCGCTTCACATCAGCTCCGAAGGACGAGCCCTGGAACACCCCAGCCAGGACCACGGGGAGGTTCGCTTCACCTATCTGTCTCGCTGGGATCAGACTCCGGATCAGCCGGAGCGAGTGCGCATTCACTTTAGAGGTGGGAAGCCAGTTCGAATCGAGGTGCTCGACGAGGATCGCAGCGTCCTTCCGGGCCGCGGCGTAGACATCGGGACCGAGGAGTCAATTCTGCCCATCGTGGAGGCGTTAAACGCGCTGGGCGGCAAACACGGAGTCGGCCTGCTGGACATGGTGGAGACGCGCTACGTCGGGGTCAAATCACGAGGCGTTTACGAGGCGCCCGCCCATACGATCTTGCTCGCGGCGCACCAGGATCTCGAATCTCTCGTCCACACGCATCGCGTGCTCCACGACAAGGCGAAGCGCAGCCTGGACGTGGCAGAGGCGGTCTACCAGGGGAAGTGGTTCAGCCAGGAGATGGACTCCTGGCTGTCCGCGAACGCTGCGGAGCAGCGCCGGGTCACCGGCTGGAGCGAGGTCAGGCTGTTCAAAGGCGGTGCGCTGCCGCTGGCCCGCGACAGCCAGTTTTCTCTTTACAGCGAAGAGCTTTCCTCCTTTAACACGGTCTCCGATCTTCCCAGGAACGCACGGGGCTTCATCGACATTCAGTCCCTGGAGGCGGAGGCGGTCATGCGGCAGCGAGCCAAGCTGCGGGCCGAGACGAGCTAGAGGCGCCTCGCGGACCATGCTGGGCGGAATGTACTGGAGTGCTGGGAGGCGACAGCGGCCGCAAGTTCGGGTCACGCGGGCGCTGCTGTTCCGCATCCTCGGCTATTTCCGCCCCTATCTGGGCGAAGTATCCGCCGCGCTCTTCACGGTAGCGGTCATTGCCGCGATCGGGCTCGTGCCGCCGCTGCTGGTCCGGGCGGTGGTTGACCTGGCTCTCCCCGAGAAGGACCTGGGTCTGCTGGCCGTCCTGGCGGTGGGCATGGTCGGGGCGCCGATCCTCAGCGGGCTGCTGGGAGTCGGGCAGAACTACCTGAACACACGCATCAGCCAGCGGGTGATGTTCGATCTGCGGACGCACCTGTACCGCCACGTGCAATCGCTGTCGCTGCGGTTTTTCACCTCGGTAAAAACGGGCGAGATCATGAGTCGCCTCAACAACGACGTTTCCGGCATCAGCCGCGTGCTGGGAGAGACGTTGACGCAGACCGTGGCCCAGGCCTTCATGCTGCTCACGACGCTGATTCTGGTCTTCAGCCTTGATTGGCGGCTCGCCACGCTCTCGGTCGCCATGGCTCCGATCTTTCTGGCGCCCACTCGGCGAGTCGGAAACATCCGTTACGACCTCCAGAAAGAGACGCAGGAGAAGCACGCCGACCTCACGGCGATCATGCAGGAGACGCTCAACATCAGCGGCTACATCCTCATGAAGTCGTTCGGGCGGGAGCGGTACGAGGCGGGGCGGTTCACGGAAAAGAACCGTGAGCTGATGGCAGTGCAGGTCCGGAGCAGCCTGCTCGGGCGCTGGTTTCGCATGCTGCTTCAGGTCTTCGAAGCGCTGGGGCCGGCGCTCATCTATCTCTACGGCGGCTACCTGGTCATCACCGGCGGGATGACTCTTGGCAGTGTTATCGCTTTCGTCACGCTGCTGGGTCGGCTGTATGGGCCGATCGGCCAGCTGGCGAATGTCCAGATCGAGGTCATGGGCTCTCTGGCGCTCTTCCACCGCATCTTCGAATACCTGGATACGGAGCCAGAGATCAAAGATCTACCGACTGCAGTAAACCTGGGGAGTACCACCGGACGGATCGTGTTCAGCGATGTCAGCTTCGAGTACGTGCCCGGCATCCGCGTGCTGGACCACGTGAGCTTCGCCGCGCAGCCCGGTGAGCTGGTGGCGCTCGTGGGCCCGAGCGGCGCGGGGAAGACCACGGTGACGTACCTGATCCCGCGCTTCTACGACGTTACCGAGGGAAGCATCGAGATTGACGGTCACGATCTTCGAACGGTCACCGTAAGCTCGCTTCACGAACAAATTGGGATTGTGACCCAGGAGACGTATCTGTTCAACGCGACAGTCAGAGAGAACCTTCGCTACGCGAACCTCGATGCGACCGACTCTGCAATCGAAGAGGCGTGCCGCCTGGCTCGGCTCGAAGAGGTCGTGAGCCGGATGCCGGATGGCTACGACACGCTCGTTGGCGAGCGCGGCTATCGTCTGTCAGGTGGTGAGAAGCAGCGCGTGGCCATCGCGCGGGTTCTCCTCAAAGATCCTCGGGTGCTGATTCTGGATGAGGCAACGTCCTCACTGGATTCGCAAACGGAGGCGCAGATTCAGGAGGCGCTTCGCCCGCTGCTGACTGGGCGGACCACTTTTGCGATTGCCCACCGTCTGTCTACGGTGCTCGCGGCCGACAAGATCCTGGTGCTGGATCGTGGGCATATTGTGGAGGCTGGCACGCACGCGGAACTGATTGCGAACGGCGGCCTGTACGCCGAGCTGTACGAGATTCAGTTCAAGCCTCAGTCGGTGGGAGACCGTCCCCTCTCAGCTTTGGAGGCGGTGGCTCAGTAGACTGTCAGGACACGGTCCCTGGACGTCGCCAGGCTAGCTCGGCCGTTCATCAGTGCTGGAGCACAAGAATGCGGACGCTGTTCGGGTTTCTGATTGGTTTCGGCGCCGGCGTGATCGGGATACGGCGAGCGAAAGCAGATCTGGAAGCGTCGACGGATGGGGGGCAAACGGGCTGGCGCCGCCGCCTCCGGAATTTGGGGAAAACCGGAACCGTCGACCCGGGCGGCGATGAGGGAATCAGAGACCGGGTTGAAGCCGAATGGAAGCGGCTGGGGCTCATCCAGCCACGGGTCGACGCGACGATGATCGACGGCGCCCTCTACGTCCGGGGTGAGGCGCGCTCGTCCACCGCTGACGCGCTGGTCGCGACCGCCCGCCCGATCCCCGGTGTCCAAGAAGTCGTCGACGAGATCAAACGAAGCTAGAGACGAGCGGTCTCGGCATCCCTACGGGAAAAGGCCTGACTGAGGTCGCCGCACCGAAGTCGAGTGCCCGAATGGCCATGTGCCACGCCGCCCGCCGGAGCGCCCTTTACTACGGGGGTAGCGGGCGGAGCCACGTTGGAGCGGTGGGTTCGCGGCGAGGGGCCTGCGCCTCTAGATCTCTTTAATCGACTGCTCGGCCCGCTGAAAGCCCCGGTCGACGTATTCGTGTACGTCTCGGATTACTGAGAGCAGTATCGGCCTGACCTCAGGCCCTACGTAAGACCGAAGGAACTCGCCCGTTGCCGCGCGGGCTCGCTCTCGCAGGTCGACCTCCGACAGTTGCTCCAGGATTCTTGGCGTGGGAGTTTCTTGCTCGCTCCTCATGGCCCGCCGCAGAAAGAAGGCCACCAGAGCGGCCAGGACAGCGCTGGCGATGATGGCGCCCGCCGTGAGGGCGGGAGGGTTTTCGCGCGTAGTCGTGCTTTCTTCCACAGTCTCCTCCACGGGGCGATGGCCCGGTCTAGGAAGATCATACCTTGCCGTGAGACAAGAGAGGGAGGAAGGCCGGTCGCCACGAAACGGCCCGAGGGGCGGCGGCTGCCCTCCAGAGCGTCCGGGCAGCGGCGGGAGTTCCGGCCGCCGGACGGCCTCTTCCCGCGGGAGCGGGGAATGTAGGCTAGGGCGCTTGGGCGCTCACCGGCGGAATTGTCGGTGAGGTAGTTGGGGTAGGCGTCGCGGCGGCGAGCGGAGTGGGCGTGCTTCGAGGGGCTCCGGCCCCGGAAAGTACGGTGGGCAGCAGTGTGGCGGGGGCCCGTTCCCAGGCTCTGGTCGCGCCGGTCCGGGTGGAGTATTCCGTCGGGGCGAAGGGGCCTTCACCCGAGCTGGCGGACTGGTCGAACCTCTGGAATATCACGTCCTGGTAAGGAGTGTCCTGGCCGGCCAGCTTGCCCGTCACTCGATCGATCGCGATGGCCTGACTCTGAGAGCGCGGCGTCCGCTCCTGGATGAACCAATCGGTTACCGTTCGCTCGCAGTCCTCGGTGGGCGGTCTTCCGTCGGCAGCGCAAACCGTGCCCCGGACGGCTCCAGCCGGAACCGGGAAGGCCTCGGGGGGCGTCCCTTCGAGCGCCCGTTCCATGAAAGTGTTCCAGATTCGACCGGCGCCTGACGAGCCGAGCACGAGCCGCATTGGTTGATTGTCGGCTCGCCCAACCCAGACGCCGGTCACGAGGCTCGGTGTGTACCCGACCGTCCACGAGTCGCGATAGTCGTCGGTGGATCCGGTTTTCGCCGCCGCCGGCCGGTTCCCAGAAAGCCGCAGGGGACTGTTCGCGCCAAAAGTCTCCAGCCTCGCGGTGTTGTCCGAGAGAATGTCCGTGACCAGGAACGTGAAGCGCGGGTCCGCTACGCGCTCGAGCGTGGTTTGGTGTTGGTCGATGGGACTGCCCTCGGCGTCGACCACTTTGCTGATCGCGAACGTCTGCGCTTTGACGCCGCCGTTCGCGAGGACGCCGTACGCGGATACCAGTTCGAGGAGGCGAACCTCGCCTCCCCCCAGTGTGAAGGCGAGCCCGTAGAGACTTGGATCGCGGAGGCTGGTCATTCCCATCTTCCTGGCCAGCGTCAGCGCTTCGGGTAGGCCGGCGTACTGGAGCACCTTCACGGCCGGAATGTTGAGAGAGTTGCCCAGCGCGCGTCGCAGCGTCACGGGACCGCGAAACCGATCATCGAAGTTCTTGGGCTGCCAAACTCGACCATTTGACTCGGCGAAGGCAATCGGCTCGTCCATAACGACAGTCGCCGGCGAGAAGCCTTTGATGAAGGCGGATAGGTAGACGATGGGCTTGATCGAGGAGCCGGGCTGGCGTTCTACCAGCGCGGCGTTGACCTGACCGTCGATGGACGTGTTGTAGAAGTCAGGGCTGCCGACGATTGCCAGGATCTCTCCGGTCCTCGGATCCAGGGCGACCAGCGCGGCGTTCGTCGCGCCCTGGGCCGAGAGATCGGCGATGTGCTGGCGGACGGCTGCTTCGGCGAGGTCCTGGAGGTCCGAGTCCAGCGTCGTGTGGACGGTCAGTCCGGACGAAAGCGCGACCCGGGGGCCGTATCGCTCCTGTAGCGATGACCGGATGTAGGTGCCCCAGTGCGGGTACAGCTGCGTGGCCACGCCGCGGTCGGGTGGAGTGAAATAGAGGGGCTCCGCCTTCGCCGCCTCCGCCTCGGCACGAGTGACGAAGCCGTTGCGTACCATGACATCGAGCACGTTTTCCTGGCGTCGCTTTGTCAACTCGAAGTTCGTAAACGGGTCATAGCGCGAGGGCGCCTGCGGAAGTCCGGCGAGGAGCGCTGCCTCCGCGAGATTGACGTCCCGCGCGGATTTGTCGAAGTAGGTCCTGGCCGCGGTCTCGATTCCGTAGGAGAAGTTTCCGAAGTAGATCTCGTTGAGATACATCTCGAGGATCTGGTGCTTGCTGTAGCTCCGCGATAGCTCCATGGAGAGCACAGCCTCCTTCAGCTTGCGCTCGACTGTCGTTGAATAGCGCTCTTCGTCGGTGAAAAGCACGTTGCGGATCAATTGCTGGGTGATCGTGCTGCCACCTTCCACGATCTCGCCGGCAACGATGTCCTGTAAAAGGGCCCGCAGGATGCCGCGGGGATCAATTCCCGGGTTGTCGTAGAACGAGGCATCTTCCACCGCCACGAAGGCGTTGATTGCCTCCGGCGGCAGCTCGGCAAGCCGGACCACGGTGCGTTTCCCCTGATCGGGGTCAAAGAGCTCGTAGATGAGCCGGCCGTTGCGGTCCAGGATGCGGGTGGTCTTGAAGATCGGGCGAGTATCTACGCCGCTGACGGATGGAAGATCTCGCGCGAACTGCTGGTACGCGGTGGCTGCCCGCACCGCGGCATAGGAGACGAGCAGGCCGAGCAGTGCCCCCATGAGGGCGAGGGCCACCAGCAGAACGGCAATGAGGCGGCCGCCAGAGGAGCGCCGGAGGCGGAGCGGGGGCGTCGGGCGGTGGCTCCCATGCCGCGCCCCAGGGGCATCAGGGGGGATCATGCTTGGGGAATTATAGGAGAGGCCCAAGAATTCGCATCTATACTTGTAAGAATGCTGGGTGAAAGGGGTTCAACGTGCCGAAATTCCGGCGTCTTAGCCCCGACGAAATTGCCGCCATGCGTTCGTATCGACGTGGTACGGTCGACTTGACCGAATACAGCGTGTTCTTGCGCGACCTGGGGGTGGGAGAGGGCGGAGAAGTCGTTCTCGATGCGAATGAGATCAAACGGACGGTGAAGCGCCGTTTGACCCGCGCGGCACACTTGCTGGGCAAGGACGTGCGCTATCGGCGGACGGAAGGCAACGTGGTGCGGTTCGAGGTCCGTCCCGGCTCGAGCGACTAGTGCGTCGCTAGCGCCGCGTGACTGTGAGCCTCGACAGACTTCGGGACTGGCTTCAGCTAGCGGCTCGGAATGAAGAGCTTGGCCGGCCCTGATATGCGGAGAGTCGCACTCATCACGGGGGGGGCGAGGGGCATTGGGCGCGGGATTGCCCTCGATCTGGCCGGGCGTGGCTGGAGCGTAGCCTTTTGTTACCGAACCAGCCAGGAAGATGCCCAGGCGGTCCTCGCGGCCATTCGGCAGTGCCCAGACGCAGAGGGCTACGCGGTTCAGGCTGATGTCTCCGATCCCAGCGTCGCAAGCGCATTCGTTGCCGACGTGCTGGTGCGCTGGGGACACGTCGATGCCCTCGTGAACTGCGCGGGACCCTTCCACCGCGTGGGCGTGCTGGACGAGACGCCCGAGGGGTGGCGCGGGATGTTCGCCAACAACCTGGACCCGGTTTTTTATATGACTCAGGCCGTAGCGCCGGGAATGATCGAGCGCGGCCGGGGCCGGATTGTCAATTTCGGCATGGCCAATGCTGACAAGCTCGGCGCCCAGCCCGACATCACGGCTCACTACATTGCGAAGGTAGGCGTTCTGATCCTGACGCGGACTCTGGCTCGGACGCTGGCGGTCCACGGGATTACGGTGAACGCCGTGTCGCCCGGATTCATCGATACGAATAGCCCACTCGCGCCTGAGCTCGAGTCGACGGCGAAACGCATTCCTGCTGGCTACGTTGGAGCGGTCGAAGATGTCGTGAGCACCGTACGTTTCTTGCTTTCGGATGAGGCCCGCTACATCAACGGTGCGAACATCGTGGTGAGTGGCGGGTGGGGCCTGTAGATGCTGGGGGTCTAAGAGATGTCTCGACTCTCGGGCTGGGGCACGAGATCCGGAAGTAGCTGCCGCAGACTGGGATTCTTGCGGTCGCGCTCGGAAAGCGTTGGGTTGGGTAACGGCCAGGGGATAGCCAGATCGGGGTCATTCCAGGCGACGGCTTGCATGTCTGAGCCGTCGTAGTACTTGGTGACGAGGTAGATGTAGTCGGCTTCGTCACTGATGGCGCACCAGCCATGGGCCATTCGCCGGGGAATGAAGATCATGCACCGGTTCTCAGCGCCGAGGCGAAACGTTTCGACCTGTCGGAAGGTGGGGGATTCGGGCCGTATGTCCGCTACCGCGGTGAGGACTTCGCCGTGGGGCACGTAGATAAGCTTCTCCCAGTCCTCCGCGTGCAGGCCGCGCAGCACGCCCTGGTGCGAATGGGAGTGGTTGATCTGGACAAACTTCACGGGCTCACCGAGCGCCTTCTCCAGCTCATCCATGCGAGCTGTTTCGAGAAAAAAACCTCGCTGGTCGTTGTTGGGTTCATGCTCGATGACCCATAAACCGGCCAGGGAACCTCGGCGTACGGTCACAGAAGTAGCCTTGAAAGGATTCTCAGCGGCACGGGTGCGGTTGTGGGCGGGTGCTTGGGTGCCTCGCTATCATATCTATTTCCGCTCTGAACGCGGGAAGTTGGACAGGGGCATGCCTCGAGGGGGGTCACATGGCAGCACGGCCGATTTGGAACGGCGCGATTAGTTTTGGGATGGTGGTAATTCCGGTCAAGCTCTTCACTGCGACGGAGAGCAAGGATATTTCCTTCCATCTCATCCACGAGGAGTGCGGCAGCCGGATCCGACAAGTACGCTGGTGCTCGGCGGACGAGAAGGAAGTGGGCTTCGACGAGCTTGCTCGCGGGTACGAGTACGCCAAAGGGCAACATGTCCTCCTGACAGACGAGGACTTCGAGAAGCTTCCACTGTCGAGCAAGCACACTATCGAGCTATCCGCGTTCGTCGATGCGAAGCAGATCGATCCGATCTACTACGAGAAGAGCTACTACCTTGAGCCCACTGAGATTGGTGTCAAACCCTACGCATTGCTGCTTCGTGCGCTCGAAGAAAAGGGCCTGACCGCCGTCGCGAAGCTCGCCATCAGGAACAAAGAGCGCCTCTGCGCCCTCCGTCCTACCGGTGGAACGCTGATGCTGGAGACGCTCTACTACCCGGATGAAATCCGCGGCGACCGCGGACAGTTCGCCGAGGTGAACGTGTCCGATGCCGAGCTCAACATGGCCTTGAGCCTGATCGATGCATATTCTGAGGACTTCGCGCCGGAGAAGTATCACGACGAGTATCGCGACGCTCTGATGGAGCTGATCGAAGCGAAGCTTCAGAACCGCGAGGTGGTCGAGGAGCCCCAGCCCGTGCCTTCGAAAGTCACCGACTTGATGGCGGCCCTGCGTGCGAGCGTGGAGGCGGCCCAGAAGGCCAGGGAGAAAGAGGTGGCGGAGGCGACGGGCGGGCGCCGACGCAAGGTGGGGTAGTCTTGGCAAGGGTCAGTTGTTCCTCTCTCGTCGCAATTGGGCTTGCCTCAAAGTGCGTCGTTGCGCAATGGGGCATCCGCCTCTCCTGCCGGTGCCGGGGAGGGGTCGCGGCGACTGAGGGCCTTTCCTTGGCGGCATCCAGCTTGGTTGTTACGCACGAGGGGCCCTCTCCTAACCTCTCCCATTGCGATGGGCGAGGAACAAGCATGGGTGGCCCTGCGCCGTTAAGCATTTCTTGGGCAAAGCCCGCCGCAAGGGGAGAGGACTTGAGATCTGGGCGAGCGAGGCGCAGCCCTTGCGCGTCCTACCGCAGCGCACGCGTAGCTAGTACCTCATGACGCGAGGTTTGGCCAAGAGGCTCCGCCTTCGGCAAGGTAGCGCGGGGGACAAGCCCCCGCGCTACCCCGCAGAGTTTGTGTCACAGAGCACTAGGAAACCGCCGGTATGGCTCTAGAGAGGTACGCGAGGAAGCGGGATTTCGCGAAGACTCCGGAGCCGTCGCCCTCAGTGGCGCCGCGCCCCGAGGCCGGTCCGCTCCGCTTCGTCATTCAGAAGCATGCCGCCCGGCGAATGCACTACGACCTTCGCCTGGAAGCAAATGGCGTCCTGAAATCGTGGGCTGTACCAAAAGGCCCGTCCCTCGATCCCGCCGAGAAGCGGCTCGCCGTCCAAGTGGAAGATCACCCGCTCGAGTACGGCACGTTCGAAGGTAGCATTCCCAGGGGCGAGTACGGCGCCGGTGAGGTCATCGTGTGGGACACGGGTACGTACGCGCCGGATGAGGGCCCCAGCGGGGCCGACCTGCAGGATCGGACCGGGGCCGAGTTGGCCGTGCTTCAGGGGATCGAGGACGGAAAGGTCTCGGTCACATTCTTTGGCCAGAAGCTGCGCGGTAGCTTCGCCCTGGTGAGAATCAAGGGAAAGAATCAGGACTGGCTGTTGATCAAGCACAGCGACGAGTTCGCGGACGCGGAGCGCGACGTGCTCCGGGACGATCGGTCCGTTCTGAGCGGGTCATCGGTGTCCGACGTGCGCTCCGGCAGGGCGCCCGAGGAAAAGGGCGCCAGGATCGAACCCCAGGACCTGGACGGCGCTCGCAGCGCCCCATTCCCGGAGAGCGTGGCGCCAATGTTACCCACTCTTACCCAGCGTCCCTTCTCACACGCGCAATGGATCTTTGAACCGAAGCTGGATGGCATCCGCGTCATGGCCCGAGTACGTGAAGATTCGGTGCGCTTGTCCAGTCGGCTCGGCGCCGATGTCACATCGCGCTACCCCGCCGTGGTGCACGAACTGCGGCGTCAGGAGCATGAACTGGTTCTCGACGGCGAAATCGTGGCGCTGGACACGGCCGGCCGGCCGTCATTCGAACTGCTCCAGGAACGAATGCACCTTCTCCGACCAGCAGATATCAAGCGGGCCGACCAGACGATTCCGGTCGTCTACTACATCTTTGATCTGATCTACGCCGATGGCCACGACTTGCGTCGAAGCCCGCTATTGCAGCGCCGGCGCCTCCTGGCGCAAATCATCGCGACGTCGGATCGGGTCCGTCTCGTGGACTTCATTGAAGAAGAAGGCGAGACCGCCTACCAGGCGTTTCTCGATTACGGCCTCGAGGGCGCTATCGCCAAGGAGGCCGACAGCGCCTACGAACCCGGACGGCGTGCCCGCACCTGGCTCAAGGTGAAGGGGACGCTCAGCGAGGACTTCGTGGTGGTTGGATACACCGATGGCGAAGGCGCCCGCGCCTCAACCTTTGGAGCCCTGGCGCTCGGATCGTTTGGTCCTGGTGGCAAGCTTCTCTTCGTAAGCACTGTCGGAAGTGGCTTTGACGACCGCACGCTCCGTCAGGTGAAAGCTCGATTGGATGACCTGCACACAGATGCGCCGCCCGTGGACCAGGTTCCTGCTGGTTATGGAGTCATGCACTGGGTTCGGCCGGAGATGGTCGTGGAGGTCAAGTTCAATCAGCGTACCCAGGACGGCCGGCTGCGGGCTCCCGTCTTTCTCAGATTGCGGGAGGACAAGGCGCCGGCAGAGGCGGTGACGGCAGAAGTGGTTGAACCACCTACCGGCGTTGAGGGGGGGCTCGAAGCATCGCCGTCCACCGTGAGCGTGCTGCTGGAGCAGTTAGATTCGAAGGGGCAGGAGGCTGCACTCGAGGTGAACGGGCGCCGCATCCAGTGCACGCACCTGGACAAGGTCTTGTGGCCCGCGGGGGATGGTCACCCGGCAATTACGAAGCGTGACTTGCTGAAATATCTGGTTCGCGTCTCGGGTTACATGCTGCCCCACCTCAAGGATCGACCCCTGACCCTGGTCCGTTGTCCGGACGGGATTAAGGGCGAGCGCTTCTATCAGAAGCACATAGAACTGGGTCTGCCGGAGTACGTCGAAACGGTGCGGCTTTTCTCGGAGCACAACGTCGGCGACGGCGATTACCTCCTCTGCAACAACCTGGCGACGCTCCTGTGGCTGGGTCAGATGGCAGCGCTGGAGCTGCACCCCTGGTACTCGCGAGTGAGTCCAGAACCGGACGGATATCACCTGGGGACGGAGTTCGCCGGATCAGAGGCCGCGATCGACAGCTCGCTGCTGAACTACCCGGACTTCGTCGTTTTTGATCTAGATCCGTATATCTATTCGGGTAGGGAGGCGAAGGGGGAAGAACCTGAGCTGAACCGGACGGCGTATGAGAAGACCTGCGAGGTGGCCTTCTGGCTCAAAGAGATGTTGAGTCAACTGGGATTGACGCCGTTCGTGAAGACCTCAGGCCGCACGGGCCTGCACGTTTTCGTGCCGATCCTAAGGCAGCTCGACTATGACACCGGGCGATCTGCCTGCGAGACGATCGGGCGGTTCCTCCTCCGGAGCCACCCGAAAGAGATCACGATGGAATGGACGGTGCGCAAGCGCTCTGGAAAGGTCTTCTTCGACCACAATCAAAACGTGCGGGGCAAGACTCTGGCAGCGGCGTTCTCACCCCGGCTGTCCCCGGAAGGAGCCGTCTCAATGCCCGTGGCCTGGAATGAGATCACCCAGATCTATCCGCCTGAGTTCACGGTACTGACCGCGATCCAGCGGATTGAGTCCCGCGGGGACCCCTGGGCCGGCATCCTGGACGCCAAGCATGACATTCGCGCGCTCATCGGGCTGGCGCAATAGCGCTCGGCATGCAGATTTCCGTAGGAACGAGCGGATTCAGCTATCCCGAATGGAAGGGTACCTTCTATCCCGCCGACCTAGCCCCATCGGGGATGCTCCGCTACTACGGGGAGCGGTTTGACACGTGCGAGATCAACAACACCTTCTACCGAATGCCGAAAAAAGACATGTTGGAGAAGTGGCCGGGTCAGGTGCCGGCTGGCTTCACGTTCGTCCTGAAAGCGTCGCGGCGGATCACCCACATCAAGCGTCTCAGAGACGTCGAAGAGGAGGTGGCCTACTTCTTTGACAACGCGGCGACGCTGGGTTCCCAGCTGGGGCCAGTTCTGTTCCAACTGCCGCCATTCTTGAAGAAGGATGTGGCCCGGCTCGCGACATTTCTGGATGCCGTTCCGAAAGGACGACAGTCCGCCATGGAGTTCCGTCACGAGTCGTGGTACTCAGCGGACGTCTACGACGTGCTCCGGGCCCACGATTCGGCCCTCTGTATTGCCGATACCGATGAGCAGACCGTTCCCTTTGTCGCCACAGCAGGGTGGGGCTATCTGCGGCTGAGGGGAACCGACTACCCTGCCGAGGAGCTCAAGGAGTGGTCAGCGAGGGTAGAGGCTCAGAACTGGACCGCCGCCTATGTGTTCTTCAAGCACGAGGAGGCCGGTCGCGGCCCCGCGCTTGCCCAGGATTTCCTCTCCCTGCTGTAGCGACAGGGCTCTGACCTCCAGTTACTGCTGCGGTCCGAGCAAGGGTGCGCGGGCTAAGAGCCTGGACCTTCCCTGGGCATGGTCTGCTCGTCAAGGTTCTCGAGGCTCGGCGCGCCGTCAACGGTCTCGCCCTCGTCACTTGAAGATCCGTCCCGCGCCCCCGCGTCCTCTGTGGCCGGAGTCGTGGGGATTCCGCCGAGTCGCGGAATGCCTGTAACTGGGCCACCCAGGCTGCGTGCGCCCCTCTCTTCGACGGATTCTTGGACTCACGAGTATGACGCGAACGGGGTCTTCTCGCCAGCGGTGACTTGTTTCCGGGCACCTCAATCCATGCCGCGAACGCCCGCAAGCGGTTGGACGAGACGGGGGCTCCCGTTGCCCTACCAGTCGACGATCTGGACGGCCTGCAGCCCTGAAGGTGTCTCTCGGTAGCGAATGCGCACCTTGTCGGCGCCGGTCATGTGCTGGCGCAAATGCGAGGCCGTGTTCGGGTGCACGGGGTCCAGGGCAACATCCGGACTTACGGCGAACCGGATGGTCGCGCCGTCGTCGGTGCGGAGAACGACTGCGTCGGCGAACGACAGGTTCTGGCTCTGGACTTCCAGGAGGATGCCCTGAGCTTCCCGGAGTTCGTTGGGCTGAGAGCAGGCTGCCAGGATGACCAGCGCGGCGGTGGCTGCGAGGGCGAGAAGTCGCCCCTGGCGTTTGGGCTCGGCCTTTGCGCTCATCCTGGGCGTGTCCCGAGGGCGGGAGAGGAACGAGGCAAGACCACTGACGCTCAAGCGCCGTCGGCAGAGGAACCTACGGAAAAAGCGGCTCGAGCGATTGCTTGACTTCTTCAGTGACGATGCTGCCCTCGAACTTGTCGACGAGTCGGCCGTCTGGCCCGACGACGAAGAGCCATGGCTCGCTCGGGAGGCCCCACTCCCGCACCGCCGGCACGACGTCCATGCTCGCGTTGGGTCTGCCATCCTGATAGATCTCGACGTGGATGTAGTTTGCTCGATCCTGGTACTGGTTGCGCAGAGATTGGAGAGCCTCAAGGCTCGGCCCGCAGAGCCGGCTGGTGCAGAATCCGGGGGTGGCGAACACCACGACGAGAGGCTTGCGCTCCTGAATCGCGTCGGCGATCGATAGCCGGTAGAGACCGGGATCAGCCGGACGAGCAGAGGAGAACTTCTCGATCTCCGCGGGAGTGGTTCCGGTTAGTGTGCGGCTCGCCGGCACCGGGGCACCGACCGAGGGGGTGGAGCTTTTCTCTTTGACCTCGAAGCTGAGTCGCAGCTCCGTGCTGGGCTTGCCCGGTTCGGTCACGTGAGCTGCCACTCCCCAGGGGCCGGCTTCATCGAAATCGGCGCGCGCGACGTAGGCCCCGCGGCCAGTGGCTCCGGGCGCTTCCAGGTAGCGCGTGGAGGCCTGCCCCCGGAGCTGCGCCTGGTTTGCTCCGGTGACCTTGAAGAAGGCCAGGTCAACGGTCGCGTTGCTGACGAGGCTGTTGTCGGGCGCAACCAGTACGAGCAGGAAACGCTGGTTGCGGCCCACCGACAGGTCGGTGGAGGGCAGGAGGCCGGTGACGTTCTCAGATCCGGACGGCTGCTGCTGGAGGATTCCGGTGTCACCTGGCGGCGCCGACGGCTGGGAACACGAGGCAAGCATCAGAACCGACAGAAAAAAGATCGCGGAAGGAAAGGTTGATGAACGATTCACGCACGTGATCCTTAGAACGTGATGACCGTCCTCTTCCCGTCCCGCCGCAGCGGGAAGGGAAGAGAGAAAGCAAAGCTTACTCCGTTGCCGATAGCTGCAGGCGGCTCTTCACAGCACCCAGCGGCCCGACGTCCACGGGTGCGCCATTGCGGTATGCGACCACCTGGTTGGAGTACGGCGAAATGCGACTCCCCGGGGTCAGAATCCCAACCAGGTTCAGGGGATCGCCCACATGGACGAGCACCGGCTGCGCGGGGGCTGGCGCTCGGCGGAGGGCCCGCAGTGCTTCAATGGCTTCACCTAGCGCAAACTGCTCGCCCACGAAGCCTTGTACGAAATGCCCGCCGCGGATCTCGCCGCGCGCCTCGAGGCGTCGATAGATCGTCAGAAGCGTGCGCCAGGGCGGCGCCTGGGTTTCCCGCGCCAGCAGCTCGCGGAACATCACCCCGTAGCGCTGCAGGAGCTGCCGGGCGAACCTCTCGTTGCGCTCCTCCTCGGAGGCTTCGTCGGCCTCTCGCCACCGAGACCAGCGGCCTACGGGCATCAAGCGCGCGGCAGCTCGTCCACCCGGCAGCGCCCGCAGATGCCGACGGGCATGAACGCGCTTGTGCTCGGGCTCCAGCAGCGCGCGCAGTCCCGCGACTCCGTCGCCTGCCACCAGGCTCCAGGCCACGAGCTCCCAGAGCGCATCCTCGATCATCGCGGGCATCCGTCCGGTGCCTCGGGCGATCTCGCTGAGGAACGAAGCGCCATGGCGCTCGAGGAAGTCGAACGCGGCCTCCGCGTCGGGGGAGAGCTGTCTCCGGACTGTGCCAGCATCAGGGCTCGAGGCCAGGAGCCAGGGCAGATCCTCGCGGAGTACGAAAGCGAGAGGCGCCTGACGCCCCGGCCGCACGTGTCGGCGTCTGCGCGGCGAAGCGGTGGCGGCATCGGCCGGGTCGAGCCCGTCATCCCACAACCGGGATGACAGGCGTCCCCAGGCGACCTGGCCTGACAGACAGAGTTGCTCCAGGTCGTAGCTGTCGTACTTCGCCAGACGCCCGGGGAAGACCCATGATTCCCAGGCAGGGGCGGGCAGCTCCAGCCCCTGCAGTTGCCGGATGACCGTGGCCACGCCCTCCCGCCCGTGGAGCTGGGTGCTCGGCGCGACATGCTGCCACTGAAAGAGGAAACGGAGCAGGTCGGACGCAGAAACCGGCTCGATCTCCTGCCGAATCCGGGCGAGGGTGTAGCGATGGATGCGAGCCAGCAGCCGACGATCGCACCACTCGGTCTCTTCAGGGTCGGCTGAGGTGAACCGCCCGCGGAGGACTGCGCCACGGCCCTCCAACTCCGCCAGGGCGCTCTCGATCTTTCCGAGCCTGAAGCCAAGACGGCGTGACAGCTCGTTCGCCGTCGTGGGTCCTAGAGCCTCGGTCCACCCCTTCACCGCGATGCTGACGGCTTCGTCTTCGGTGAACTCGCGCGCCCCCGGGGGCTGAGCGATCGCCGGCTCCAGAGCTGTCGGGCCCAAGGCGAGCTCCAGGGCACGGATCCGTTCGGCGGCTACCAACGCCCGGCCGCCCATCCAGGACGCAAGTGTCGCCCGCCGAGCTGCGATCAGCTCATCGGCGAACTCGCGCCACGGCTCGACATCGTTCGCCGGCAGGGCGATCAACGTCAGGAGCGCGTCGTGCAGGTCCTCGGCGTCCCGTACGTCGGGCCAGGCCTGGCCGCGCACCATGGCGATCGCCTCGGGATCGAGCGCCCCGATGCCGGTGGCCAGATCCGGGTCGGTCCGCCGCAGGGACACCGCCCGCGCCCGGCGTTCTTCTAGCGGCGCGTCGTCGAGGAAAGCGTAGGGGTTCGCATTGAGAATTTCGTGGGACATGGGTGAAGGGGCCGGTGTCTCGACCGCGACGGTTCGAATCTCGCCACGGTCCATGGCAGCCAGGATCTCGGTGAAACCGTCTATGTCCATGGCTTCACGCAAGCAGTTGTCGATCGTCTCATTGACCAGCGGATGGTCCGGGGGCTCGACCGGTCCGCTTCGGTTATCGACGCACTGCGCCTGCTGAGGAAAGACCGCGGCCATCAGGTCGTCCGCCCGCATGCGCTGAATCGGCATCGGGACGCGCCGCCCGCGCTCGTAGCGGAGCAGTGCCAGGAATCGCTCCGCGTTCCAGCGCCAGCGGTTGGTGAACATCGGCGAAGGGAGGACCGCCTGTATCAGGTCGGTCTGCAGGCTCAGCGGCCGGACCATGCGGAACACGCTTTCCAGGGGAAAGGAGTGCTGCTCACCCAGGGAAATCACTACTCCATCGTCGGTCGCGGCGGCCTGCAGCTCGAAATCGAAGGTGACGCAGAAGCGCTTGCGCAGCGCCAGGCCCCAGGCGCGGTTAATGCGGCCGCCGAAAGGCGTGTGCATCACCAGCTGCATGCCGCCCGCCTCGTCGAAGAAACGCTCGGCTACTACCGTCTGCTGGCTCGGCACCGTCCCGAGCACCGCCCGAGTATCGGCAACGTAGGCGACGACCTGCTCAGCCGCGCTGTTTTCGAGCGAGGTTTCCGCGCGCAGCCACTCAACCGCGGACGTGGGTTCGGACAGCCGTGCCTCTATTTCCGTCCGCAATTGGGATACGGCGGCTGAGAGCTCGGGTGTGCGAGCGGGGGCTTCCCCGATCCAGAAGGGAATCGTCGACGGCGCCCCGTGGGCATTTTCGACCCGGACCTTGCCGGACTCGACGCGGCGAATCCTCCAGGAGTTGTTTCCCAGGAGGAAGACGTCGCCTGCCATGCTCTCGATGGCGAAGTCCTCGTGGACGCTTCCGACGCGGGTGCCCTCGGGCTCTTCGATAACGTCGTAGTCAGCGATGTCGGGAATCGCTCCGCCGGAAGTGATTGCGGCGAGACGAGCCCCGCGGCGTCCTCTGAGGACCCGATACACCCAGTCGCGATGCAGGTATGCGGAGCGGCGGCCCCGCTCGGTGGCGATGCCCTCGCTCAGCATCTCTACGATGTCATCGAAGGCCGAGCGCTCCAGATCCCGAAACGGATGGGCGCGGCGGACGAGATCGAAGAGGTCGTCCTCTTTCAGCTCTTCGCTCGCGGCCATGGCGACGATCTGCTGCGCCAGGATGTCCAGTGGCTTCCGGAAGATCTCGACCTTGTCGAGCTCACCTGCTCGAAGGGCTCGAATCCCCGCGGCGGTCTGGATCAGCTCGTCCCGAGTCAGGGGGTACAGGATTCCCTTGGGAATGGCTCCCAGCCAGTGGCCGGAACGGCCGATGCGCTGCAGCATGGTGGCGATGGACCGAGGTGGTCCGACGTGGCAGACCAGGTCCACGTGCCCGATATCGATGCCGAGTTCCAACGAGGCCGTTGCCACCACGACGGGCACCTCGCCGGCTTTCAGCTGCGCCTCGGCCTTGAGGCGGGTCTCTCTGGAGAGACTTCCATGGTGCGTTGCGACGCGGTCGTGCCCCAAGCGCTCACCAAGCTGGAACGCGACCCGTTCCGCCGCCCGCCGCGTGCTCACGAAAACGAGCGTCGCCCGGTGCCGCTGGATCTGCCGCACGATGTCCTCGTACGCGGTCGCCCAGATCTCGTGGGTTGCGATCGGACCCAGCTCAATGTCCGAAGCGAACACCGACAGGTCCATGGCGCGGCGATGGCCCACGTCGACGATGGAGCAGCCTCGGCCGGCGCCCACGAGTAGCCGGGCCACTTCCTCGATGGGCTTCTGGGTGGCGCTGAGCCCGATCCGCTGAATCGGCGTGCCGACCAGCGCGTCGAGCCGTTCGAGCGAAAGCGCCAGGTGAGCGCCGCGCTTGTCGCCCGCGACGGCGTGGATCTCGTCCACGATGATCGTCCTGGCGGTGCTCAGGTACTTCCGGCTCCCCTCCGCCGTCAGCAAGATGAAGAGTGATTCAGGGGTCGTGATCAGAATGTGGGGCGGGTGCCGCAGCATGCGAGCGCGGTCCGTGGCCGGGGTGTCGCCCGAGCGCACGGCAACGCGGATCTCGGGGACCGCCATGCTCATCTCTTGGAGACGGTCCTGGATCGCCCGGAGCGGTTCCCGAAGATTGCGCTCAATATCATTGCCTAGGGCTTTGAGCGGGGAGACGTAGATGACCTGGGTCGTGTCGGGCAGCGCGCCTGCCAGGTGCTGCTCCACGAGTCGGTTGATCGACCAGAGAAAAGCCGCGAGGGTCTTGCCCGAGCCGGTTGGTGCCGCGATGAGCGTGTTTCGCCCTGAGGCGATTTCTTTCCACCCGGCGGCCTGGGGCGCCGTGGGCTCGCCAAAGCGGTCCGCGAACCACGCCGCCACCACCGGATGGAATTCTTGTTGTGTCTTCACGGATGCGATTGTACGGGAGGGTGACTGTCGTGATTGAGGCGGCGCATCCCTTGATCCGGATCGGCTAAAACTACGCACTTGATCGCTGTCCCAGGAGCAGCTTTGACCGCTGACCCCACTCCGCGTCTCGGAGCCGAGCCGTTGAGCAACGGCGGTGCCCGCTTCTTGGTCTGGGCACCCCGAGCCGATCGGGTTGACCTGCGCATCATAGGAGACCCGGAACGGGTCATCGCGATGGAGCCGCGGGAGCGGGGCTATTTCACCGTGATCGTACGAGACGTTGTGTCAGGAACGCGCTACCGGTATCGGTTGAACGGCGCGGTTGAGCTGCCCGACCCGGCAGCCCGCCTCCAGCCGGAGGGGGTGAGCGGGCCCTCAGAGGTCGTCACGGACCAGTTCGACTGGACGGACGCCGGTTGGGTCCGGTCGGCGGCAAATCGCTACGTCATGCGCGAGATCAACGTGGGCAGCTTCACCCGTGAGGGGACCTTTGCGGCCATCATCCCGCGGCTTCCCGAGCTGAAGGCGTCCGGAATCAACGCCATTGAGCTCATGCCGATCAACGAGTTCGGTGGGCGGCGCAACTCGCCCTCGGACAGCCTTTTCCCCGTCTCCGTCCACAGCGACTACGGAGGGCCGGCCGGGCTGAAAGAACTCGTGAACGCCTGCCATCGCGAAGGCATCGCAGTCGCGCTCGACCTTCTTTTCACGGCAAGGGACCTGGGAAACTACCTCCTGGGGTTCGGACCGTATTTCTCAGACCAGCACGTCACCCAGTGGGGTAGGACCCTGAATTTCGACGGTCCCGAGGGCGCTGAGGTCCGACGTCTTTTCATCGAAAGCGCGGTGCGGTTCGTCGAGGAGTTTCACATCGACGCGATCCGTCTCGATGGCGTCCACGCCATCATCGACTATTCCGTGCCTTCATTCGTTCAGGAGATTGGCGAGGCCGTGCAGGCTCGAGGCGCTGGGTTCCTGCCCGCCCACCCTGCCCCCTCGCCGCCCTCGCGTTAGCGGGTTCGCCGGCCAGGCCGCTCCAGGCAACGACCGGCAATCCTTTGCGATGCGCGTTCAGACGCGCTTCATGGCGCCCGTCGCGGCGACGTGCCCTCATCATCCGAGGTCTCGTTGCACGTTTCGTTCCAGCCGGGTAGCATCGGAACGAATCTTGACGTGTTTGAGACGCGGCCGGCGGCGGAAGCCGCGATGCATCTCGAGGACAGCGGCAAGAAACGATTTGGACGGTTCCGGGGCGAATAGCCACACAGGGCGAACGATCAACCTAGGGCAGAGGAGGAGTCATGCAAGCGGAAGAGGCACATCTTCACTGGGGTGAAGGCGTCGGGAGAATCGGGTCGCCACTCAAGCGCAAAGAGACGGAGCGGTTCGTCCAGGGAGTGGGGCAATTCGCAGACGACGTCAAGCTGCCGGGCCAGGCGTACACCGCGTTCGTCCGCAGTATCTACGCCCATGCCATGATCGCGATCGACCAGGAGTCGCTCGAGGCGGCACGGAAGATGCCGGGCGTCCTGGGTGTGTTTTCGGAAGCTGACTGGAAGACCGTGTTGGGCGCCAAAACCCAGTGGCCGCTCGTTTCAGGCAAGGTCCACCGTGTCGGGGAGCCGATCGCGGTAGCGGTGGCGGAGAGCCGCTACCAGGCACAGGACGCGGCCAATGCGGTGGTGGTTCAATACGATCCGCTGCCGCCAGTGTTGGACATGGAAAAGGCAATGCTGCCCGATTCTCCGGTGGTCCTCGAGGACCAATCGAGCAACATCCTCCTGGAAACGCACTTCGAGAGCGAAGGCAAGCGTGTTGAGCAGCGGTTTGCGGAAGCGGACAAGGTCGTCAAGGCCCGGCTCCAAACGGCCCGGATTCTGACGGCTCCGATTGAGCCCAAGGCCATGGTGGCCAACTACGACCACTCCACCGGCGAAGTCACAATCTGGTCGTCGGCCGCCGGCGTCTACGCGGGACGTACGGCGGCGTCTCGAGCCCTCGGGATTCCCGAGACCAAGGTGCGCGTACATGCCGCTGACGTCGGAGGAGCGTTCGGTGCCAAAGGTGGGAGCGTCGGCGAGAATGAGCTGCTGCCCGTGCTGTCGAGGCATCTGCACCGGCCGGTGAAGTGGACGGAGATGCGGACCGACAACCTCGCCACGGCGGGCGCGGGGCGGGACCAGGTGCACGACATCGAGCTAGCGCTGCGCTCCGACGGTCGCGTGCTGGCGGTGCGGGACCGGTTCATGGGAGATACCGGCACGAACGCGGGCTTCGATCCCTCGGTCTCCGCCACGTTCCTCTACCTGACCGGTCCCTATGACATCCAGGACTACAAGCAGGACTGCTACACGATCCTCACGAACAAGAGCCCGCACGCTGCGATCCGGGGGATTGGCAAAGCAGACGCGGCCTTCTGCATCGAGCGCATGCTGGACATCGGGGCGCGCGAGCTGGGCATAGACAAAACCGAGATCCGTTTCAAGAACCTGGTCCCCGAGGACAAGTTCCCCTACCTGACCGCGACCGGCGCGACGTTGGACAGCGGGCGGTACGCGGAGTGCCTGAAAATGGCGATGGACCTGGCGGGTTACGACGACCTCCGCAAAGAGCAGCAGGTGCTCAACCGGCAGCGTCCTACGATCAAACGCGGGATCGGAGTATCTTTCTGCATTGAGCCCACCGGCGCGGCTCGTCGGGGAAACGGGGGCGGATGGGGCGCGTGCCGGGTCAAGGTCGAGCTGTCCGGCGTGATCAGCGCCTATCCGGGTGGAGGCCAGAACGGGCAGGGCCATCAGACGACTGTCGCTCAGATCGTGGCAGATCGGCTGGGTTGCTCCCCAGACAGCGTCCATGTCACCGACGGCGATTCCCTGGTCACGCCCTACGGAGGAGGGCCGGGCAGCAGCCGTACCTCGCAGACCGTCATGCCGGCTGTGCTGGTCGCGGCTAACCGTCTCAGGGACAAGATCCTGCGCATCGCGGGGCATCGGCTTGGCGTGGACCCGAGCAGCCTGCGGATCGAGGGAGACATCATCCGCGGGGCCGAGCGCCAGATCACGATGCGGGAGATCATCCAGATCGCGTACCAGGACGTCGACCGCCTGCCTCCGGGCGAGGAGCCGGCGCTGGACACCACTGGCTACTTCATCAATGAGAATCACGTCTACGACCGGGATGAGCTGGGACGGCGCAACGAGTTCTCCACGTACCCGTATGACGCGGTCGTGTGCGTCGTGGACGTGGACACGGAAACCGGACAAACAGAGGTTTTGAAGTACGTGAGTGTGCACGACTGTGGGAACATGCTGAATCCGCGGATCGTGTTCACCCAGCATCTTGGCGCCACTGCCCAGGGAATCGGGTACGCCCTTTACGAAGAGGTCAAGTACGACGAAGATGGCAAGCTGCTGACCGGGACTTTCATGGACTACCTGATCCCAACCGCGAACGAGATGCCGCCCTTCGTATTCGGGCACATGGAAACTCCCACCCCAACCACGCCGCTGGGAGCCAAGGGCGCGGGGGAGACCGGGACCATCAGCGGGCCCATTGCGATCGGCAGTGCGATCGAGGATGCCCTCGACGGGCTGCTGCCGCCGAGCCCGCCGTACACCCCGGAGCGGGTGTTGAAGGCGATCCAGGAAGGTCGAACGATTCCGGTGGAAGCCGTCGCTCGCGGTTGAGAGTGCCGGGGCAAACCGTCCCCCGGCCGAACGCACGACTTGGGGATGGCCGCGAAGAACGCAAGAAAAGGGGGACCGGCAGTGCACTTTGAAGATCTCAGGGAGTTCATCGCCAAGGTAGAGGAGATAGGAG